>DASQFQ010000342.1:0-5013 GCA_035633075.1 Solirubrobacteraceae bacterium | reverse complement strand
TGCCCTCCAACACCTACGGTACTTGGCTGGTCAAGCGAACGACCGCTCGCCGTCGAGGATCTCGTGGTCGTCGACAAGATCGGTCGGCGCAAGGATGAACACCTCGCACATGATGTCCGGATCCTGCAGCGGCAGGCCGCTCAGATGGGGTAGTGCCGTGACGTCTGCTGCACGGTCATCCACCGCAGCTCGGTGAACTCCTCGAGCGCAGCGCGGCCGCCGAAGCGCCCCCAGCCGCTCGACTTCACGCCGCCAAAGGGCATCTGCGGCTCGTCGTGCACCGTCGAGGAGTTGATGTGGCAGATGCCGCTCTCGATCCGCCGAGCGACCTGCATCGCGGCGTCGACATCCTCGCCGAACACGGCCGCCGCGAGGCCGTACTCCGTGTCGTTGGCCACGCGCACCGCCTCGTCGACGCCCTCCACCGGCACGATCGCCACCACCGGGCCGAAGGACTCCTCGCCATAGATGCGCATCTCCGGGGTCACGCCGGCAAGCACGGTCGGGGTGATGAGGTTGCCGTCGGCGTCGCCGCCGGCGAGCACCTCGGCCCCCTTGGAGCCGGCGTCCTCGATCAGCTCCATGATGCGCTCGCGCGCACCGTCGGTGATCACCGGTCCGATCATCGTGCCCTGATCGCGCGGGTCTCCGACCGTGAGCCTGCCCGCCCGGTCCGCGAGCTTGAATCCGAGCTCGTCGGCGACGGAGCGGTCCGCGACGATGCGCTCCGTCGACATGCAGACCTGCCCCGAGTTCATGAACGCGCCGAAGCTCGCCGCGTCCGCCGCGGCCTCGAGATCGGCGTCGGCAAGCACGACCTGCGGCGCCTTGCCGCCCAGCTCGAGCAGGCAGCGCGTGAGGTGCTCGGCGCACTTCTGGGCGATGATCTTCCCCACCCGCGTCGAACCGGTGAAGTTGACGCGGCGGACGGCCGGGTGGGCGATTAGCTCGTCGACCACCTCGGGCGCGTCCTCGGGCGCATGGATGATCAGGTTGATCGCGCCGGCCGGCAGCCCTGCGTCGACGAGCGCGCGCACCACGGCTGCGTGTGTGCGCGGGCACTGCTCCGACGCCTTCAGCACGACGGTGTTGCCGTACGCCAGCGGCGTCGCCACGGCCCGCGTCGAGAGGATCACCGGCGCGTTCCACGGCGCCATCCCGACCACCACGCCAGCCGGCTGGCGGACGCCCATCGCGAGCGCGCCCGGCACGTCGGACGGGATGACCTCGCCGACGACGGAGTAGGCCTGCGCCGCCGCCTCGCGCAGCATCCGCGAGGCAAGATCACAGTTGAACATCCCCCACCCGAAGGTGCCCCCGACCTCCTCGGTCATCACCCCGGCCACCTCGGGCGCGCGCTCCATCAGGAGGTCCGCCGCCCGGTTCAGCAGCGCCCGCCGCTCACCCGCGGGCGTGTCAGCCCAGCCCTGGAAGGCGTCGCGAGCCGCCTCGACCGCGCGCCGCGAGTCCTCCCGCCCGGCCGCGGCCGCAACCGTCACGGGCCGCCCGTTGAGCGGATCCGCCTTCTCGAAGGTGTTGCGGCCGGACGCCTCCTTCCACTCGCCGCCGATGAGCAGCCGCTGCTGCTCGAGGTCGACCGTCGTCATGTGCTCCTCCTCATGTCGTCGTCAGTCAGCGCAACAGCGCGTCGATCGAGCCGGCCCAAGCCGACCTACTCGTAGTGCTCCTTGCAGATGTCGATGTAGTCGTGGACGTCGAAGTAGTCCAGCGCGGCCCCTGTCGATCGGCTTCAGATCGCGCCAGAACTCCGTCTGCGCAGCTTCAGGCATGCATCCCTTCGTCCTCAGTGGAGCGCCCCACACTATCCTTGCGAAGCGGCCGCGTAAAACTCCTTGATATATAGGGGCGCACGCTACGGGTCGAAGGTCTCGTCAGCCTCGACGACCACTTCGAGCACGAGCGGCTCGCTCCGGCGGGCGAGGGTGGGGAGCACCGCGTCGAGTGCCTGGAGCATGCCGGCGTGGTCATCGACGCGCTCAGCCCGGCAACCGAGCGCGCGGGCCAGGCCCGACACGTCGACAGCCTCGAAGGCCGGCCACGGAGGCTCGCCGTCAACCGCCTCGGCGAGCCGGTCCAAGACCGCATAGCGCCCGTTGGCGAGGATGACGAACAGCACACCGGCGCCGTAGTGCGCCGCGCTCCACAGCGCCTGGATCGCGTAGAGCGCCGAACCGTCGCCGACCACCGCGACCACCGGCCGGTCTGGCCGCGCCATCCGCAGGCCGGTCGCGGCGGGGAGCGCGAACCCGAGTCCGCCCATCGCGGCGCTGAGGAAGCCGAGCGGCGCGCCTGCCTGCACGCGCGCCTGCAGCTCGGGACGGCTCGACGGCGTCTCCTCGACCAACACCGCGTCCTGCGGGAGGCGCTCCGCGAGCGCCGCCAGCAGATGCGCAGCCCGCAGCGGCGCTCCCGCCTTCGGTGGTGGCGGCGGCGGCGGGCGCCACCGCGGCTGCGACGACGCCCGATCGCGGGCCGGGACCAGCTCCGCCAGGATCTCGCACGCGCGCGCCAGGGGCCCGACCAGCGCGAGCGCCACCGGGCTGCGGTGCGCCTCGGACGGGTCGTCGGTCAGCACGACGAGCCGCGTACCGTCCTCGACCAGCGACCCCGCCTCGTACGCGTACTGCCGGAAGGCCGGCGCGCCGACGACGACCACCAGGTCGTGCGCCGCAAGCGTGGCGCGCAGTCGGGATCGCGCCGCGGGAAGGTGCCCGGCGAACAGCCGATGGTCCTGGGGGAAGCCGGCGCGCGCCCCGAACGGCTCCTGCCATACCGGGCATGCCAGGCGCTCGGCGAGCGCGACGAGCGCCTGCCAGGTACGTGCGTCATCCGCGCCCGCGCCCGCCACGAGCGCGGGCGCCCGCGCCTCGCCGAGCATGCCGGCGAGCTCCCCGACCGCCTCCGCGTCGAGCTCGGCGGCGCGATGCAGTCGCGCCGGCGTGAGCAGGGCCATGCCATCCTCGGCCGGCGCCGTCCAGTCGTCCATGGGCACGATGACGAGCGCGGGCCCGCGGCCGGCCGAGGCCTCGTGCCACGCCCTGTCCAGCGCCACGGGCACGTCCCGCGCACGCGCCGGCTCGTGCACCCAGACGGGATAGTCGCCGGCGAGCCCTGCGAGGCGGCCGGCGAGGAACGGCTCGGCCGCGAGGTGCCGGCGGTCTTGCTGGCCGACGAGGACGACGAGCGGCGCCCGGTTCGCCCTCGCCGTGGCGAGCGCGCCGACGGCATTGCCAAGGCCGGCGGTGGTGTGGAGGTTGACGAACGCCGGCTCGTCGCGCCCGATGGCCCAGCCGGTCGCCAGACCGACCACCGACGCCTCGTGCAGGGCGAGGACGAACCGCAGGTCGGGAGGAAGGTCAACCAGAAAGGCGATCTCGGTCGAGCCCGGGTTCGAGAAGATCGTGGTCATGCCCCGGCGCCGCATGACCTCGAGCGCCGCCTCACGAACAGTCCGTGGCGGCTCCGGCCGGTACTTCTCCCTCACGACAGGCATCGTACACCGAGCCGAGTCCGCAAAATCATTTGACTGTTTGGAATGTCAGCGTGGCTCGCCCTCGAGCGCCCGCACGGTCGCGCACAGGTATTCGAGGTGCTGTCGCATCGCCCGCTGCGCTGCCGCCGGCTGGCGCCGCTTCACCGCGCGAAGGATCGCCCCGTGCTGCGCGATGATCGCCGATCCGTCGATCGAGGCGCCGATGCGCTTGACGAGCGACGGCTGGAGCACGTCGAGGATCCAGCGCGTGAACGCCATCAGGAGCTCGTTGCCGGCAGCGGTCGCCAGCAGCTCGTGGAAGCGCCCGTCGGCGAGCCGGAACTCGTCGCTCGCGGGGTGGTTGCCCTGGGCGTCCGCGATCGCGGCCTCGAGCCCGCGCACCGTCTCGTCGGTCGCATTCTCCGCGGCTAGGCCGGCGAGTGGCACCTCGAGGAACATGCGCGCCTCGAGGAGCTGGTGCAGCGAGACGCTGTCGGCGGCGAGCATCGTCGCGATCGCGTCGCTCACGTCGCGCCCCATGCCATCGTTCGCCGTGTTGGCCACGAAGATGCCGCCGGCGCGGCCCTGGCTGACATGGATCAGGTGTGAGCCGGCAAGCAGCCGCACAGCCTCGCGCAACGTCGGACGGCTGACGCCGAACTCGCGTGCGAGCTCGGCCTCCGTACCGATGCGGTCCCCTGGCTGCAGGGCGTTCTCCGCGAGGTGGACCCGGATCTGGTAGGCGATCCGCTCGCTGGCGTCGTCGCTGACCGGCAAGAAGCGCGGACTCGAAGCGGTCTCGGAGCTGTCGGCCGTCATCGGGCTGAGTCTATGCGGAGACGAGCACGGCTCGGCCGAGGATGGCGCCCTCGCGCAGCCGGTCGAGGACGTCGTTGACGGCGGCCAGCGGATGCGTCTCGATCCGCAGCGTCACCCGCCCGCGAGCGTGCAGCTGGAGCAGCTCCCACAGGTCCGTCCACGTGCCGACCAGGTTGCCGACCACGGCGCCCTCGTCGACCACGAGCGCGGTGGCGGGCGCCGACAGGGAGCCGTACCCGACGAGGGCGTAGGTGCCGCCGCGGGCGGCCATCTCGATCGAGTCGGCCAGGGTCGGGTCGGTGCCCACGAAGTCGAGCACCACGTCCGCGCCCCGGCCACCCGTGAGCCTTCGCACGGCTCCGGCGCCGCCGTCGCCCCCCGCGACCGCTTCGTCCGCGCCAGCTCGACGGCCAGGCGTAGACGCGCCGGGTCCGTGTGAATCGCGAAGAGTCGTTGCGTTTGCGGGGCTTTCGCCTAAGTCGGGGAGACAGGATTTGAACCTGCGACCGCCCGGCCCCCAGCCGGGTGCGCTACCAGACTGCGCCACTCCCCGTGGTGCCGGTCGAGTCTACGACACGGTTCCGGTTCCGTCCGAGCCGTGTACGAACATGTGTTCGTGTACGAGCCTGAGGAAGACCCTGAAAAGTGCAATCGATGCGGCGAGGTCAAGCCGGCTGAGGCGTTCTCATGGCGGCGACGGG
>DASQFQ010000341.1:0-2331 GCA_035633075.1 Solirubrobacteraceae bacterium | reverse complement strand
TCGATCGACCCGTTCGTGGCGAGCGACAGCCCGGCCGAGTCATAGCCGCGGTACTCCAGGCGCTGAAGGCCCTGAAGGAGAAGGTCGCGGCAGTCCCGCGACCCGACGTATCCGATGATCCCGCACATTGCGCGGCTCTAGCGTAGCTCCGAAGCGGTCAACCGAGCTCTGTTTCCACCAGATTCGCCAGGCGGCTCGCGATCTCCTCGCATTCGTCCTCGGCCGGCGCCTCGACCATCACGCGCACGAGCGGCTCCGTCCCCGACGGGCGCACGAGCACGCGGCCGCGGCCCTCGAGCGCCTCGGACTCGCGCTCGACGGCGGCCCAGACCGCGTCGGCGCCCTTCAGGGCGGTGCGGTCGCGCACGCGCACGTTCACCAGCCGCTGCGGGAGCTTCTCCATGGCGCCGCGGTCCGCGAGGTCGCGGCCGGCGAGCGCCTCGAGCGCCAGCAGCGCCGCCGCCGTGCCGTCCCCGGAGGGAACGAAGCCGGTGTCGATGATGTGCCCCGACTGCTCGCCCCCGAGGGCCCACCCGCGCCGGACGAGCTCGGCCAGCACGTGGCGGTCGCCGACCGAGGTGGTGGCCACCTCGATGCCCGCGTCCTCCATGGCGCGGTGGAAGCCGTAGTTGGTCATCACCGTCACGGCCACGCCGTCCCCGGCCAGGCGGCCGCTGCCGCGCAGGTGCAGGGCCGCCAGCGCCATCAGCTCGTCGCCGTCGACGACGGTGCCGTTGCGGTCCATGGCGAGCACCCGGTCGCCGTCGCCATCGAAGGCGAAGCCCACGTCGTGCCCGCCGATGCGCTCCGCGAGCGCCTCGATATGGGTCGAGCCGACGCCCTGGTTGATGTTGCGGCCGTCGGGCTCGACCGCGATCGCGTCAACGTCCGCGCCCAGGCGCCGGAAGATCTCGGGCGCCACGCGATAGGTGGCGCCGTTGGCGCAGTCGAGCAGGACGCGGATGCCGCTCAGGTCGAGGCCGGAGAACCTCAGCTCGAGCTCGCGCAGATAGTCGCCGGCCGCGCCGTGCAGCTCGCGCAGGCGGCCGATCCGGGCGCTCGGCTCGTCGAGGCGCCGCTCGATCTCGGCCTCCTGGTCGTCGCCGGTCTTCATGCCCTCGGGGCCGAAGAACTTGATGCCGTTGTCCTGGTAGGGGTTGTGCGACGCCGACACCACGGCGGCCATGTCGAAGCCGTAGCGCCGGACCAGCACCGACGCGCCGGGGGTCGGTAGGACGCCGCCGAGCAGGGCATGGCCGCCGCCCGCCGCGATGCCGGCCGCGAGCGCAGCCTCGAGCATCTCGCCCGACTCGCGCGTGTCGCGGACGATCAGGACCTGGGGGTGCTCGGCGGGCAAGGTGAGCGCCGCCGCCCTGCCCAGCTTCAGGGCCAGGGCGGCGGTCAGAAACTCTCCCGCGACCCCGCGGACCCCGTCCGTCCCGAACAGCCGCATGGGTGCCTCTAGCGCTTCGAGAACTGCGGCCGCTTGCGGGCCTTCTTGAGCCCCGCCTTCTTGCGCTCCTTCACGCGCGGGTCGCGTGTGAGGTAGCCGCGGCTCTTCAACTCGCCGCGGAGCGCCGGGTCGGCCTCCACGAGCGCACGGGCGATCCCGTGGCGCAGCGCCGTCGCCTGGGCGGACACGCCGCCCCCGTGAATGCGGGCGATCACGTCCATGCGCGTGTCGTAGCCGGCCGCCTCGAGCGGCTGGTGCGCCATGCGCTGCAGTCGCACGCGCGGGAAGTACTCGTCGAGGTGGCGGCCGTTGACGCTGTAGGTGCCCTCGCCCGGCTTCAGGATCACGCGCGCGACGGCGCGCTTGCGCTTGCCGGTCGCGTTGTAGCGGGCGTCGGCCGCCAGCTCGAGCGGGGTGTGCGCCACCGGAGCCGGCTCGGCGAGGCCGTCCTCGCCCTCCTCGGTCGCACCGGCCTCGGCGTACTGGTCGTAGTCGCCGTACTCGCCCTCCGCGGGCCGCTTCTCCTCCAGAACGAGGTCGGGCTCGAGGTGGGCGCCCGGGATGACGTCCTCCTTGGACCCGCCGTCCTCCGCCTTGCTGGGGCCGCTCGGGCGCTCAGCAGCCGGCGGCTCGGCCTCGGCAGCGGGCCGCTCGGCCTCGGCGGCGTCGTCGCCCACCTCGGAGGTGGCCGCCTGGTCGAGCTTCTCCAGCCCCTCGATCTCGGGACCGGGCGCCTCGGGGTCCGCGGGCTCGCCGGCGGGCGGCGAGTCGTCGCCGGCGTCGGGAGCCGGAACCGAGGGAGAGACCTCGCCCTCCTGGGGCTCGGGAACCGAGGGGGTGGCCTCGCCCGGCTCGCCCGGAGCGCCCTCCGGCGCCTC
>DASQFQ010000340.1:0-1791 GCA_035633075.1 Solirubrobacteraceae bacterium | reverse complement strand
GCGCGACGCGCACCGATGATGTCCGCCAGCGCTGGACTCCAGATCTGAAGGACCGACGGCGGGAGCGCCCCGGCGCTCCCGCTCGTCCCGGACCAAGCAGGCGTCCGTGCCCTGACCCCCCGCACGCTCGGGCCTCGTCCTGAGCGGGCGTCTCGGGCGTGGTTACCGGGACGCTCGCTGGCACGCGAAGGGAGGAGCGGAGGTCAAGGACTGGCGAGCTGCACGCGCGCTTCTGGTGCGTGACGGCGCGTGTGATGGCGGTTCCCTCGTGGAGGATGAGCGACTTGTGGACGACCTCGACGCGGTGGAGCCGCGTCTGCTGGTGAGCGTGCTGTCAGTCGCGGCCGGCGGTTGCGTCTCGCGGCCGAAGCGCGTCGCTGAGGATCTCGAGCGCGCGCGGCGCCGCTTCTCCGGGGAGGGGGATACGTCGGTCCAGGGCGCGACCTCGGCTTCGGCCCAGTCAGCCCAACGCACGAGCGTCTGGTTGAAGCCCCATAGGACCGCCGGTTCGATCCCGCAGACGTGCCTATTTGATGTGGAGGCTGATGCCGAGGAGCAGGAGCGGCCAAAGGACGATGGCCAGCAGCGCTGACAGGAGGGGCTTGAGAGTGCCGGCGTGCGCGAAGTAGTGGTGTGAGGCCGCGACTAGCACCCCGACGACGAAATACACAAGAGTGACGATTCCGGATCTCACTTGCCACCACCCTCTGGTCGCGAAGTTGCCTGGCCGCGGTGCGACCGGCGCAAAGCGGCGTGAGCGACCCTACACCCGAATCGCGGCACGGTCATCGTGGCGCCTAGCGGGCGACTCGCCCCCGTGACGACGGCGCTGCGAGATTCGTCCCCAGGCCAGGGGCGGGGACTGTCCAGCCGGGGCGCGCCGAGGCGCTCCGCCCTGCCGCGGATGAGGCCGGAGGAACAGCCGTGATGAGGACGGCCTCAGAGACGGAGTTCGTCATGTAGGGCAGCCGAGACATGCCGCTCTTGAAGACGGTCCCGCGACCGGTCGGCCCCGGGCGCGCCGCGCGGGCCGGGACGCCGATGTGCGACTAGGCGCCGCGGCCGCGACGGCTGTAGCCGAAGCCGCCAAACAGGAGGAGCAGCACGACCACGATGATGAGGATGGTGAGCATAAGCCGCGGACCGGCCTTTCGATTGGTTACCCCGTACGTACCCCGAAAGGGCGCCCGATAGACAGGCGCGCCGCCCTCCAGAAGCGGGAGTGCTCGTGTTTGGGACCATGTGTTTCGCTGGGCTAGACTCGGTGCCGAAGCGTAGGGCGCCAGCGATGTCAACCCGAGCCAGCGACAAGGCCGAACAGGCCGGCGACAGTGCGTCGCTGGCGCTGGTCGCGCGCGCCGGGCTCATCGCTTACGGCGTCGTGCACCTCCTAATCGGCTGGTTGGCGGTGCAGATCGCGTGGAGCGCGTCGGACAGCAAGAGCGCCGACACCTCCGGGGCGCTGAAAACGCTGGCTAGTCAGCCTTTTGGCAAGGTCCTGCTGTGGCTGGTTGCGGTCGGCTTGGTGGCGCTGGCGCTGTGGCAGGCCAGTGAGGCCATTTGGGGCTATCGCAACCGTGAAGGTGCCGAGCGAGTCCGGAAGCAGGTCACCAGCGGGGCTAGGGCCGTGATCTACGCCGCGTTGGGGGTCAGCGCTGCTTCGGTCGCGCTCGGCTCGGGAGCGTCGAGTTCGCAGTCCCAGAAGCAAGCCACGTCAGGTGTGCTGGCGTGGCCCGCCGGACGGGTGATCGTGGTGGTCGCCGGGCTGATCATCATCGGCATCGGCGTGGC
>DASQFQ010000339.1:0-13423 GCA_035633075.1 Solirubrobacteraceae bacterium | reverse complement strand
CCCGATCTACATGATGGCCAACTCGGGCGCCCGCGGGTCGTTCAAGCAGATCCGCCAGCTGGCGGGCATGCGCGGCCTGATGGCCAACCCGAAGGGCGAGATCATCGAGCGGCCCGTGAAGGCGAACTTCATGGAGGGCCTCGACGTGCTCGAGTACTTCACCTCGACCCACGGCGCCCGCAAGGGCCTGGCGGACACCGCGCTGCGCACCGCCGACTCGGGCTACCTCACCCAGCGTCTGGTCGACGTCGCCCAGGACGTGATCATCCGCATCGAGGACTGCGGGACCGAGGAGCACCTCGAAACCCCGCTGCGCGCCGTCACCGGCGAGCCCAACCAGATGCTGGTCGGCCGCGTGGCGGCCACTGAGGTCAAGACCAAGCGCGGGCGCAAGGTGCTCGAGCGCCACCAGGTCATCGGCCGCGAGCAGCTCGCCGAGCTGTACGAAGCCTTCGACGGCCAGGAGGACATCACGATCCCGGTCCGCTCGGTCCTCAAGTGCCGCGCGACCTCCGGCGTGTGCCAGAACTGCTACGGGCGGTCGCTGGCCAGCGGCATCATGGCCCAGATCGGCGACGCGGTGGGCATCATCGCCGCCCAGTCGATCGGCGAGCCCGGCACGCAGCTGACCATGCGGACCTTCCACACCGGCGGCGTCGCCGGCGCGGACATCACGCACGGCCTGCCGCGGATCGTCGAGCTGTTCGAGGCCCGCAAGCCGAAGGGTCTCGCGAAGATCGCCGAGCTCGGCGGGGTCGTGTCGGTGGAGGACACCGACAAGTCGCGCACCGTCGTCGTCACCGACGAGGCGGGCGAGGAGCACCGCCACACCTTCCCGCGCCGTACGCGCCTGCACGTCGAGGAAGGTCAGAAGATCGAGGGCGGCACCCAGCTCAACGAGGGCAACCTCTACCCCCACGAGCTGCTCGCCCACGGCGGCGCAACGCGCGAGGAGCGGCGGACCCGGACCGAGGTGTACCTCGTCAAGGAGGTGCAGGAGGTCTACAAGTCCCAGGGTGTCGACATCAACGACAAGCACATCGAGCTGATCGTGCGCCAGATGCTCAAGAAGGTCCGGGTCGACCAGAAGGGCGACACGAACCTCCTGCCCGGGCAGTTCGTCGACCGCCACGAGTTCCGCAAGATCAACGAGGCGGTGATCGGCGAGGGCAAGGACGGCGCCGAGGCCGAGGAGATCATCCTGGGCATCACCAAGGCGTCGCTGGCGACGGACTCCTTCCTGTCGGCGGCCTCCTTCCAGGAGACGACCAAGGTGCTCACCGACGCCGCGCTCGAGGGCAAGATCGACCGCCTGGCGGGCCTGAAGGAGAACGTGATCATCGGGAAGCTGATCCCGGCGGCCACGGGGCTCAAGCGCTACCGGACGATCGAGATCGAGCCCTCGGAGCCGCTGCCCCGCGGCATCGACGACGTCGGGCTGCTCGAGGGCGACGACCTCGCCGCCGAGCTCGGCCTCGACGGCGGCGACGGGCTGCAGGGCTTCGGCCCCGCGTTCGACGCCGCCGAGCTCGAGGAGATCGGGTCCGGCTTCGGGACGACCGGGGGCGGTTTCGACGACCTCGGCGACCTGAGCGACGTCGGCACGGACGACGACAAGCCCTGACGCCGCGCATAGGGCGCGACTGCTCGCGGCCGGCGTGATCGCCGGCCTGGGGGTATGGGCGTTCTGGATCGAGCCGCGGCGGCTGGTGGTGCGGCATGTCGAGCTTCGCCTGCCTGCGTGGCCCGTGGAGCTCGACGGGCTGCGGGTGGGCGTGCTCGCCGATCTCCATGCCGGCATGCCCTATATGGGCGTGCGTGCGGTGAGGCGGGCCGCGCGAGCGCTTGACGTCCAGAGGCCGGATCTCGTCTGCCTGCTGGGCGACTACCTCGATCGCCGGGCCCTGCTCGCGCGCTCCGTGGACGCTCGGGCCGTCGCACGCCCCCTGGGGGCCGTGAGAGCCCCTCTCGGCGTCCTCGCGGTGCTCGGCAACCACGACTGGTACGCGGGCGGCGCGCGGATCAGCGGGGCGCTCAGGGACTCTGGGGTCACGGTCCTCGAGGACGAGGCGCGGCGCGTCGCCCCGGAACTGTGGGTGACGGGTGTGGGGGACCATCGCACGCGCGGAGCCGACGTCGCGCACGCCCTCGCCGCCGTGCCCTCCAACGCTGCGGTCCTCCTTCTCAGCCACGACCCCGACGTCTTCCCGGATGTCCCGGCACGCGTGGCGCTGACCCTCTCGGGCCACACCCATGGTGGCCAGGTCGGCGTTCCCCTCCTGCGCCGGCGCTTCATCCCTTCCCGCTTCGGCGAGCGCTACGCCGGCGGCCATGTCGAGGAGGGCGGCCGGCACCTGTACGTCACCTCCGGCGTCGGCACGAGCGGCCTGCCGGTGCGGCTGCTGAGGCCGCCCGAGGTCGTGATCCTGCGACTGCGGGCGCACCTGAGCAGGTCCTCGACCTGCTCGGCGGTCCTGCCGCGCCGAGAGCAGGTGGGGAGCCCGTGACCATCAGCCGCCGGCCCTCGGCAGGTCCGGTTTGATCGAAGCCGAAAAGGGAGATGACTCCATCAACGTCGATCAGGAGCAACGGAGCGGGAGGCTTCATCGACGCGAGCGACTGGACGTTAGTTAGTCCGCGCGCCCTCAAGGCGGGGGCGCCGAGAACCGATGAGAGAAGGATGACCGGCAGGCTGGGGAGCAGCTCCATACGCCGGTCCTCACGTGCCGCTCCGCGGTACCTCAACTTCTTCACTGACCTTGTCTAATTTGGGCATATTGCTCGCGCTCGCGTGCGCCGTGGCCACGCAGCTGGGCTTCCTCTACAAGCACCGTGGCGCCAATGCCGCGCCCAAGGTGGACGTGCGCCATCCGCTGCGCACAGGACGCGCGCTGTTCGGCTCCAAGTGGTTCGCGATCGGGATGGCGGTCGCCACGGGGGCGTGGATCTTCCACGTCGCCGCGCTGGCCTTCGCGCCGCTCTCGGTCGTGCAGGCGGTGCTCTCGACCGGCGTCGTGATCATGGCCGTGATGGCCGAGCGCATCTTCGGCTTCGAGGTCGGCACGCGGCAGTGGCTCGGCGTCGGCATGACCGCCACCGGGCTCTTCCTCCTGGTCATCACGTTCCCGGCCAGCCACGGCGCGCACTCCTCCTACTCGCTGGCCGGGATGATCGCGTTCGAGTCCGCGATGCTCGCGATCGGCGCCCTGCTGATCTCGGGCCCGCGCTTCGGCGCTCCAGACCACCACCACGGCGTCATGCTCGGGGCCGCCGCCGGCATCCTCTTCGGCGTCTCCGACATCTCCATCAAGGCACTGACGGGCCTGGGCGGCGAGGGCGTCCTCGGTGTCGTGCTCTCGCCCTGGATGGGCGTCGCCATCCTCGGCTCGATCGTCGCGTTCTACGCCTCCGCGCGGGGCCTGCAGGAGGGGGCGGCCGTCCCGGTGATCGCCGCGACCTCCACCGCGGCCAACGTGTCCTGCATCGCCGGCGGCATCATCGTGTTCGGAGATCCGATGCCCGGCGACGCCCTCGGCATCGCCGTCCAGCTCATCGCCTTCGCGATGGTCGTGGTGGCCGCGCTGGTCACCCCGCCGCCGCTGCGCGCGGCCGAGGCTGCGGCCTAGTCAGCCGCGGGCCGAGGCCTCGAGCAATACCTGCGCCACCTGCTCGGGGTCGTCCCAGGTGGGGACGTGGCCGCAGCCGTGCAGCGTGACGTGGCGGGCGAGGGGAAGGACGCGACGGGCGCGGGCGCTGTGGCGGCGGAAGAGCAGCAGCCGGTCGTGCTCGCCCCAGGCGACGGTGACCGGGCACGGCGTCGAGGCGCCCTCGAACCGGTGGTCTGCCAGCGCCGCGAGGGTCGCCTCGAAGCCGGGCGAACGGGCGAGGTTGCGCATCGCGCATACCGCCGCGGCCGGCGGAATGCGCCAGGGCCGGGCGACGAGCTGCCAGCACGCCAGCGTGCGGCGCGCGGGGCCGCCCATGACCAGCTCTGCGACGGGGTCGAGCAGGCGGGCCGCACGATGCGAGCTCTCCAGCAGGAAGCGCGACCAGGAGCCCTCGCGCTTCGTGCCGAAGCCTGCGGGTGAGAGGGCGCAGACCGAGCGCGCCCGTCCCAGGCGGGCGAGCTCGAGGGCAACGCCGCCGCCGAGCGAGTTCCCGGCCGCGTGCGGCCGGGCCAGCCCGAGCTCGTCCAGCCAGCCGGCAACCGCGCGCGCGAGGGCCTCGACGGTCGGCTTCTCGCGGAGGACCGGCGAGTCGCCGAAACCCGGCAGGTCGACGGCGATCACGTCGCGCTCACGGGCGAGCAGGTCGAGCACCGGCTCCCACATCTGGCGCTGCGAGCCGACGCCGTGGACGAGCAGCAGCGGCGCTCCCGACCCGCGGCGGACGTGCGCGAGCGTCATCTTGCGAGAGGGTACGGTCAGCGGCTACCTTGTACAGATCGGCGCATGGGCGTCGACAAAGTGGCGGACACGGATCAGAGAGGGGCGGGCAATGGCCGCGATAGAGGATCAGGCAGTCACCACCGGCAGCGCACAGGGTCGATCGCAGCTTCAGGAGCTGGCCCGCCGGCATCTCTGGATGCACTTCACCCGTATGGGCTCCTACGCCGAGCAGGAGGTGCCCATCATCGTGCGCGGCGAGGGCTGCTACGTCTACGACGAGCACGGCAACCGTTACCTCGACGGCCTCGCCGCCCTGTTCTGCGTGAACATCGGCCACGGGCGCGGCGACGTCGCCCAGGCGGGCGCCGACCAGGCCAAGGAGCTCGGCTTCTACACCAACTGGTCCTATGCCCATCCGCGGGCGATCGAGCTCGCGGCGCGCGTCGCGGAGCTCGCCCCCGGCGACCTCAACCGGGTCTTCTTCACCTCGGGCGGCTCGGAGGCGGTCGACTCGGCGCTCAAGCTCTGCCGCCAGTACCACAAGCTCACCGGCAACGCCGGCCGCTACAAGGTCATCTCGCGCAAGCTCGCCTACCACGGGACGACAATGGGCGCGCTGACGGCCACCGGCATCCCCGACGTCCGGCGCCCGTTCGAGCCGCTGTTCCCCGGCGGGTCCCACGTGGCCAACACCAACCCCTACCGCCCCGAGGTCGCGGACCCGGCGGAGGCCATCTACGAGCGGATCCTCTTCGAGGGCCCCGAGACCGTCTCGTGCGTGATCCTCGAGCCCGTGCAGAACTCCGGCGGCTCCTTCACGCCGCCCGAGGGCTACTTCCAGCGGGTGCGCGAGATCTGCGACGAGTTCGGGATCGTGTTCATCTCCGACGAGGTCATCTGCTCGTGGGGGCGCCTGGGCGAGTACTTCGGCGCGGAGCGCTACGGCTACGCGCCCGACATCATCACCACTGCGAAGGGAATCACCTCCTCCTACGCCCCCATGGGTGCCGTGATCGCCTCCGACCGGATCGCCGAGCCCTTCATGTCGGGCCCGACGTCCTTCACCCACGGGATCACCTTCGGCGGGCACCCCGTCGCCTCGGCGGTGGCGCTGGCCAACCTCGACGTCTTCGCAAACGAGGGCATCCTCGACAACGTCCGCGCCAACGAGGCCCCCTTCCGGGAGATGCTCGACTCGCTGCGCGAGATCCCGATCGTGGGCGACGTGCGGGGTGCGGGCTACTTCCACTCGATCGAGCTGGTCAAGGACCGCGAGACCAAGGAGACCTTCGGCGGCGACGAGGAGGAGTGGCTGCTGCGCGGCTTCCTCGCGCCGGAGCTGTTCAAGCGCGGGCTGATCTGCCGCGCCGACGACCGCGGCGACCCGGTGATCCAGCTCGCGCCGCCGCTGATCGCCGGGCCCGAGCAGTTCGCGGAGATGGAGGCGGTGCTGCGCCCGGTGCTCGAGGAGGCCTCCGAGCGCCTCGGCCTGCACTGACGCACGATGCTGCCGCTCGGCGACCTGATCCGTGACCTCGACGTCCGGCTCGTGGCGGGCGAGGCGGGGCTGGGCCACGCCGTGCGGTGGGTTCACATCTCAGAGCTCGAGGACCCCACGCCCTGGCTGTCGGGCGGCGAGCTGCTGCTCACCACCGGGATGCGCCTGGAGGGTGCCGATCAGCAGCGCGAGTTCGTCGCTCGCCTGGTCGCCCATGGCCTCGTGGGCCTGGGGCTCGGCCTCGGCTTCGCGCACGAGACGGTCCCGGAGGCTCTGTGCGAGGCGGCCGAGGAGCACGGCTTCCCGCTGCTCGTGGTGCCGTACGAGGTCCCCTTCATCGCGGTCACGGAGAAGGCGGCCTCCCATCTCGTCAACGAGCACTACGCGGTGCTCCAGCGCGCGCTCTCCGCGCACGAGCGGCTCGAGCGGATCGTGCTCTCCGAGCACGGGCTCGACGGCGTCGTCGAGGCGCTCTCGACCCTGATCTCGGGGCCCGCGCTCATCTTCGACGCGCGCGGGGGCGAGCTGGCGCGCTGCGCGCACCGGCTCGCCCTCTCCAAGCCCATGGTCGCGGAGCTCGTGGAGGAGCTGCGCGGGCGGATCCGGGCCGGGTCGCGTCGCGGCTACGCCCCGGGGGGCGGGCTCGAGGGTCGGGCGCTGGCCCTGCCGGTGGTCCGCACGCCGCCCGCCAACGGCGAGGTGCTCGCGCCGCACGCGTGGCTGGTGGCTGCCAAGGACGCGGGACCCCTGAGCGAGTTCGACCGCCTGATGCTCCACCAGGCGGTCACCGTCGTCGCGCTGGAGCTCCTGCGACGCAGGGTGGCCGACGACACCGAGCGCCGGCTCGCCGGTGACGTGCTGACCGCGATGGTCTCCGGCGACCTGGCCGGGGCCGAGCTCGCCCGCCGCCTGGGGCCCTTCGGCCTCGGCGCCAAGGTCGGGGTGCTGGTCCTCGAGCCGCCGCGCTCCCTGCGCGGCGAGGTCGAGGAGGCCCTCACCGCGGCGGTTCGCGACGAGGCTCCCGGAGGCCTGGCCGCCGGGACCGGGCCGTTCGCGTGCGCGCTGCTGCCTCAGCCGGGCGGCGCGGAGCCCGAGGCCTTCGACCTGGCCGAGCGCGTGCGCAGCCGGGTCGCGCGCGAGGTCGGGCAGGAGCTGCCCGCCGGCGCCGGCCGTGCGGTGCCCGCCGCGGAGCTGCGGCGTGCCTTCCACGAGGCGCGCTGCGCGCTGGAGGCACGCTCGCTGACCGGTCGCGACAACGGCAGCGCGGCCGGCGGCCCGCCGCTGCTGGCGACCTACCGGGACCTCGGCTCCTTCCAGCTGCTGCTCTCGCTGCAGGACGACGACGCGCTGCGGCTGTTCTGCGACTCGATCCTCTCGCCGATCGAGGACGGCGAGGGCGCCTACGGGGGCGAGCTGATGCGCTCGCTCGAGGCATTCATCGAGTGCAACGGCCAGTGGGAGAAGGCGGCGCGCCAGCTTTACTGCCACCGCCACACCCTGCGCTACCGCATCCGCCGCGTGGAGGAGCTGACCGGCCGCTCGCTGGACTGCGCTCGCGACCGCATCGACTTCTGGCTCGCGCTGCGAGGGCGAGAGCTGGTCACATAGATCTGAGACGAAAGGACACCCCTTGAAGGTCGGCGTTCCCACCGAGATCAAGACGGACGAGTACCGCGTGGCGCTCACACCGGCCGGGGTGCGGGAGCTCGTCGAGCACGGCCACGAGGTGGCCGTGCAGGCGGGCGCCGGCGAGGGCTCGGCCATCGAGGATGCCGACTACGCCGGCCAGGGCGCCTCGGTGCTTGCCGACGCCGAGTCGGTGTTCGCCGACGCTGAGATGATCGTCAAGGTCAAGGAGCCCCAGGCGTCCGAGGTCGCGATGCTCGAGCCGCGCCACACGCTGTTCACCTACCTGCACCTCGCGCCGGACGCCGAGCTGACGCGCGGCCTCGTCGCCTCGGGCGCCACGTGCGTGGCCTACGAGACGGTCGAGGACGACCACGGCCGCCTGCCCCTGCTCGCGCCGATGAGCGAGGTGGCGGGCAAGATCGCCACCCAGGCGGGCGCGTTCATGCTCGAGAAGCCGCTGGGAGGGCGGGGCCTGCTGCTCGGCGGGGTGCCGGGCGTGGCGGCCGGCAAGGTGATGATCATCGGCGGCGGCGTCGTCGGGATGAACGCCGCCTTCATCGCCATCGGCATGGAGGCGGAGGTCTATGTCTACGACCGCAACATCGACCGCCTGCGGGAGCTCGACATCATCTTCAGCGGCCGCGCGTCCACCTGCTTCGCCTCGACGCTGGAGATCGAGCAGCGCCTGTCGGAGGCCGACCTCGTGATCGGCGCGGTGCTCGTACACGGCGCGCGCGCCCCCCATGTGGTCACGCGCGCGCAGCTCGGGCTGATGAAGCGCAACTCGGTCCTCGTCGACGTCTCCATCGACCAGGGCGGGTGCTTCGAGACGTCGCGGCCGACGACGCACTCCGACCCCACCTACGAGGTCGACGGGATCACGCACTACTGCGTCGCCAACATGCCCGGCGCGGTACCGATCACCTCGACGTTCGCGCTTACCAACGCGACGATGCCCTACGTCGTCGACCTCGCCGACAAGGGCGTCGGCGCCGCCGCGAAGGACAACCCCGGCCTGGCCGCCGGCATCAACGTGGTCGGCGGCAACGTGACCTACGCCCCCGTCGCGGAGGCGACCGGCCACGACTACGTGCCGCTCTTCGACGCCCTCGAGGCGCGCGCGGCGGCGTAGCGCCGCGCCACTGCTACCATCCCGCGCCGAATGCCGACGACCTCCCAGCTCGTGAGAAAGGGCCGCCACGCCCCGAAGAAGAAGCTGGCGACCCCCGGCCTGAAGTCCGGCAAGGGGCGCAAGAAGCGCGTCGCCGCCCCGCAGCGGCGCGGCGTCTGCACGCGCGTCTACACGACCACCCCGAAGAAGCCGAACTCCGCGCTGCGCAAGGTCGCGCGCGTGCGGCTGACCAATGGGATGGAGGTCACCGTCTACATCCCGGGCGAGGGGCACAACCTGCAGGAGCATTCGGTGGTGCTGGTGCGCGGCGGTCGCGTCAAGGACCTGCCGGGCGTGCGCTACAAGGTCGTCCGCGGGACGCTCGACGCCGCCGGCGTCTCGGACCGCAAGAAGGCCCGCTCCCAGTACGGCGTCAAGGCCCGGTAGCGTGCCGCGCCGCGCCGCCGCCGCGATACGGCCGATCGAGCCCGACGCGATCCACCGCTCCAAGCTCGTCCAGCAGGTCATCAACAAGGTGATGCTCGACGGCAAGAAGTCGACCGCCGAGCGCATCGTCTACGACGCGCTGGCGATCCTCTCCGAGCGCACCGGCAAGGACCCCGTCGAGGCCCTCGAGATCGCGATCAAGGCCCTCACGCCCGTGCTCGAGGTGCGCTCCCGCCGCGTCGGAGGGGCCACCTACCAGGTACCCGTCGAGGTCCCGCAGCGCCGGGCCCGCACGCTCGCCGTGCGCTGGCTCGTCGGGTTCGCGCGCACGCGCCGCGAGCGCTCGATGGCCCAGCGCCTGGCCAACGAGCTGCTCGACGCCTCCCAGCAGCAGGGCGGCGCGTTCAAGCGCAAGGACGACATCTTCCGGATGGCGCAGGCCAACAAGGCCTTCGCGCACTACCGGTGGTAGCGCTGCTCAGGCGCGCGCTGCGCATCTTCCAGCGCCGCCGCTCCCGCCGCTGAGGGGCGCGGCGTGCGCGCCATGGTCATCGACGAGTGGGGCGGGCGCGAGCGCATCCGCGAGGCCGATGTCGAGCCGCCGCCGGTGGGGCCCGACTTCGTGCTCGTGCGGGTGCGCGCCGCCGGCCTGAACCCGGTCGACGCCAAGATCCGCGAGGGCTACATGGCCCAGGCGTTCCCGGCGCACTTCCCGCTGATCCTGGGCTGGGACGCCGCCGGGGTGGTCGAGCAGGTCGGCCCCGCGGTGACGATGTTCCGGCCCGGCGACGAGGTCTACGGCTACTGCCGCCGCCACCACCTGCAGTTCGGCACCTACGCCGAGTACGTGAGCGTTCCCGACGGGTTCCTGGCCCACAAGCCCTCCGAGCTCTCCTTCGAGGAGGCCGCCGCGATCCCGCTGGCGGCGCTGACCGCCCACCAGGCGCTCGAGGCCATCGGTATGCGCGGCGGCGAGCGGCTCTACGTGAGCGGCGGCAGCGGTGGGGTCGGCCACTTCGCGGTGCAGCTCGGCGTCGCCCGTGGCGCGCGGGTCATCGCCACGGCGTCGGAGCGCAACCTCGAGTTCCTTCGCGAGCTGGGCGCCGACCCGATCGACTACACGGCGACCGCCGACATTCCCTCGCGTGTTCGCGAGATCCTGGACGACGACGGCGCCGACGCCGCCCTCGAGCTCTTCGGCGGCGACAACCGCGAGCAGGCTTTCGAGGCCCTGCGCCGCGGCGGCCGGCTGGCCTCCGTCGCCCGGCCTCCGCCCGAGGCGCGCGACGGCTACGAGGCGCACTACATCTTCGTTCGCCCCGACGGCGACGACATGCGCGAGCTCTCCGAGCTCGTCACAGCGGGCAAGCTGCGCCCCCACGTCGAGGAGGTCTTCCCGCTCGAGCGGGTCGCCGACGCCCACGAGCGCCTCGAGGGCGGCCACGTGCGCGGCAAGCTCGTGCTCAGCGTCGCCTGAACAGCAGCGTGGCCACGGCGCCCACCAGCACCAGCGTCGCTCCCAGGCTCTCCACCAAGAACCCCGCGCGGGGACGCGCCTCGGCCTCGTCGTAGGTCCTGCCGATCAGGCCGGTCTCGTTGAGGTCGGGCAGATCCACGAGCGCAACGATCCCCGCGGCGACCAGCGCGAGCGCGAGCACGGCGACCGCGGCGGGCCGCGAGCCGCCGCGCACGGCCCCGAGGGCGATGGGCACGAGCGCGACGCCGACGATCAGCAGGGCGTAGGCGTGGTGGCCCCCGACCGACGTCGTGCCGCCCTCGGGCACGGCGGTGACCGCCCGGATCTCGTACAGCGTCATGAACTCCGCGACGATCAGCAGGAGTGCTCCGGCGAGCAGCACGACCAGCAGCCCGTAGCACGTAACGAGGCCCCCAAGGCGTGCTGGGAGGCTGGTTTCAGGCGCCGTGGCGGTCACGAATCGGATGCTATAGTCGGGCGTCGCCGCCGGGCGCAGAAGCCCATGCGCGCATCGCCAGCGGCCCCTCTTCCTTCCGTGGAGACCCTCGAGACATAGTCATCGCTTGAGCAGGCCTTCCAGGAAGTAGTGCGGGCCTACAGGGCCCGTTTTTTTTGCTCCGAACGACAGAGACCATCCATGCCTCGCAAGTTCACGCTCGAGAAGACCCGGAACATCGGGATCATGGCCCACATCGACGCGGGCAAGACGACGACGACCGAGCGCATCCTCTATTACACCGGCCGCTCCCACAAGATGGGCGAGGTCCACGAGGGCGCCGCCACGATGGACTGGATGGCGCAGGAGCAGGAGCGCGGCATCACGATCACCTCGGCGGCGACCACATGTGAGTGGGCCGATCACCGGATCAACATCATCGACACCCCAGGGCACGTCGACTTCACGGTCGAGGTCGAGCGCTCGCTGCGGGTACTCGACGGGGCGATCGCGCTGTTTGACTCCGTGGCCGGCGTCGAGCCGCAGTCCGAGACCGTGTGGCGCCAGGCCGACAAGTACCACGTCCCGCGCATCGCCTACATCAACAAGATGGACCGCATCGGCGCGGACTTCGACCAGGGCGTGCAGACGATGATCGACCGCCTCGGCGCGCATCCCGTGCCGCTGCAGCTGCCGATCGGCGCCGAGGGCGACTTCGAGGGCATCGTCGACCTGATCCACATGAAGGCGATCCTCTACCGCGACGAGCTCGGCAAGGAGTTCGACGTCGTCGAGATCCCCGAGTCCCATCGCGAGGCCGCCGCCGCCGCCCGCGAGACGCTGCTCGACGAGGTCTCCCATTACGACGACGGGCTGCTCGAGCTGATCGTCGACGAGGCCGAGGTCCCGTCCGAGCGCCTGGTCGCGGCGATCCGCAAGGCGACGCTCGAGCTCAAGCTCACGCCCGTGCTGTGCGGCTCCTCGTTCAAGAACAAGGGCGTCCAGCCGCTGCTCGACGCCGTGATCGACTTCCTGCCCAGCCCGCTCGACGTGCCGCCGATGCAGGGCTTGGAGCCCGTCAAGGGCGAGGAGGACCGGCCGGCCATCCGCAGGGCGGCCGACGACGAGCCGTTCGCGGCGCTCGCCTTCAAGATCGCGGCCGATCCCTACGTCGGCAAGCTGACCTACTTCCGCGTCTACTCCGGCCACCTCGAGGCGGGCTCGCGCGTGCTCAACGTCACCACGGGCCGCAGCGAGCGCATCGGCCGCATCCTGATGATGCACGCCAACGACCGCGAGGACGTCCAGGGGGTGTGGGCGGGCGACATCGCCGCCGCGGTCGGCATCAAGCAGGTCGTCACCGGCGACACGCTCGCCGCGCCCGACCGGCCGATCATGCTCGAGAACATCACCTTCCCCGAGCCGGTCATCAAGGTCGCCATCGAGCCCAAGACGAAGGTCGACCAGGAGAAGATGTCCGTCGCCCTGGGCCGCCTCGCCGAGGAGGACCCGACCTTCCGGGTCGCCACCAACGAGGAGACCGGCCAGACGGAGATCTCCGGGATGGGCGAGCTGCACCTCGAGGTGCTGGTGGACCGCATGCTGCGCGAGTTCAAGGTCGACGCCAACGTGGGCCGCCCGCAGGTCTCCTACCGCGAGACCGTGCGCGGCACCGCGCACAAGGTCGAGGGCCGCTTCGTCAAGCAGACGGGCGGCTCGGGCCAGTTCGGCATCGTCTACATCGACATCGAGCCGGCGCCCGGCGAGGGGTTCGACTTCATCTCGAAGATCAAGGGCGGCTCCATCCCGACCGAGTTCATCCCCGCCGTCGAGAAGGGCGTCGAGGAGGCGCTGGGCAACGGCGTCAAGGCGGGCTACCCGATGGTCGACGTGCGGGTCACGCTCGTGGACGGCAAGTACCACGACACCGACTCCTCGGAGATCGCCTTCAAGGTGGCCGGCTCGCTGGCCTTCCAGGAGGCCGCCCGGCGCGCCAAGCCCGTCCTGCTCGAGCCGGTGTTCTCGGTTGAGGTGGTCACGCCCGAGGAGTACATGGGCGACGTCATCGGCGACCTCAACCGACGCCGTGGGCGCGTCGAGGGCATGGAGCCGCGCGGCAATGCGCAGGTCGTGCGGGGGCACGTCCCGCTGTCTGAGATGTTCGGCTACGCGACCGACGTGCGGTCGATGACGCAGGGGCGCGCCACCTACACCATGCAGTTCGACCGGTACGAGGAGGTCCCGCCCAACATCGCCGAGCGCGTCATCGAGGCGAGGACCGGAGAGCCCGTCCCGGCGTGAGTCGATAGATTTCCCCGGTTGCACTGAGAAAGAAGAGGAGCTAGACCAAAGTGGCAAAGGAGAAGTTCGAGCGCGACAAGCCGCACGTGAACGTCGGCACCATCGGTCACATCGACCACGGCAAGACGACCCTCAC
>DASQFQ010000338.1:0-4178 GCA_035633075.1 Solirubrobacteraceae bacterium | reverse complement strand
GCCGCCCTCGCCGCCGAGCCCTTCGACGTGCTCGTGATCGGCGGCGGCATCACCGGGGCCGGTGTGGCGCTCGACGCCGCGACGCGCGGCTACTCCGTCGCGCTGGTGGAGAAGGACGACTACGCGGCGGGAACCTCCTCGCGCTCGAGCAAGCTCGTCCACGGCGGGCTGCGCTACCTGCAGAACTTCGACCTCGGCCTCGTGCGCGAGGCGCTGCTCGAGCGCCAGATCAACGTCGCGCTGGCGCCGCACCTCGTCAGGCCGCTCCCGCTGGTGGTGCCGGCCTTCGACGGCGCCCGGCCGGACCGGCTCGTCGGCCTGGGCCTGAACATGTACGACGTCATGGCGGTGGACCGGATCCGTCGCTCCCCGCTCGGGCGCCGGCGAGTGCGCGACCGCAACCTCGACGGGTCGGAGGACTGGAGCCCCGAGCGCCACCGTGTGATCGGCGGGGAGGAGGTCCTCGAGCTGATCCCCGCGCTCGAGCAGCGCAAGCCCAGCGGGGGCTACCTGTTCTACGACTGCCAGACCGACGACGTGCGGCTCGTGCTGACCGTGCTCGGCGAGGCCGAGCGCTTCGGCGCTGTCTTCGCCAACGGGCTCGAGGTCACCGGCCTCGTGGAGGAGGGCGGCCGCGCCCGCGGCGCGCAGGTGCGCGACACGAGCACGGGGGAGGCCTTCCCGATCGCCGCCGCGGCCGTGGTCAACGCCACCGGGGTGTGGGCGGACCGCATTCGGCCCGGCGAGCTCCACGACGAGGCCGAGGTGCCGGTCATCCGCCCCAGCCGGGGGACCCACCTCATCCTCCCGCGCGCGACGCTCCCGCTCAGCGTCGGAGCGATCGTGCCGGCGGCGGGCGGGCGCACGATCTTCGTGCTGCCCTGGCTCGGACGGACGCTGATCGGCACCACCGACAACGACTACGACGGCGACATCGACCACGTGCGCCCGCCCGAGGAGGACGTCGCCTACCTGCTCGAGGCCACCAACGCGTTCTTCGCCAGCGCGCTCGAGCCCGCCGACATCGCCGGCGCCTACGCCGGCGTGCGGCCGCTGATCTCGAGCGGCGATCCCAAGAAGTCCGTCGACATCTCGCGCAAAGCGGAGCTGTACGAGACCTCCAGCGGGATGGTGACGATCACGGGCGGCAAGCTCACGACCTGGCGGCGGATGGCGAAGATGACCGTCGACCGGCTCGTGGAGCGCGAGGGGCGCGACGCGCCGTGCCGCACCCATGAGATCCCGCTGGGGATGGCCGTCGGCCCGGTCGATCTCCCGCGCGTGGAGGGGGTGGCCGAGGCCGCCTACGAGCAGCTCGCCGGGCGCTACGGTTACGCCGCCCACGAGGTGCTCGCGCTTGCGGCAGGAGGCGAGGGCGAAGCCGCCGCCGGTGGCGAGGCGGACCGGCCGAGACCGGTGTGCGAGCTTGCCCAGCCCATCCTGCCCGGGATGCCCGACCTGCTGGCCGAGGCCGCCTTCGCGGCCCGGCGCGAGCAGGCACGCAGCGTCACCGACGTGCTGCTGCGCCGGACCCGTCTGGGGCTGACCGCCGCGCGGGCGCTGTGCGAGCCCGGGGGGGAGGGTCCGGAGCGCGTGGCACGCGCGCTGGGAGGCGAGCTGGGGTGGGACGGTGCGCGCTGCGCGGCCGCGGCCGAGGGCTTCCGCGCGGACGCCGCCGCGGAGGGCCTCGTGGTCGGAGGCTGAACAGTCGTCGGGGCCGCGCCGTAACTTTCCGCGGGTCCGCCGGTTGCACGGTCGGATCGTTGCCCCATACCTCTGGAGTCGTGCCCAGTCTCATGCCCCGCCGCCTTTGCCTGACCGCCCTGCTCGTCCTGCTCGCGCTTGCCGCCGCAGCCCCCGGCGCCCACGCCGGCTGGTTCCCGGCCGAGCCGATCGACGGCCCCGCCGTCGAGATCGAGCGCCTCGGCGGGGTGGACCTCGCGCGCGACGGCACCGGCGGCCTTGTCTACATCAAGCGCATCGGCGGGGTGTCCCACGTGATGCTCTCGCGCCACGTCGGCGGCGCCTGGCGGCCGCCCGAGCAGGTGGACGTCGGCGTCCCCGAGGGGGCGACCGAGGCGGCGATCGCCGTGGCGGACCGCCATCGCATCGCGGTCGTGTGGATCGCCGGGTCGAAGCTCTTCGGCAGCGTCGTGCAGGGCAACGACGAGCAGCCCGGGCCACTGATGGGCCCGGCCGAGCTGTTCTCGGACCCGTCCGGAGCGGTCAGCGACCTGTCGGTAGACATGGGGATCAACGGCACTGCCTACGCGACCTTCTCGGGGCCGGGCGGCGGGGGTGCCGACGTCGCCGTCCTGCGCCTGCAGGACCTGACGTGGCAGGGCGTGGGAGGCCCCCTCGACATCGACCCCGCGCAGGCCGCCGGGAGGGCCGGGCAGCGCGCGCGCGTCGCCGTGTCGGCCGAGGGCAATGCGCTGGTCGTGTGGGGTGAGGACCATCCCGACGGGCGCCCGCGTGTCTACGGTCGCCGCGTCACGGGCGTCACGCCGTCGGCGGCGCCCCAGGAGCTGTCGCTCAACGAGTTCCAGGGCCAGCTCGGCGGTCGCGCGGACTCGCCCGACGTCGACATCGAGGACGACGGCTCCTTCGCATGGGCGGTCTTCCGCCAGGACTTCGGGGGCGGCTCGCGCTCGATCGCGCGCCGGCTGCTGGGGTCGCAGTTCGAGGCGCCCGTCGGCCTCGATGCGGGCCCGAGCACGTCCGCGCCGCGGATCGCCATGAACGGCCGTGGGATCGGCGCCGCCGCGCTCGAGACGGGAGGCGGGGTCATCGGAGGCTTCCTCAACAACGACGCCTTCGGCCCCGGGCTGCCGCTGAGCTCGCAGGGAAGCACGCAGGGGACGGCCCCGGTCGTGGCCGCGTCCGAGCACCGCGAGGTCGCCGTCGCCTGGCGGGTGGCCGACGTCGCGGGCGCCGGCTCGATCCACGCGCGCTTCAGGCCCGACGGCAAGCCGCTGGACGGCGAGGTGACGCTCTCGCGCGGCGAGCTCGGGATCGTCGAGGCCGGGCAGTACGCCGCCGCCTCGGACCGCCTGGCCGGCATGGTGGTGGCGATGATCCAGGGAGCCAAGGACGGGCCGCGCTCCATCGCCGTGGCCGTCAACGACCGCCCGCCGGGTCCGCCCGGCGGGCAGACCACGGGCACCTACCAGCGCCGTTCGCGCCCGACGTTCAAGTGGCGTCCCGGGCTCGACCTGTGGGGCTCGCAGCGCTTCCGGGTCGTCGTCGACGGGCAGGCCATCGGCGAGACCGCCGCCACGACTCTGGTCCCGCCGACCGCGCTGGCCTCCGGGCGGCCGCACGCCTGGAGGGTGATCTCCATCGACCGCCGCGGCCAGGGGACGCCGAGCAAGGAGCGCTTCATCCGCATCGACGCCGCTCCCGCCCGCGTCGTGGTGCGCGTGGAGGGCAAGCGCCGGCGCGGGCAGTCGCTGAAGATCAGCGTGACGGGCCTCGACGGGCAGGGCTCGGGCATCGACTACGTGCTCGTCGAGTACGGCGACCGCGCGAGCGCCAAGCAGTTCAAGCAGTTCCGCGGCTCACACCGCTACCGCAAGGGCTCCTTCCGGCTCAAGGTCAAGGTGGTCGACCGAGCCGGGAACGCGACGCGCAAGACGGTGCGGCTACGCATCAAGTGAGCCTGCGAGCCGAGCGGTGAGGCTGCGTGCCGGTGACCGGGAGCTCGATCTCGGCGGCCGGCCCTTGCTGATGGGCGTCGTGAACGCGACGCCCGACTCGTTCTCCGACGCCGGCGACCTCGCGACCTTGGACGCACGCGTCGCGCGTGCGACTCAGCTCGCCGCCGAGGGGGCCGACATCCTCGACGTCGGCGGCGAGTCTGCGGTGGGCGGGAGCCCGCCTGTCGGGGCCGCCGAGGAGATCCAGCGCGTGTTACCGGTGATCGAGCGGATCGTGGCCTCGCTCGATGTGCTGGTGTCCGTCGACACCTACAAGCCGGAGGTGGCGGCGGCGGCCGTGGCGGCCGGCGCGCGTATGGTCAACGACGTCTCGGGCCTGCGCGACCCGGCGCTCGCCGAGCTGTGCGCGGACTCTGGCGCGGCGCTCGTGCTCATGCACACCCGCGTGGCGCCCAAGGGGACGCTGCTCGACCCGGGCGCCTACGAGGACGTCGTGGAGGACGTCGTCGGCTTCCTGCG
>DASQFQ010000337.1:0-1804 GCA_035633075.1 Solirubrobacteraceae bacterium | reverse complement strand
GGGGTGGTGGCGCGGTTGGTCGGGTGATCCGGTCTGTCGTTCGCGAGGCGGGCAATAGGTCGGGAAGAGCCGGGCCTCACCAGTTAGCCGGCTCGTGGACTTGGCGCCCGCGGCCACGAGCTGGCGAGGCGCATGACACACGTGTGCGCAGCATCGTTAGGCCCTCCGGTAGTTTGCCCTCGCCGCATAGACGCCGACCGCTTGCCGCGGGTCGTCTGGCGGCGTCGGCGTTCGGCACGAGGGCATACCCGTCGTACGCGCCGCAGAAGAGGATGAGCTCATCCCACGGCGCGTCGCGCAAACGCTGACGCTCGAGGCGGTCGCTGGGGTCTACCGCGAGCGGCGGCTGGCCTGTGCCGGTAGAGGGCGACGCGTTCACGGCGCCGTACGGCGCGACACGCTGCCGCTTCTGAGGGCTTGAGCCGCGGCTCGCCGAAGTGGCCGAGCCGGTCGCCACGACTACCCACCGAGCGGGTCGCCGCCGCCTGCGACCATGCTCGTACGATGCGGCCGCTCACCGTCGAACCCACAGCGACCGTCGGAGTGCTCGCGAACCCGTCCGGCGAGTGCGCGCCGCAGCTGCTCGTTATCGAGGCCTGGGCGGCTGCGCAGGGGCTGCGGATGGTCGACCTCGGTACGACCGACCGAGCGGGCGAGCTTCCGGAGGCGGGCGGGCTCGTGATCGCCCTCGGCGGTGACGGGACGATCCTTCGGGCCCTTCAGCTCGCGCTGGTGCACCATTCGCCCGTGCTCGGCGTCAACTTCGGGCACCTCGGATTTCTGGCGGACGTCCATGGCGACGACCTCACACGGGCGCTCGACCGCATCGCCCGCGGCGAGGCGCAGATCGACGAACGTACCGCGCTCGTAGCGACCTCGCAGACGCCGGTGCCGCAGACCGTGGTCGCGTTCAACGACCTCGTCATCTCGCGGCACCCCGGTTTCGGGAGCGCCCGGCTGCACGTGGAGGTGAGCGGCGAGCCGGTGCTCGACCTCACCGGTGACGGACTCGTCGTCGCGTCGCCGACCGGATCGACCGCGTACACCGTCGGGGCGGGCGGCCCGGCGGTCTCGCCGACGCTCGACGCGATCGTGCTCACACCCCTGGCGGCGCAGGGAACCCCGCTGCGGTCAATGGTCCTGGACGGTGGCGACACGATCCGCATCGAGGCGGCTGCACGAAGCGCGCCGCTTGCCGTCGAGGTCGACGGGCGCACGATGCAGGACATGCCGACGCCCGCGACCGTCGACGTCCGGACTGCGGCGGGCAAGGCACGGCTGGTGCGGACACGCCCGCGCACGTTCTACGGCGACCTCGCCAGACGCTGACAGGGCTACCCGGTGTTACCGGGGTAGCCGTCGACGGTCCCGGCGTCGCGCACCCCAGCACTGTCGGGGTCGCCGCCCGCGCCACAGTAGGCGGGGCGCCGCCGCAGGGGCTTCCAGCACGGCCACTGCCCGCGCCGAAGCAGCCGGCCGACGGCCGCGGCCGCTCGACCCGCCCGCTTCCATGCGGCGGAGCAGCCCTGCGGCTACCTGCCGCTTTGTGTGAGTTGCGAAAGCGCGGGCGGGTCCGTGTGAGACGCCTGCTGCTCGTCCGGAGCGAGCGTCGCCGGGGCCGCGGCCGAGACGCTCGGAAGCAGGCGAAAGCAGAAGCGGCCGATGAGCCGAGGTCGAGCAGTATCGGCTCAACTCGGGCGACGGCGAGGGCGGCTTCAGGGAGGGGCGGCTAGGGCAGGATCTCGACGTACCCGTCTGTTCCGTGCACGCGGATCCGCTGCCCATCTCGGATCAGCCGGGTGGC
>DASQFQ010000336.1:0-6415 GCA_035633075.1 Solirubrobacteraceae bacterium | reverse complement strand
CCCCTCTACGTCACAGGGTCCGCGCTCGCCCTGCTCGGGCTCGGCGCCTTCGGGTGGATCTCGGCGGGGGCGTGGGGCGCGACCGTGCGCCGTGAGCTCGGCGCGCGCAGCGTCGTGGAGGAGGAGCCGCTGGTGGTGCGGATCGAGGCGACTGCCGGCCGGCTGCCGCTCCCACCGGGCTGGATCGACGAGCCGCTGCTGCCCGAGCCGGTGCGCTTCAGGTCCGGGCGGCGGCGAGCGCGCGTGCGTGTGGAGGTGACCTTCGGCCGCCGCGGCCGGCGCGCGCTCGCGCCGCCGGCGCTGGTCCTGCGCGACCCCTTCGGCCTCGCCCAGCGGGTGATCGAAGCCGCGCACGCCGACGAGGTGCTCGTCCTGCCCCGCGTGTATCCGGTCAACTCCGCGGCAGGCGGCGGCGAGTCGGCGACCGCGCACGCCCGCGCCGCGCTCACGGCGGCCGCCGAGACCGAGATCGACGGGCTGCGCCCGCACCGGGAGGGCTCGCCGGCCTCGCGCATCCACTGGCCGGCGGTGGCGCGGGGGGCCGGGCTGATGGAGCGCCGGCTCATCTCGGAGTCGGACTCTCGGCCGCTGGTCGTGCTCGATCCTCGCGCGCCGGCGACGCCCGAGGCGCTCGACGCCGCCGTCCGCGCCGCCGCCTCGCTGACCTTGCACTTCGCGCGCAAGGGCGGCTGCGCGCTCCTGCTCCCCGGTGACCGGCGGGCGACCGTGATCCAGCGCGACCTCCTCGCGTGGCCGCAGGCGCACGTCCGCCTCGCCCTCGTGGAGGAGCGCACGGGGCCCGCGCTCACCGCCGCCCAGAACCGCCGCGGCCTGATCGCCTACGTCGCCGCGCGCATGATCGACGGCACACCGCGTGGCCTGGGCCGAACACCCGGCGGCTGCCTGCTCGTCGTTCCCGGCCAGTTGCCGGGCCGGCGCGCCGTGCTCGAGGTGGCGGGCTGCCAGGGCTACGTGGCCGGCCGCATCGGCAGCGGGGCGGCCATGGCGGCGGTGCAGCCCCGAGGCGGAGGCGTAGCCGAAGCCGGTGGCGAAGCCCCGAGGCGAGCGGAGACGAGCCGGTGATGAGGCCGCAGGCCGAGGCAGGGGCGACGACAGAATGAGCTCGACCGCGGTCACCCGCCTCGTGTCCGGCCGGTCTTCCAACGGCCGGCCCGTCGTGACGCCCCCGAACGTCCGGATGGCGGCCGCCGACGGGCGCAGGCTGCCGCTCGCGCTCGCGCGCGGCATGGCCTTCGCCGCACTCGCCGCCTTCGGTGCGCTGCACTGGATGGTGATGCTGGAGCCGACCGCGTCCGGGCGTGCGGTCTCGGCGGTCGGCGCCGGCATGCTCGCCGTCCTGGCGCTGCTCGCCGCAGCGCGGCTGCGCCCCGTCGCTCGTGCGGTCGCGTCCCTCGCCGCCGCCGCGGCGGCGCTCGCGCTCGCCTTCCTCGCCGCCGGCCTGGCCGACGAGCTGCTGCGACCCGACCGCTGGGGAACGCTCGCCGCGAGCATCGGGCGCGGGCTCAGCGCCCTGCCTGGCGCTCGCGTGCCCTACCGCGGGATCGACGAGTGGACGCGGCTGGTCATCACGCTGGGCGGCACCGTGCTCGTGGCGCTGGCCGCGCTGTCGGCCTTCTGGCCCCGGCGAGCGGGCACGGGCTTCCCGCTGGCGGCGCTGATCCTGCTCGTCATGCTCTACGTCGTCCCCGCCGTGGCGCTCGACTTCGACGCCGAGTTCCTCCGCGGCGCGCTGCTGGTGCTGCTCGTCCTCGCCTTCCTGCGCCTCGAGCGCCTGGGCGTCCGCGAGGCCGGGGCGGCAGCCGGCCTGGGCGTGGCCGCGGCCGTGCTCGGCCTCATGGTCGCGCCCGCGCTCGACGGCGACAACCCCTGGTGGGATTACGAGACCTGGGCGTTGTCGACGGCCGCCTCGCGGTCGACGAGCTTCTCCTGGAACCACGACTACGGCCCGCTGGACTGGCCGCGTGACGGGCGCGAGATGATCCGCGTCAAGGCGCGCCAGCAGTCGTACTGGAAGGCGCAGAACCTCGACTCCTTCGACGGGCGGCGCTGGAAGCGCGCGGCGTTCGGCAGCTCGGAGAACCCGGACTACGAGCTCCCGTCCGACGTGCGCAGCCTGGCGCGGTGGACCCAGACGATCGAGGTGTCGGTGCGCAACCTGCGCAGCCGCACGTTCGTGACCGCGGGGATCGTCGTCGGCGCGCCGACGATGCCCAACCGTGCGGCGATCCCGGCGGGCCCGCCGGGAATCTGGGTCGCCAGCCGCACGCTGCACCGCGGAGACAGCTACAAGGCGCGGGTCTACACGCCGCGGCCCTCCGAGCGCGAGCTGGACTCCGCGGGATCGACCTACGAGCGCGAGCTGGCCGGATTTCGCGCGCTCCAGATCAACGTCCCCGACGCCTCCGGCGCGAAGTCGCCCGGAACGGCCCTGGCGCCCGAGACGCGCGTCGTCTTCCCCGAGTGGAACGCCACGGGCGCGCCCGTCGAGGCCAGGCGGGAGTCTTATCGCCCCGGGGTCGGGATCGAGGATCTGAGGGGCGACAAGCTGCTCGAGCGCAGCGACCTGCAACGCACCTGGAGCCTGGCCAAGCGCATCCGGCGGGGCGCGAGCACGCCGTTCGACTACGTCAGATCCGTGGAGGCATACTTGAGGCGGGGCTTCGGCTACACCGAGACTCCTCCGGTGGCGGCGCGGACCCTCGAGGGCTTCCTGTTCGACGCCAAGCGCGGCTACTGCCAGCAGTACTCGGGCGCGATGGCCCTGCTGCTGCGCATGGGCGGCATTCCCGCGCGCGTCGCGACCGGCTTCACCGCGGGCTCGTTCGACCGCAGGTCGCGCGAGTACGTCGTGCGCGACCTCGACGCCCATTCCTGGGTCGAGGCCTGGTTCCCCACCATCGGGTGGGTCCCCTTCGACCCGACCCCGTCGAGTGCCCCGCCGCGCTCCCAGGGCGGCGAGCGCGGGGCGGCCGTCCTCGGCGAGGCGCCGGACCTCGGCGCTCAGGGCGTGGCGGACACGGGCGCCGGGCGGGTCTCCGACAGCGGCCTGCCGTGGGGACGCATCGCCGCCCTGGGCCTCCTCGGCCTCGCCCTCGTCGCGGTCGCCGTCTCGGCGCTCCGCCGGGGGCGCCGGGCGAGCCTCTCGCCGTTGCTCGAGCTCGAGCGGGCGCTGCGTCGCGCGCGGCGCACCCCCGCCCCCGGGGCGACGCTGCAGGGCCTGGAGTCGGCGTTCGCGGGCTCACCCGCAGCGGCGGCCTACGTGCGCGTGCTGCGCGAGCAGCGCTACGCCCGCCGGCGCGGCGCGGCGGGCCCCACGGGCGCCCAGCGTCGCGGCCTGCGGGCCGAGCTGGCGCGCGGTGGGGGGGTCCCGGCGCGCCTGCGCGCCTGGTGGGCGCTACCCCCCAGGCCGCCTGGGCGGCGGCGTACACTCGATGCTCATGGCTGACCTGTACGACCTCTTCCAGCGCGGGACGCGGCTGCTCGAGTCGGGCGACTTCAACGCGGCGACCGTCCCGCTCGCCCAGGCGCGCGACCTGGATCCCGACAAGGCCTCGATCCGCGAGGCGCTCGGCCGTGCCTACTTCCGCTCGGCCCAGTTCGAGGAGGCGGCCGTCGAGTTCGAGGCGCTGGTTGAGCGCGCGCCGACCAACGATTACGCCCTCTTCTGCCTCGGCCGCGCGCTGCTGGAGCTGGGCCGCGCGCAGGAGGCGCGCAAGCCGCTCGCGCTCGCCGCGTGCCTGCGTCCAGACCGCCGCGACTACCGGATTTATCGCGATCGGGCGCGGGCTGCCGCGTAGCCGGCCCGGTGCTATAAGTACCGACTGAAGCTTTCGTTGGCATGCGGGGCGGTGGTGCGGAAAGCGGGCGCTCGCCCGCTTTTTTCACGTAGAAGGAGAGGAGGGAGGTGTCCATGAGCGCGATCCAGGCCGACATCGAGGCGCGGCTGGCAGCGGTCGAGCCCGCGATCGAGGTGCTCCTCGCCGAGCTCGTCCGCGGCGACACGGTCCGCGTGTTCATCGACCATCCCGACGGCGTGAGCCTCGAGCTCTGCGAGCGGGTCACCAGGCACCTGGCGACCGTGCGCGAGGCCTACGCGCTCGAGGTCTCCTCTCCCGGCCCGGAGCGCCCGCTCACCAAGCCCGACCACTTCCGCCGCTTCGTCGGCCGGCGCGCCCGTGTACGCACCCGCGGCGACCACGACGGGCGCAGCTCATTCACGGGTGAGCTCCTGGGCGCGACCCAGGAGGAGGTGACCGTGGCCGCGGACACCGGCGTCGTCTCGATCGCCTACTCCGACATCCATCGTTCGAACCTGCTGGGGGACTGACCGCCATGTCGCAAGAGATCGTCGATGCCGTGCGGGTCCTCGGCCGCGAGAAGGGGATCTCCGAGGAGAAGCTCATGGAGGCCCTCGAGGACGCGCTGCTCTCCGCCTACAAGAAGCAGCCCGGCGCGGCCAAGTATGCGCGCGTGACGATGGACCGCGATACGGCGGACTTCCGCGTCGACGAGCTGCTCGTCCCCGCGGACCTCGAGGAGCGCCTGCTCGCCGAGCAGGAGGAGGAGCAGGCCGCCGACGAGCAGTCGCGCATCGACCCGGAAACGGGCGAGGTGCGCGAGCCCGAGGAGCCCGAGATCGACCTCGAGAAGCTCAAGCCCTACGAGGACCAGATCGAGACGCGCGACGTGACGCCCCACGACTTCGGTCGTATCGCCGCCCAGACCGCCAAGCAGGTGATCTTGCAGCGGATCCGCGAGGCCGAGCGCGACATGATGTTCGAGGAGTATCGCGACCGCGTGGGCGAGCTGATCACCGGCATCGTCCAGCAATCCGACTCGCGCTACACGCTCGTGCAGCTGCGCGAGCGCGTCGAGGCGCTGTTGCCCAAGTCCGAGCAGGTCGACGGCGAGCGCTACGACCATGGCCAGCGCATCAAGGCCGTCATCAAGGAGGTCTCCTCCTCGACGCGCGGACCCAGCATCATCGTCTCGCGCCGCGACACCGAGCTGATCAAGAGCCTGTTCGAGCTCGAGGTGCCCGAGATCGCCGACGGCTTGGTGGAGATCACCGACATCGCGCGCGAGCCCGGCTACCGCTCGAAGATCGCGGTCGTGTCCCACGTCGACGGCGTCGACCCGGTCGGCGCCTGCGTCGGCCCGCGCGGCTCGCGCGTGCGGATGGTCGTCTCCGAGCTGCGGGGGGAGAAGATCGACATCATCCCCTACAACGACGAGCCGGCCCGCTTCGTAGCCAAGGCGCTGAGCCCCGCACGCGTGCGCGAGGTGCTTGTCGACGACGACAACAAGCAGGCGACCGTGATCGTTCCCGACGATCAGCTCTCGCTGGCGATCGGCCGCGAGGGCCAGAACGCGCGGCTCGCGGCCCGGCTCACCGGCTGGCGGGTCGACATCCGGTCCGAGACCGAGTTCGCCAAGGAGGAGGCCGAGTCCGGCTACGGCGAGGAGGAGGAGGCCGGCGGGCGCTGTGGGGCGATCCTCTCCAACGGGCGTCGCTGCCCCAACGCCGCGGTCCCCGGCTCGCGCTACTGCGGGCTCGACGCCCACCAGGCGCTGCAGGGCAAGGACTCAGACGTGGTGGGGCAGGCGTAGCGCCTGCCGCCGGGCACACCCCGCAGAGAACCTGCGTCGGCTGCCGCCGCTCGGGCCCCAGCGCGGCGCTGCGCCGCTTCGCTAACGTGGACGGTGCGGTCGTGCCCGATCCGGCGGCCGCGCTTCCCGGCAGGGGCGCCTGGCTGCACGAGGCGCGCGAGTGCTGGGAGCAGGCGGTCGCCCGCCGCGCCTTTCACCGGGCCTTCCGAGGCCCCGTGGGGATCCCTGAAGACACCGTAGACTTGATCGACACATGGCCAAGAAGCGCGTCCACGAGCTAGCGAAGCAGTACGACATGCCCTCCAAGGAGGTGCTCGAGCGGCTGGCCGCGGCCGGCATCGAGGTGAAGGCCGCCGCCTCAGCCGTGGACGAGGACGCCGCCGACCGCGCGCTGACCGGTAAGCCGCAGGCCGAGGCCAGCACCAACGGCGCCGGCCAGCTCGAGACTGATGGAGAGCCGCTCTCGACCGACGGCAAGCCCTCCGAGGACAAGCCGCGCCAGCGCCCGACGCGCTCCTCGCTGCAGGGCGAGCGCGCCCCGGGCGCAGCCGGCGGCGTGCGCCGCGTCGTGATCGACTCGCAGGCCTCGCGCCGCCAGGGCGGTCCCGGTGGCGGGCCTCCCGGCCCCCAGCGCCGCCCGCCGCGTCGTGGCGGTCGCCGGCGCCGCGGCGCCTACGTGGAGCCGGTGCCGCAGGACAAGGAGATGCTGAAGGCCGACGTCATCCGGGTCAACTCCGGCTCGACGGTCAAGGACGTCGCCGAGTACCTCGGCGTCGCCATCCCC
>DASQFQ010000335.1:0-4072 GCA_035633075.1 Solirubrobacteraceae bacterium | reverse complement strand
GGCAGTGCCAGCGGGGAGCGCGCGAGGCGCAGCGGAAGCGTGAGCAGCCCGAGTTGCTGGCGCGTGCGGTCGAGCGCGCCGCGGGCGAGCAGCTCGAGCCCGCCGGGGACCGGCGCGGGCAGCCAGCCGCCGGCGTCGCCGGGCGGCGGCGCCTCGGGCGCCGCGTCGAGCAGCAGGCTGCCCAACTCGACGGCGGCGATGCCGTCGACCATGCAGTGATGGGCCTTGCCGACCAGTCCGATGCGCCCGTCGCGCAGGCGGTCGGCGATCCAGAACTCCCATAGGGGGCGGTCGCGCGGGAGCGGCGTCGACAGCACGGCGTCGGCGAGCTCGGGCAGGTCCTCCGCCGCCGAGCGGTGGATGTGGCTGGCCGGGTCGAAGTCCTCGTCGTCCACCCACAGCGGGCTGTGGATCCCGAGCGGGACCGGTGCCAGGCGCTGGCGAAAGCGGGGAGCCCGGTCGAGCCGGCCGGCGATGTGCTCGAAGAGCGCCGCGAAGTCGGGGCGCGGGCCGTGCTGGGGTGCCGCGAAGGTCGCCGCCCAGCCGACGTGCATGTGTGCGGTTGGCCCCTCGATCGCCAGGAACGACGCGTCGAGTGCCGACAGCCGCTCGGCTGCCATGCGAAGTCTCCTCCCAGGTCGGAAGCGTGTCGCCGTCCTGGCGGTCCTCGTCCTTCCCCCAACCCTAGCGACGATCTCGCCGAGATCCAGATGGCGTTGACAGAACGTGCGCAGATACCGTGTGCATGACCATGCCGTCCCTCGTCGTCCTCGGCGCTCGCAACCTCGGCGGCGCCGTCCTGCAGCACTTCCTGAACGAGGGCTGGCAGGGCGCGGCCGTGGCGCGCAGTGAGGAGACGCTCGAGCAGGTGCGAGCGCGCGGCGCGCTGGCGCTGCAGGCCGACGCCGCCTCCCCCGAGGAGCTCGAGGCCGCGCTGGCTCGCGCCCGCGAGGAGCTCGGCGACCTGGACCTGCTGGTCAACGCCGTGAGCGCGAGCCGGCCACCGGACGAGGGCGGCCCCTTCGGCGGCGGGCCGATCCTCGACGCCACGCTCGAGGGCTTCCGCGGCTGGGGCGGGGCGGTGGCCGAGCAGGCCTTCGTGTTCCTCTCCTGCGGGGCGCGCGCGCTGCGCGACGCCGGCGGTGGCACGCTCGTCCAGGTGACGGGCGGCTCGGCCCGACGCGCGATGCCCAACCGCGGGCTGTGGGCGGCGGGCACCTACGCCCTGCGCGCGCTCACCCAGGCGGCGGCGCAGGAGCTCCGCGGCGAGGGCATCCACGTCGCGCTGCTGATCGTCGACGCGACGATCGAGTCGCCCAAGACCGCCGGGTACACGCGCGACGCCCCGCGCGACGCGCTCGCCGACCAGGCCGAGCTTGCGCGGGCCGTCGAGTACCTCGCCGGCCAGTCCGCGCGCGGGCTCACCCACGAGCTCACGGTCACCCCCGCGGGCGACCGCTGGATCCCGTAGCCCAGGTTGCGGCTTAGGCGCTCGCTGCCCTCGCGCCACTCCTCGACCAGCCCGCGTGTGCTGCGGAGCATCCGCTGCTCATGAGGACGGGCCGGACCCGATGCTCCGCGCATGCTAGACGTCCCCGGAGAACGTGTCGCAGTCGGTGGCGCTGCCGCTGTCGAAGCCCGGTGCGAACCAGCCGGCCCGCTGTTCGGCGGTGCCGTGCGTGAAGAGGTCTCGGGGTTGATGCGCCCGGTGGTCTGCTCCTGGATCCGGTCGTCCCCCACCGACGCCGCGGCCGTCAGGCCCTCCTCGAGGTCGCCCTTCTCCAGCAGACCCCGCTCGTAGGTCGAGTGCGCCCAGACACCGGCGAGGCAGTCGGCCTGGAGCTCCTGGCGCACGGAGAGGTCATTTGCCCATGGAGGGGTCCTGGCGGGCCGCCTGGTCCACCTGCGCGAAGATGCCGGTCAGCGGGGTCGCCACCTCACCCGAGGGGACTACCCGGTTTCGACCACCTCGAAGTCCGCGCCTTGGATGCCGCCGAGGCTGTGCAGCGCGTCGTTGTCCCAGCCCCGCGACGGCGCGCCGCTCACGTACCAGTCCGAGCCGTTGTCGGCCACGAGCATCCCGTAGGTCTTGAGCGCCTGCAGGACGACCCGCGCCTGCCGCGGGTAGCTGGAGATGTCCACCCTGTTGGAGAGCCGCAGCCGCTCGCCCATGCGGGGGAGCGCCGGGTCGCTCAGCGAGGACGCGAAGTGGCGGGCCGGGAAGACGAAGGCGTTGCGCGTGCGCGAGACGGTGAAGCGCAGCGCGTGGTCGATGCGCCCGCGGCGGACCTCGTCGTAGCGGGCGAGCCCGGGGAGGATCGGCAGGCCGGCGGCGTCGGCCGAAGTCCAGCCCGCGGGGCGTACGCGGTTGGAGCGCAGCCGCCAGGTCGCGCCCGAGCCCGCGTGCCAGCGCCCGCCGCGGCGCTCGAGCGCGAAGAGCTCGTAGAGGCGGCAGGCATCGCGGTCGACGAGCAGGGCGTGGCGGTCCCCGTCGGCGCCGGGTCCGCCCTCGATGTGCACACGCGGGGGGATGGGATAGGGGATGCGGTCGGACTCGCTGGCGTAGTCGAAGCTAACCCGCGAGCGCCGGGTGCGCCGCGTCACGACGTCGAAGGGGATCCCGATCGGCCGGCCCTCGTAGGTCCCCGAGCCGAAGTCGGGGTGCAGCCCCTCGCCGAGCCCGATGGAGGCAACGATGCGGCCCGAGTCAGACGCGACGGGCAGGGCGTCGACGCGCTGGTTGAATACGTTGTCGCGCGGGAGGACCGGGCAGCGGGGCGCGCCGGGAAGGGGGGAGGCCTGGGCGGTGGCGGCGAGCGCGAGCGCCGCGAGCGTCGCCAGCAGGGGGAGGGTGCGGTGCATACATTCAGTATCGGCTCGACGGGGTACTGGCCGGAGATGCGCGCGATCACCGTCATCCCGGGGCAGAAGGGGTCCGCGCGCCTCGATGAGCTTCCCGAGCCCTCCGAGGAGGAGGGCGACGTCGTCGTCGACGGGCTGGCGCTCGGCATCTGCGGCACCGACGGCGAGATCGTGCGCGGCGAGTACGGCTGGCCGCCGCCGGCCGACGAGCGGCTCGTCCTCGGCCACGAGTCGCTCGGCCGGGTGCGCGAGGCGCCCGAGGGCTCGGGGCTCTCGCCCGGCGACCTCGTCGTCGGGATCGTCCGGCGCCCCGATCCGGAGCCCTGCGTCTGCTGCGCGCGCGGCGAGTGGGACTTCTGCCGCAACGGTCGCTACACGGAGCGCGGCATCAAGGAGCGCCACGGCTACGGCTCGGAGCGCTGGCGGGTGGAGGCAGAGTTCGCCGTACGCCTGCAGCCCGAGTTGGAGGCGGTCGGGATGCTCGTCGAGCCCACCAGCGTGGTGGCGAAGGCGTGGGAGCAGGTCGAGCGCATCGCCGCGCGCTCCTGCCACGACCTCGAGAGCGCGTTGGTCACCGGCGCGGGCCCGATCGGCCTCCTGGCCGCCATGCTGGGCGTCCAGCGCGGCCTCGACGTCCACGTCCTGGACCGTGTCAGCGACGGCGTCAAGCCCGAGCTCGTCCGCGCACTCGGCGCGACCTATCACTCAGACGGCGTGGAGTCGGCCGGCCCGGTCGACGTGGTGATCGAGGCGACCGGCGCCGGCCAGGTCGTGGTCGACGCCATGAGCGTGACCGCCGCCGGCGGGATCGTGTGCCTGACCGGGGTCTCGCCGACCGGGCGCTCCATCGCGGTCGACGTCGGCGCCCTCAACCGCACGATGGTGCTCGAGAACGACGTCGTGTTCGGCTCGGTCAACGCGAACCGGCGCCATTACGAGGCCGCGGCGGAGGCGCTCGCCCGAGCCGGCCCTGACTGGCTCGAGCGAGCGATCTCGCGGCGCGTCCCGCTCGATCGCTGGGCGGACGCGCTCGAGAAGGCGCCCGACGACGTCAAGGTCGTCGTGGACCTTGGGAGCTGATCACTTCCACCGATGCGCGCCGACGTCGCAAGGTGCGGGCATCAGCCTGTGGCGCGCGCCGGCTCCGGAGCGACGCGGCGGCGCGCCGGGGCCTGGGCGACGACCAGCCCGGCCACGACGAGCGCAGCGC
>DASQFQ010000334.1:0-6657 GCA_035633075.1 Solirubrobacteraceae bacterium | reverse complement strand
AGGCGCTCTCGTGAGCCGCACGCCCTTCATCGCCGGCAACTGGAAGATGCACAAGACGATCGCCGAGGCCGAGCGCTTCATCGCCGCGCTGCTGCCCAAGGTGTCCTCGGCGGACAGGGTGGAGATCGCCGTCTGCGCGCCCTTCCTGGCGCTGCAGGCGATGGTCGAGTCGGCGCGCGGCTCGCGCGTCGAGGTGTTCGCCCAGACGATGCACGAGGCCGGCGAGGGCGCGTTCACCGGCGAGGTGTCCGCGGCGATGCTCTCCGAGGTCGGCGTGACGGGCGTGGTGCTCGGCCACTCTGAGCGCCGCGAGCTCTTCGCGGAGACCGACCGCGCCCTCCAGCTCAAGGTGCCAGCCGCACTCGAGGCCGGCCTCACGCCGATCCTCTGCGTCGGCGAGACCGAGGACGAGCGCGAGCGCGGCGACACCGAGCGAAAGCTGCGCCACCAGGTCCAGGAGGGGCTCGAGAAGGTCCCGCTTGAGCGCCTCGCGGAGGTGGTCCTCGCATACGAACCGATCTGGGCCATCGGCAGTGGCCGGGTGGCCACTCCCGAGCAGGCCCAGGACGCGGTCGCCTTCGTGCGCGCGCTGGTGGGGGGCTTCGACAAGCAGGCGGGGGCCGGCGTTCGCATCCTCTACGGCGGCTCGCTGAAGCCCGACAACGCCGAGGAGCTGCTCGGGCTCCCCGACGTCGATGGCGCCCTCGCCGGTGGTGCGAGCCTGGACCCCGACTCCTTCGCCCGCATCGTCGAGATCGCGCACGCGCTCGCGGTCGCGTGATGGCCGCGCCCGCGCGCCCCGTCTGCCTGGTCGTCCTCGACGGCTGGGGGTTGGCGCCCGACGGGCCCGGCAACGCTGTCGCGCTGGCCGACACGCCGGTCTTCGACCGCCTGTGGTCGGACTACGACCACACGCGGCTGACCGCCATGGGCCCGGCCGTCGGGCTCCCCGAGGGGCAGATGGGCAACTCCGAGGTCGGCCACCTCAACCTCGGCGCGGGTGCGGTGGTCAAGCAGGACCTCGTGCGCATCGACGAAGCCATCGAGGACGGCTTGCTGGCCGAGAACGAGGTTCTGCTGGGCGCGCTCTCCGACGCCCCCCGGGTGCACCTGATCGGGCTGGTGTCCGGCGGCGGGGTGCACTCCTCCGACCGCCACCTGCGGGCGCTGATCGAGCTGGCGGCCGCCCAGGAGGTGTCCGACCTCGTCATCCACGCCTTCACCGACGGGCGCGACACCTCCCCGACCAGCGGCGCGCGCAGCGTGGCCGAGGTCGAGCACTTCTGCGAGCAGGCGGGCACAGGGCGGGTCGGCTCGGTAGTCGGTCGCTACTTCGCGATGGACCGCGACACGCGCTGGGACCGCACGCAGCGCGCCTATGACCTGCTCGTCCACGGCCGCGGCGGGCACCACGCCGAGACGGGCGAGGCCGCCGTGAAGGCCGCCTACGAGCGCGACGAGACCGACGAGTTCATCACCCCCACGAGCGTCGGGGAGGAGGCGCGGATCCGACCGGGCGACTCCGTGCTCGCCTTCAACTTCCGCCCCGACCGGATGCGCCAGATCAGCCGGGCGCTCGCGGAGGACGGCTTCGACGAGGTAGACCGGGGCGACGCGCCGCCCGTCGAGCGCTACGCGACGCTCACGGAGTACGAGGAGGGCTGGCCCTATCCGGTCGCGTTCCCGCCCGAGCGCCCGGACGTCACCATCGCCAAGGTCCTCGCCGACCGCGGGCTGTCACAGCTGCACGTCGCCGAGACGGAGAAGTACCCGCACGTCACCTACTTCTTCAACGGCGGCGAGGAGGAACCCCACGAGGGCGAGGTGCGCGAGCTGGTGGACTCCCCGCGCGACGTCCCGACCTACGATCACAAGCCCGAGATGAGCGCGCGGGAGGCGACCGAGGCCTTCCTGCACCATTGGCGCGACGACGAGCCGGCCTTCGCGATCATCAACTTCGCCAACCCCGACATGGTGGGCCACACCGGGGTCATCGAGGCGGCCGTAAGGGCGGTCGAGACCGTCGACGAGTGCCTGGGGCGCGTGGTGGAGGCCGTGCAGGCGCGCGACGGCGCGTGCATCGTCACCGCCGACCACGGCAACGCCGAGGAGATGCTCGAGGATGACGGCTCGCCGGACACCGCCCATTCCCTCAATCCGGTGCCGTTCCTGGTCGCGGTCGAGGGCGCGGAGCTCGACGGGGAGGGGATCCTGGCCGACGTGGCGCCGACCGCGCTGGCGCTGCTGGACATCGAGCAGCCGCCCGAGATGACGGGCCGCTCGCTGCTGGCGGACTAGTGGATGTCGATCGGCGTGAGCAGCCGCTCGAGCTGTCCCCGGCGGTGCTCGAGGTGCGGCGGCAGCACGAGCGCCCGGCCGAGGCGGTCCGGCGGCTCGTCGACGGTGAAGCCGGGGGAGAGGGTCGCGATCTCGAACAGCACCCCGCTGGGCTCGCGGAAGTAGATCGAGCGGAAGTAGGTGCGGTCGATGACCGCGGTCGGCTGGGCGCCGGCCGCGGCGATCGTCTCGCGCCAGCGCTCGTGGTCCTCGTCGCGCGAGGCCCAGGCGATGTGATGGACCGTGCCCGCGCCCTGGATTCCCCGCTCGCCGGGCGCGGCGTCGTACTCGTACACGGCGTGGCGCTCCTCGCCGTTGACGTGGGTGCCGTCCTCGAAGTTCAGCGCGTCGAGCAGCGGTCGCGAGCGCTCGGGATCCGCGGTGTAGGCGCGGGCGCCATGGAAGCCCTGGAGCGCGTGCTCGGCGGGGATGCCGGCGGCCGAGGCGCGCAGCGGTGGGTCGTCGACCTCGACGACCGCGAACTCGATCCCGATCCCCTCCGGGTCGGCGACGCGCAGGTTGCTCTGACCGCGCTCGCCCTGGACCCCCGCCCTGGCCAGCCGCTGCTCCCAGAAGTCCAGCGCGCCGAGGCTCGGGACCCGCCAGGTCAGGGTGTGGATCATGCCGGCGCCATGGCGGCCACGTTCCACGCCGGGGTACTCGAAGAACGTCATGATCGACCCCGGAGCCCCGGCCTGGTCGCCGAAGTAGAGGTGGTAGGCATCCGGCTGGTCGTAGTTGACCGTCTGCTTGACGAAGCGCAGGCCCAGCGTGCCCGCGTAGAAGTCGACGGTGGGCTGCGCCTGGGCGGTGATCGCCGTGACGTGGTGAATGCCCTCCAGGCGCATGGCGCGCTGATCATTACACGACGACTAAACCGGCCCATCTCCGTTGCCCATGCAACTAGCTCGGCTAGGCTTAGGCGCATGGCCACTGAAACCCTGCCGGAGCTCGACCCCGTGGAGCTGGCGGCGTGGAGGGGCATGCTGCGTGTCCACAGCTCGCTCGTCAGGGAGCTCGACGCCGAGCTGGAGGCCGTCCACGGGCTCCCGCTGAGCTCCTACGAGGTCCTCGTCTTCCTCAACGCCGCGCCCGACCGCCAGCTGCGGATGGCCGAGCTCGCCGAGCGGGTCCTGCTCAGCCGGTCGGGCATGACCCGGCTGATCGACCGCCTCGAGCGCGACGGCGTGGTGGAGCGCCACACGTGCTCGCGCGACGGTCGCGGCTGCTACGCCGCGCTGACCGCCAAGGGCGAGGAGCTGGTGTGCAGCGCCCGCCTGACCCACCTGGCCGGCGTGCGCGAGCGCTTCCTCGCGCACTTCGGCGAGGAGGAGCTGCGGCACCTCGCGACGCTGTGGGACCGCGTGGTGCCCGGCGCCGCCGCCTGAGTGGCGCTCGCATTCGCCATCCACGCGCGGGACCCTGGCTCCCGCGCGCGCTCCGGGACCTTGCGGCTCGCCCACGGAGACGTTCGCACGCCCGCCTTCGTGCCGCTGGCCACCAAGGCGGTGGTCAAGACCCTCGAGCCCGCCGAGGTGGCCGCGCTCGGCTACGACATGGTACTGGGCAACACCTTCCACCTCTTCCTGGCGCCGGGGCCCGAGCTGATCGCCCGCCACGGCGGCCTGCACCGCTTCATGCGCTGGAACGGGCCGATCATCACCGACTCCGGCGGCTTTCAGGTCTTCTCGATGGGCCACGGGACCGTCGCCGACGAGATCAAGGGACGGGGCGCCCAGGCGGCGGGCGGCGAGCGCGCCGGTGCCATCGTGGGCATCGCCGAGGAGGGGGTCAGCTTCCGCTCCTACCTCGACGGCGCCACGCGGTTCATGGGCCCGGAGACCTCGATGGAGGCCCAGGCCGCCCTGGGCTCCGACATCGCGCTCGTGTTCGACGAGTGCCTGCCCTTCAACGTCTCGCGCGACTACACCGCCGAGTCGACCGAGCGCACCCACCGCTGGCTCGACCGCTGCCTGGCCTGGCACGCCCAGCAGGGGCCCGAGGGGCAGGCCGTCTACGGGATCGTCCAGGGCGGCGTCCACGAGGACCTGCGCCGCGCCTCCGCCCAGGCCGTGGCGGCCCGAGCATGCGCGGGGATCGCGATCGGCGGCTCGCTCGGGCAGGAGAAGGCCCAGATGCACGAGGTGGTCGGCTGGGCGGTGGACGAGCTGCCCGAGGACCGCCCCCGCCACCTGCTGGGCATCGGGGAGATCGACGATCTGCTGCGGGGCGTCGAGCTGGGGATCGACACGTTCGACTGCGCGATGCCGACGCGCATCGGGCGCCACGGCATGGCCGTCGTCCCGGATCCGGACCGCCGCTGGCGGATCGACCTCGCCAAGGGCCGCTACCGCGAGGCCGACGAGCCGCTGCTGGAGGGCTGCCCGTGTCCGGCGTGCGCGCGCGGCTACTCGCGCGCCTACCTGCACTACCTGCTCAGGGCGGGCGAGCTGACCGCGTCACGGCTGCTCACTCTCCACAACCTCGCCTACCCGCAGGCGCTGATGGCCGCGCTCAGGACTTCGATCGGAGAGGGCCGCCTGGCGGCGGCGGTCGCCGCATCGCGCGCGGGCGCCGCGCCGTGGGAGCTGGCCTGAGCGGGCCGCTCAGCGGCCGCGCAGTGGGACCGGCTCGATGTCGTCCGCCGGCTCGAAGCCGAAGACCTGCGCGTAGAAGCTGAGCTCCGCCTCGATCGCGCGCTTGATGTTCTCGGCCTTGCGGAAGCCGTGCTGCTCGCCCGGGAACGTGATGTAGGCGTGCGTCACGCCGTTGCGGGCAAGTGCCTCGACGATGACCTCGGACTGCGACGGCGGGACGACCTCGTCTTCGAGTCCTTGGAGCACGATGACGGGAGCGCGGATGCGGTCGGCGTGGGTGATCGGCGAGCGCTCGCGCAAGAGCTCCTGCGAGCGGCCGACGAGCGAGTCGACGTAGCGGGACTCGAACTTGTGCGTGTCCTCGTTGAAGCCCACGAGGCTGGACACGCCGAAGTAGTTCGCGCCCGCTGTGAAGACGTCGCGCAGCGCGAGCGCGCAGAGCACGGTCCAGCCGCCCGCGCTGCCGCCGGTGATCGCCATGCACGCGGGGTCGACCTCCCCCTGCTCGGCGAGGTGGCGGGCCACGTTGACGGCGTCGTCGACGTCGACCACGCCCCACTGGCCCTTGAGGCGCTCGCGATACGCGCGCCCATAGCCCGTGCTCCCGCCGTAGTTGACGTCCGCGACCGCGAAGCCCCGGCTGGTGAAGAACTGGATCGAGGGGAGCAGTCGCGGCGTCACGTGCGCGGTGGGACCGCCGTGAACCTCGACGAGCAGCGGCGGCCTCTGCGACGCCGGCGCGACGAAGCCCGGGTTGCAAGGCGGGTAGTAGAGCGCGTGCGCGGTCGCGCCGCCCGTGGTCGGGTAGGCGATCGGGCGCGGGCTCGAGACGCAGGCGGCGTCGATCTGCTCCTCGTCGTCGGTGGTCAGCTCCTCGAGGGCGCCGGTGGCCGGATCCAGGCTCACGACCCGCGCGCAGCGCGCCGGCGAGGAGCCGATCAGCAGCACGCGCGATCCATCGGTCGTCAGGCCATCGATCGCCGTCCACTCCGCATCGAGCGTCTCGAGCCGGCCGGGGGCGTGAACGATCGCGAGCCGGTCGCGCCCATCCTCGACGTAGGTGCAGGCGATCCGGCCCCCGTCCAGGAACCCGTACCAGGACAGTCCGAAGATCCACATCGGTCCGCCCAGGTCGGACTCCATCGGCGTGAGCGGCTCGGGCCCGCCGTCGCCCGCGCGGTAGAGATTCCACCAGCCCGTGCGATCCGAGATGAAGTGGAGCACGCTGTCCAGGCTCCATTCGGGCTGCAGGGTCGACTCGCTCGGACCCCCGGCCACGAGGCTCGGCTCCGCCAGGGTCCCGTCGGCGCGCAGATCGGCGACCCACAGCTCGGTGCCGTCCCACGGCATCCGCGGGTGATCCCACGACAGCCAGGCCAGGCGCCTCCCGTCGGGCGAGAGGCGGGGGGCGGCGAAGAAGTCGTGCTCGGAGGCGATCACCACGGGCTCGCCGGAACCGTCGGCGGGCAGCGCGACCAGCTCGTTGACGTGCTCGGGCTCCGCCGCACGCTCGCGCACGCAGATCAGCAGCCTGCCATCGTGGGTGACGCGGCCGTCGGCGTAGCGGGCGCCCGCGGGCGCGTCGGGCTCGGGCGTGATCGCCCGCGGCTCGGCGCCCGCGCCGTCCTGGCGGTAGACGCGCTGGTCGGCGAAGTTGGAGAAGAACACGGTGGAGCCGTGGACGGCGAACGCTCCCCCGCCGTACTCGTGCACGCGCGTGCGC
>DASQFQ010000333.1:0-10731 GCA_035633075.1 Solirubrobacteraceae bacterium | reverse complement strand
CGTTCTACAACTACTTCACCGACAAGGAGGCGATCTTCCGGGCGCTCGTGGCGGAGACCGGCGCCGAGGCGCGCCGCCGGGTGCGCAGCGCGCGCCGCGCCGCCCCCACGCCGGAGGCCTTCGTGGAGGACGCCTACCGCGCGTACTTCGAGTTCATCGCCGAGGATCCCGAGCGCGCCGCGTTCCTGGGCCGCAACGCGGGCGCCATCCGCACGATGTTCGACGAGTCGCAGCGGCCGGCAGGCGCCGGCGAGCTGGCCGAGGACCTGCGCGACGCGATGGCGCGCTGGGACATGCCCGACGTGGACGTCGACTTCTGCGCGCCTGCCATGGTCGCTGTCGGCCTCGAGCTGGGCGAGCGGCTGCTCGAGCGCGAGCCCCCCGACGTCGACGGCGCGACCCGCTTCGCCACCGAGCTCTTCCTGGGCGGGATATTCGAGTACGGCCGGGCTTCCCCGGTCTGAGGACCACGGCATCCGACGCGCTCGCTAGCCTGGAGCGCCATGCGAACCCGACTCCTCCTGGGGGCCGTGTGCGCCCTCGCTGTGCTCGTCGCTCCCGCGGGGGCACACGCCGCGCTGGGCATCGGCATCGCCGAGAACCAGCCGGCGCTGTTCTCGGACCCGTTGTTCAAAGACCTCGGCGCGAGGTACTCCCGCGTCGTCATGTCGTACGACGTGATGACCAGCGGCGACGACGAGCTCCAGCGCGTCACGGACTACCTCAACGCCGCGCAGGCGGCCGGGGTCGAGCCGCTCGTGACCTTCGAGCACGCGCGCGGCGCGGCGGAGATCTGCAAGCAGCGCGCCAACCGGAACCAGCGCCAATGCAGGCTGCCCACACCGGCGCAGTACGAGGGCAACCTCCGGCTCTTCCTCGCGCGCTTCCCGTTCGTCAGGACGATCGCGCCCTTCAACGAGATCAACCACTTCACGCAACCGACCTCGCGCAACCCGAAGGCGGCCGCCCGCTTCACCGACATCGTCCGCAGGAACTGCCCCACCTGCAAGATCGTGGTGGCCGACATCCTCGACCAGGCCGACAGCGCCAAGGCCAGGCGGCCCACCTACAAGCGCACCGTGCGCTACATCACGCGCTTCCGGCGCGCGCTCAAGGCCAAGCGCACGATCTGCGGACTGCACAACTACTCCGACACCAACCGCTTCCGCGACACCGGCACCACGGCGATCATCCGGGCGCTCGGCTGCCGCGAGATCTGGCTCACCGAGACCGGCGGGATCTTCAAGTTCGCCTCCTTCAAGGCCTCCGAGAGCCGCCAGCTCAAGGCCACGAAGTACATGTTCCGCCTGGCGACGCGCAACAAGCGGATCAAGCGCCTCTACGTCTACACCTGGTTCGGCAACGTGACGCCGCGCTTCGACGCCGGCCTGGTGGCGAACGGCAGGGCGCGCTCTAGCTACTTCGAGGTCAAGAAGCGGATTCGCTAGCGGCGGCCGACCCGACGGCCTCCGGGAGCCCCCTCAGGTCCGGCACGCGCAGCGTCGCGTGTGCCGGGTCCTCGCCGGAGTCCAGGCGGTCGACCCAGATGCGCGGGAGCTCCAGTTCGGCGGCCGGGGCGATGTCGTGGAACCACGACTGGGCGACGTGCACCCAGCACTCCCGGCGGCCCTCGGTCAGCTCGGCGAAGCGTCGCCAGTGGCCGTGGCTGGGCTTATAGCTGCCGACCTGCTCGGCGGTGACGGTCAGGTCGAAGCGGGCGGGAAGGCTGCGCAGCGTCCCGGCGAGCAGGTCGTCGTCGCAGTTGGAGAGGATCCCCAGCCGCCAGCCCGCCTCGCGGAGCGCCCCGAGCGCCGGGCCGACGTCCTCGAAGATCGGCATCCTGTCCCACGCCACCGACAGCGCGTGCTCACCGCCCGGGGGCAGCTGCACGCCCTCGCGCGCCGCCGCGCGCCGCAGCGTCTCGGCCAGCACGTCGCGGTAGAGGGGAGCGGGGCGCTGCGCCTCGACGCCGGCCTCGAGCTCGTGGTAGGCGGCGACGAGGCGGTCTGCGTCGTCGCGCTCGACCAGCGGCACCAGCGCCGCGCGCATGCCGCCGAGCCAGTCGGCGAGCGTGCCGTAGCAGTCGAAGGTGACCCAACCCGCCACGCGGCGACCCTAGTCGGTCGGGGGCGCGGGCGGCAATGCCGTCCGACCGCCCCCCTACCGTGCCTGCTGTCCCGTCCGCCACCGGAGGCGAAGAGCGAAACGCCCATGCCCCTCTGCTTCATCGATCCACAGGATGCGATCCGCGTGATGGTCGAGTCGGTCGGTCGCGAGGCCCGTCGGCAGCTGCTCGGCGAGCTCGTTCGCGCCTGGGTCGACGAGATCCCCGAGGCGGAGCTCGCCTCCCACTACGCCAAGGCCCTCACCGACCTCGACGAGCACGACCTCTCCATGCTCGCCGCGTGGCACGCCTCGATGGAGGTGGGCACGCCCGTCGCCAACCGCGAGTTCCTCGTCAATGTCTTCTCGGCACTGGGCGAGTCCAGGCGCGAGGCGCTGAAGATCGCGGCCGGCATGCGCGGCGAGGAGGCCTTCAACGCAGGGGTCGCCGAGGAGCAGGCGCTCGAGACCGTCCTGCCCTGGCTCTCGGCGAAGCGCTGCGAGGAGCTCGCGGCGGAGTGCCTCGAGCTCTACTGCTGGGACCGGTTGGGCACGGACAACTGATCAGGTTCAAGCCTGTGGCTTGAGCCTGATCGCAATGGGTTGACGCCGCGGGCATGACTGTTTGTCCCTGCGCTCATCAAGGCTTCCGCTCGGCCCCGTTCAGGCTCCCGCTTCGGCCCGGCGCAGCACGTCGTAGCGCCCGACGCCGTCGCGGCCGTCCATCTGCCAGGCGAAGAAGGCGCAGTCGAGGCGCAGCTGGCCGAGCTCCAGGCTGGAGCCGCACAGGACCTGGCCGGCGCCGCGGCGGGGGTGCTCGTCCTCTTCTCCGACCCACAGCTCGAGGCCGGCGCGGCGCTGGTGGCCCTCGCCGTCGTAGGTGGTCGACAGGCGCGGGTCGGCGATGGACACAGTTCCCTCGGCGTCGAGCAGGGCCGCCCAGACCTGCTCGTCCGCGTGGTCATCGGACCCCGCGGGGCGGATCGCGGTCAGCGCGAGGGCGCTGCCGTCCTCGAGCCAGGCCCCGAGCGAGCGGGCAAGCGCGATCTCCGACCAGTCCGGGGCGCCCCAGGAGTGCCCGCGCTGACCGAGGCACTCGACGGGCTGCCCGGCGGCGGTCCCGCTCACGCGGCAGAGCTGCTCGTAGCCCTCCATCCCGCCGGCCTCGAAGGGCGCCGGCCCCGAGATCGCCGCGAGCTCGAGCTCGAACCCCGCGCCGTCGCCGGCCGCCATCGCGACCCGCCAGCGCTCCAGGGGCGACTCCACCGCGGCGCTCATGCCCGGCAGCTCGAGCGCGGCCCAGCCGGCGCTCGCGCCGAGCGCCACGCCGCCCTCGGCGACCACGCCGACGGGCTCGCGTCCCGAGAACAGCACGCCGAGCCCGCTCGCCTGGACACCGCCGCCAGGGGCAGGCGACAGCCCGAGCCGCGCGAGGCCGTAGAGAGCGGCGGCTCGGTCTCCGAACGCGTAGGTGACGGCATCGGTGAAGCCCTCGCCCACAGGCGGCTGCGCCGCCTCGTGCTCGGGCCCGATCGCCATCAGGGTCGCCGCGGGGGCAGCGCCCCCGGATCGACGTCGATCGCGCTGCCCTCGACGTCGACGTCGACGTCGGCGGCGGCGTCGCGCGGCGCGCGGCGCCGCGGGGTGCCCGCGGCCACGACCATGCGGTGGGCGAAGCGCCGCACGAGCAGCCTGCGCAGGACCGCGCGCGAGGGCGGGAGCAGGAACGCCAGCCCGACGACATCGGTGATGAAACCGGGCGTGAGCAGCAGCGCGCCGCCGAAGATGACCAGCACCCCGTCGAGCACCTCGCGCGCCGGGGGACGGCCCGACTGCAGCGCGACGTTGAACCGTCGCCAGGCCGCCCGGCCCTGCGAGCGCATGAGCAGCGAGCCCAGCAGGGAGTCGGCGATCAGGATCGCGATCGTCGCGAGCAGGCCGAGCGCCTGGCCCACCTGGATGATGATCGCGAGCTCGGCGATCGGCACGAGGATGAAGAGGAGGACGAGCGGGACGAGCATCGCCCCATACGGTACGCCGTCCGGGCCGGCGGTCGTCTTGCATGCGGTCGAGCCGACGCTGCAGGTCGATCATCTCAGCGATGGCTAGACTCCTGCCCCGTGGTCACCGAAGACGACGTCACCGAGGCGCTCTCCAACGTCATCGACCCCGAGCTGGGCCTCGACTTCATCGAGCTGGGCCTCGTGTACGACGTCGAGATCGACGGCGGGACGGTGAACGTCACCTTCACCCTGACCACGCCCGCGTGCCCCATCGGGCCGCAGGTCTCCGAGCAGATGAAGGAGTTCGTAGGAGAGCTCGAGGGCGTCGAGGAGGTCATCCCGACCATGATCTTCGACCCACCGTGGACCCCGGAGAAGATGTCCGAGGACGCGAAGTTCGCGCTCGGCTACTGAGCCGGTGACCTCGCCGCCGGCTTCTTCTTCGCCGGAGCATTCTTCTTCGCCGGGACCTTTCTGCCCGCCGTGCGCCCGTTGGACGGCCGCCTGGCCCTGGCGGCCTTGACCAGCTCGGCGAGCGACGCGTCGAGCATGTCGCCGACGTCGTCGAGGTCGTACATCGCGTCGTAGTCGCCGAGCAGCCCGAAGTCCATGCCGCCGTTGTAGGACATGATGGCCACCGCCAGCGCGTGGTGCTTGGGCAGGAAGGCGACGGGGAAGAGGTCCTTCAGCTCGCGGCCGAGCAGGTAGAGCGGGAACTGCGGCCCGGGCACGTTGGTCACGAGCAGGTTGAACAGGCGCGTGGAGAAGTTCAGGCGCGACGCCTGGGCGAGGATCGTGGGCGGCGCGAAGCTCTGGACCCCCGCGAGCACCTCGGCGCCCACGGCCTGCTTGGACTCCTTCAGGCCGTCCATCGCGGCCCTGACCACGCGCAGGCGAGCGACGGGGTCCTCGACGTAGACAGGCAGCGGCCCGCGGATCGCCGCCAGGCGGTTGCCGAGCTGGCCGCGCTGTGCGTGGGTCCGGATGGAGACGGGGACGAGCGCGCGCAGCTCGAGGCCCTCGGTCCGCACGCCGCGCGAGCGCAGCCACTTCTGCAGCGCTCCCGACACGACGGCGAGCACGACGTCGTTGACGGTGCCCCCGAACGCGTTCTTGACCAGCTTGAAGTCGTCGAGCTCGTGACGTACGAAGGCGAAGCGGCGGTGCGGCCCGATCTCGACGTTGAGCGGGATGTCGGGCGCGGGGTTGAGCGTCGCCCACGCCACCTCGCCGACGCCCTCGAGCGCCTCGCGCGTGGCCTCGAGGGTCTCGGCCGGCCGGCTCGCGGCGCCGGCGGCACGGCCGACGATCTCGAACGGGGTCCTGATGAGGCCCTTGATCCCGCGCGCGGCGAGCTCGACGGGGGAGGGCTCGGGCTCGGGCCCCCACGGCTCGCCCTCGTGGGGCAGCGGCGGTGGCACCGGCTGGGCGTCGAACAGCACGGTCATGAGGTCGACGCCGCCGATCCCGTCCACCAGCGCGTGGTGGGTCTTGGAGATCAGCGCGAAGCCGCCGCTCTCCAGGCCCTGGACGAGCCATGCCTCCCACAGCGGCTTGGCGCGGTCGAGCTGCTGGGAGTGGATGCGCGCCGCGAGGTTGCGCAGCTGCTCCTCGGACCCCGGCGCGGGGAGCGCCGTGTGGCGGATGTGGTACTCGAGGTTGAAGGTGGGGTCGTCGACCCACAGCGGCCGGCCGGTCTCGAGCGGTGGGAACGCGAGCTTCTGGCGGTAGCGCGGGACCAGGTGCAGCCGGGAGCGGATCTGGGTGACGAAGTCGGTGTAGCCAGGAGGCGGCCCGTCGAACAGCATCACCGCGCCGACGTGCATGTGCGACGTCGGGCCCTCCTGGGCGAGGAACGACGCGTCCACCGCCGTAAGCCGATCACCGTGGGCCTGAGCCATCGAGGGCCAAGCCTATACCGTGATCGGCGAACCGCACGACGATCGGGAGGCAGGATCCAGATGCAGCGACGCACCCTCGGCGGCCAGGGCCTCGAGAGCTCCGCGCTCGGCCTCGGCTGCATGGGAATGTCCGAGTTCCACGGCAGCTCCGACGAGCGGGAGGCGGTGGCCACGGTGCACCGCGCGCTCGAACTCGGCGTCACAATGCTCGACACCGCCGACATGTACGGGCCGTTCACCAACGAGCGCCTGGTCGGGCGCGCCGTGCGCGAGTGGGGCGGGGAGCGCCCGCTGATCGCGACCAAGTTCGGCAACGTGCGCGGCGAGGCAGGCGAGTTCCTCGGCATCCGCGGGGACGCCGGCTACGTGCGCAGCGCCTGCGAGGCGTCGCTGGAGCGCCTCGGGGTGGAGACGATCGACCTCTACTACCAGCACCGGGTCGATCCCGAGACGCCGATCGAGGAGACCGTGGGCGCGATGGCCGAGCTCGTGCGGGAGGGCAAGGTCCGCTGGCTGGGACTCTCGGAGGCGGGCGCGGACACCATCCGCCGAGCTCACGACGTCCACCCGATCAGCGCGCTGCAGACCGAGTACTCGCTGTGGGCCCGTGACGTCGAGGCGGAGATCCTGCCGGCGGTGCGCGAGCTGGGCATCGGCTTCGTCGCCTACTCGCCGCTGGGGCGGGGGTTCCTCACCGGCGCCATCCGCCGCGTGGAGGACCTCGACGAGTCCGACGCGCGCCGTCGGCGATTCCCGCGCTTCGAGCGCGAGAACCTCGAGCGCAACCTGCGCCTCATCGCAGAGGTCGAGGCCGTCGCCGAACGACGCGGCGCGAAACCCGGCCAGATCGCGCTCGCCTGGGTGCTCGCCCAGGGCGAGGACATCGTGCCGATTCCCGGCACCAAACGGGTGGCGCGGGTGGAGCAGAACGTGGGCGCCGCCGAGATCCAGCTCACCCCGAACGAGCTGGCCGATCTCGAGGGCCTCGCCGACGCGGTCGCCGGGGGTCGCTACGCCCCCGAGCAGATGCGGGCGCTGGGGCGCTAGGCGAGCGCGCTGAGCAGCCCGCCGACGGCGGCGACGACGAGGACCGCGGTGAGGACGGGCTCGTAGCGGTCCTCGGCGAGGTGGGCGAAGACGGGCCGGCCGGCGAGGTGGCCGAGCAGGGTCAGCGGGACCAGGGCGGCGAGCGCGGCCGCGCCCGGCACCGCGCCGCTCGTCCCGCTCACAGCCAGCGCCGCGGCGCCGATCAGCGAGAGGCCCACGAAGGTCACGGTCAGGGTGTCGCGGGTCTCGACCGGCCGCGCTCCGCGCGCGAGGAGGTAGAGGACGATGGGCGGGCCGGCGGTGTTGGTCGAGGTCGTAAGGGCGCCCGAGGCCAGTCCCGCCGCGGGGACCGCCCACCACCGCGGCTCGTGCGGTGCCTCGGCGCGCCGGCGGTTCGCGACGTGGCGCACGGCCAGGGTCGCGAACACGCCGATGGTCACGCCCACCTGGAGCGTCGTGGCGTCCAGCGAGCGCAGCGCGACGAGCCCCGCGGCGACGCCGGGCAGCGACCAGGCCAGCAAGCGCGCGGCGTCGGAGCGCAGGGGCTCCGGGCGCCGGCCCTCCGTCGCGAGCGTGAGGAGATTGACCTCCAGGCCGAGCAGGAGCAGTAGCCCGATGGCCTGCTCGGGCGTCGTCGCCGCGAACAGCAGCGGCGCCGACACCAGCGCGAACCCGAAGCCCGTCGCCGATTGCAGTGCGGCGCCGGCCATGACGGCGGCTCCTGCCGCGATCGCGAGCGCGGTCACGGCAGGGTGTCTATCTCAGCGGCGCGTGTTGCGCACGTCGGCGGGTGACGCGGGGCCGAAGCGCACCGGGTCGCGATCCGCCGCGAACGTCGCGGACCTCGCGTGTCACTCTTTGGACACGCGCACCCCCAAAGGACTCAGGAGGCGAACGACGATGGCGTGGGACTTCTCGACCGAGCCCGAGTTCCAGGAGCAGCTCGACTGGATGCGCACCTTCGTGCGCGAGGAGATCTGGCCGATCGAGACGGTCTTCGAGGAGCTGGGCCAGGAGGGCTTCGAGCGCGCGATCGCCCCGCTCAAGGAGCAGGTCAAGGAGCGCGCGCTGTGGGCGGCGCACCTGCCGCCCGACCTCGGTGGCCAGGGCTTCGGGCAGGTCAAGCTCGGGCTGATGCACGAGATCCTCGGGTCGTCGGTGTTCGCGCCGAGTGTCTTCGGCAACCAGGCGCCCGACTCCGGCAACTCCGAGGTGCTCGCGATGGCCGGCACCGAGGATCAGAAGGAGCTCTACCTGCACCCGCTCCTGGCCGGCGACCTGCGCTCGGCCTTCTCGATGACGGAGCCCGGCAGCGCCGGCTCCGATCCCACGCTGCTGCAGACCACCGGCGTGCAGGAAGGCGACCAGTGGGTGATCAACGGCCACAAATGGTTCTCCTCCAACGCCTCGGTGGCCGACTTCCTGATCGTCATGGCCGTCACCGACCCGGAGGCGCACCGCTACCAGCGGGCGTCGATGTTCCTGGTGCCCGCCGACACGCCGGGCGTGACGATCGTCCGCGACATCGGGACGATGGAGCACCCCTACGAGCACTTCGGCCGCATCGGCGGCCACTCCGAGATCCTCTACGAGGACGTGCGCGTCCCCGCGGAGGCGCTGCTGGGGCCGCGCGGAGCCGGCTTCCTGATCGCCCAGCAGCGCCTGGGGCCCGGGCGCATCCACCACTGCATGCGGTGGCTCGGGGTCTCCGGGCGCGCGTTCGACATGCTCTGCGAGCGCGCCGTCACGCGCTACGCCCACGGCTCGCTGCTGGCCGACAAGCAGACGATCCAGAACTGGGTCGCCGACTCGGCCGCACAGATGCAGGCCGCGCGCCTGATGACCCTGCACGCGGCGTGGAAGATGGACACCGAGGGCGCGTCGGCCGCGCGCCAGGAGATCTCCCTGATCAAGTTCTACGGCGCGGGCGTGATGCACGACGTGGTCGACCGCGCGCTGCAGATCCACGGCTCGCTCGGCTACTCGACCGACCTCCCGCTCGAGGCGATGTACCGCTTCGCGCGCGGCGCGCGCTTCTACGACGGGCCCGACGAGGTGCACCGCCAGAGCGTCGCGCGCCAGATCCTGCGGGGGTACGAGCCGCCGGCCGACGGCGTGCCGAGCGAGCACGTCCCGACCCGGCGCGAGGAGGCGCGACGGCGCTTTGCGGACCTGCTGGAGGCGGTGACGTCGAACGACTGAGCGGCGGCGCCATCTCTGGATCGCGCTCGTCGTGGTCCAGGCGCTGCTCGGCGCCGGGCTGCTCGTGGCGGCGGTCGGCGGCGCCTTCGACGGCGCCGACGGGGACGAGGCCGCCCCTGCCGCCGCCGCCGCGCGGCTGCGCACGGACCGCTTCGACGCGCGCCGGGCATTCGCCGAGCTGCGCCATCAGGTCGAGATGGGTCCGCGCCCGGCGGGCTCGGCGGCCTCGCGGCGGCTGGCCGCGAGGCTGCGGCGCGCTCTGCCGCGAGGGCGCTACGAGGCGGTGCGCGGCGGGCTGCGCAACGTCGTCGGACACGTGCCGGGGCGCCTGCCGGCGATCGTGGTGGCGGCCCACTACGACACCAAGCGCCTGCCGGGCTTCGTGGGAGCCAACGACGGCGCCGGCGGAACCGCGGCCGTGCTCGAGCTCGCACGCGTCCTGGGCCGTGCCCCCCGCCCCGCCGGCGCCCCCGAGCTGCGCTTCGTCCTGTTCGACGGCGAGGAGGCCACCAACGACAAGGCGGACTTCCTGCTCTCCGGCGTGCGCGGGTCGCGCGCCTACGCCCAGCGCCACCGCGGCGAGCTGCGAGCGCTCGTCCTGCTCGACTTCGTGGCCGACAGGGATCTGCGCATCCCGCGGGAGGAGGGCTCGAACCCCGAGCTGTGGGCGCGCCTGCGGGCCGCCGCCCGCCGTGTCGGCTCGCTGGCCACCTTCCCGGACGACCGCGTGGGTGAGGTGACCGACGACCACACCCCGTTTGCCCGCGCCGGTGTCCCGGCAATCGACCTGATCGACTCCGACTTTCCCTGCTGGCACAAGCCCTGCGACGACATGAGCGCCGTTTCCCAGCGCTCGCTCGACCTGTCCGGGGAGACCGTGCTCGAGCTCCTGCGCTCCTGGCGCTGAGCCTCCGCCTACACTGGAACCGATGGCCACGACCTTGCTCCCGACCCCGGAGCGGCTCCTGCTCGCCGCCCCGCGCGGCTACTGTGCCGGCGTCGACCGTGCCGTGCAGACCGTCGAGCGCGCGCTCGAGCTCTATGGGGCACCCGTCTACGTGCGCAAGGAGATCGTCCACAACAAGCACGTCGTCGAGCAGCTGCGGCGGCGGGGCGCGGTCTTCGTCGACGAGCTCGACGACTCGATCCCCGAGGGCGGGACGACCGTGTTCTCCGCCCACGGCGTCTCCCCCACCGTGCAGGCCGACGCGCGCCGGCGCAACCTCTTCACCCTCGACGCCACCTGCCCGCTGGTCACCAAGGTCCACGTGGAGGCGAGGAAGTTCGCCGCCGAGGGCTACACGATCGTGCTGATCGGCCACGCCGGCCACGAGGAGGTCGAGGGGACGATGGGCGAGGTGCCCGGCTCGATCGTCCTCGTGGAGAGCGAGGCCGACGCGGACGCGCTCGAGGTCTCCGACCCCACGCGGATCGCCTACCTGACTCAGACGACGCTGTCGGTCGACGAGACGACC
>DASQFQ010000332.1:0-2621 GCA_035633075.1 Solirubrobacteraceae bacterium | reverse complement strand
CCGTGCCCGAGCTCGTGGGCCATCGTGAGCACGTCGTGAGGCCTCGAGGTGTAGTTGAGCATCACGTAGGGGTGGCGCGAGGGAACGGTGTAGGAGCAGAACGCGCCACCGCGCTTGCCCGGGCGGGGTGGCCCGTCGATGTAGCCGTGCGCGAAGAACTCGCCCGCGGCCTCCCCGAGCTCGGGGGAGAACGTCGAGTAGCAGTCGAGCACGATCCCGCGCGCCTCGTCGTAGGGAATCTGATCCTCGGCCTCGGACACGGGGGCCATCCGGTCCCAGTAGGCCAGGCGGTCGAGGCCGAGCAGGCGGGCCTTGAGCCGATACCAGCGGCGCGCCAGCTCGTAGCGGCCGGCCACCGCGTCGATGAGCGCCTGCACTGACTCGTCGCTGGCCTCGTTGGCGAGGTTGCGCGACGCCAGCCAGTGCGGGTAGTCGCGCAGGCGGTCCTTGGTGGCCTTGTCCCCGAGCAGGGTGTTGAACACGTAGGCGCGCGTTCGCAGGCCCGGGCGCAGCGCTTCTGTGGTGGCCTTGGCGGCGGCCTCGCGAACCGCGCGGTCGGGGTCCTGCAGGCGCGAGAGCGCCTCCTCCAGCGAGGTGGCTTCGTCTGAGTCGTGCAGCTGCACCTCGACGGAGGAGATCTGCTCGGTGAACAGCCTTCGGAAGGCCGAGGAGCCGCTCACGTCGAGCTCGGTGGCGATGCGCTCCTCGGGCTCGGTGAGCTGGTGCGGGCGGTAGCGGCGCAGCGTGCGCAGGAAGTGCCGGCAGAAGTCGAGCTCCGGCGCGGCCAGCAGCGCGCCGGCGCGCTCCTCGTCGAGCAGGTTCCACTCGAGCTCGAAGAACAGAAGCTGCGTCTCGATCGAAGCGCCCAGCTCGCGCGCCTTCTGGATCAGAGCGCCGCGCGGGGGGTCGGCAGTATCCAGCGTGAACCAGAGCATCGCGAAGGAGCCCGCTCGCCCGGCGAGATCGTGGATGGCGGCCAGCTCGTTCATGGCGTCCACCAGGCCGGCGGAGTCGAGCTCGGTCACGCGGCCGCGGTGGCGCTCGGCAAAGGCGGCAGATCTGTCGCGCGCCTCGATCAGCAGCTCCTCGACTCCGGCGGCGCCGCGGCTCTCGACGAGCGGCTCGAGGTCCCAGGCGGCGGCTTGCAGGGCGGGGTCGGCAGTCGTGCTCATCACGTCGAGATTAGTCTGCGCCGATGAGCTCGCCCACTCCCTTGGAGGAGGCACCCGCGGGCCTCGCGGCCGGCCGGCGCCTGTGGCTCAAGCGCGAGGACATCCACGAGCTGGGCGCCTTCAAGTGGCGCGGCGCGCTGCCGGCGCTCGAGTCCTTTCGCGCGCGCGGCGCGGACGCCGTGGTGACCGCCTCGACGGGAAACCACGGGGCGGCCACCGCGTGGGCCGCCGCGCGAACCGGCGTGCGCGCGGTCGTGTTCCTTCCCCTGGAGGCGAGCGCCACCAAGCTCGCCCTGCTCGAGGATCTGGGCGCCGAGGTGCGCCAGGCCGGAGCCGACGTGGACGAGGCCAAGGATCATGCGCGCGCCTACGCGACCGAAAGGCGAGTGCCCTTCTTCGAGGACGGGGCGGAGCCCGCGCAGTACGAGGGGTATACGGCCATCGGGCGGGAGATCGTCGAGCAACTGGGCGAGCGGCCCGTCCGCACACCGGTGCCGGTGGGCAACGGCGCCCTGCTGATCGGCGTCGCCCGGGGGTTGGGAGGCGGCGCGGTCGGCGTGGTGTCCAAGGAGGCGCCGGTGATGGCGTGGAGCGTGGCCGCCGGCGAGCCCGTTGAGTGTGATCGCTCCGCCACCTTTGCCGACGGCCTCGCCGTGCGGGTCGCGGTGCCGCTGGCCGTAGAGGAACTGGTGCGCCTCCGCACGCCCTTCGTCGAGGTGTCCGAGCGCGCGATGGCCCGCGCGGTGGGCGCCTTTGCCCAAGCCGGCATCCGTGTGGAGGGCTCGGCCGCCGCCTCCTTGGCGGCGCTGGATGCGCTCGAGCCCGTCGAGGGCCCGGTGGTGGTGCTCGTGTGCGGACGCAACATCGACGACGCGCTGTACCGGCGCGCGCTGGAGAAACCGGACAGCTTTCCCGAGGGCTAATACCCCCTTGGGGTATGGTTGTACGGGCGTGCGAACTTCGCTCCCGATCGACGGCATGACCTGTGCGAGCTGCGTCGCGCGCGTCGAGCGGGAGCTAAACCGCCTCGACGGGGTGAGCGCGTCCGTGAACCTCCTGACCGAGCAGGCCTCCGTCGACTACGACCCGGCGACCGTCACGCCGGCCGAGCTGGTGGGAGCGGTCGAGTCGGCGGGCTATCGGGCCGAGCTGGCGCCCGCCGATCCGCCGCCGATGCTGCGCCGCCGTCTCGTGGCCTCGGCGCTGCTCTCCCTGCCCGTGGTGGCGCTCGGCATGGTGGCGGGCCTGCAGTTCGAGGGCTGGGAGTGGGCGGCGCTGGGCCTGGCCACGCCCGTCGCGCTCTGGGGGGCCGCTCCTTTTCACCGCGCGGCGTTGAAGAACCTGCGCCACGGGGCGGCGTCGATGGACACGCTGGTCTCGCTCGGCGTGCTCGCGGCCTGGTCGTGGTCGGCCTACGCGGTGGTGCTCGGCGTCCCGGGCGATGAGACC
>DASQFQ010000331.1:0-1594 GCA_035633075.1 Solirubrobacteraceae bacterium | reverse complement strand
CGGGCGCGGGAGGGCGTTGAGCGCGACCGCCCGCGCGGCGGCGCCGCCGGGCGCGGTGGTGGCCAGCGCGAATGGGACCAGCGGCGAGGCGGCGGTCAGCCCGAGGCGGGCCGCCTGCTGGAGCGGGCGCGGGCCGTGGCGGACCGCGGTGCGGTCGGCGGGGCGGTCCCCGTTGCGCGCCGCGGCCTCCGCCCAGCGGGCTGCGGGGCCGTTTCCGGCCTCGGGCGCGCGGCCGGCGGCGAGCACGGCGGCCACGATCGAGCCGGCGGAGGTTCCGACGAAGTACTCGCAGCGCCGGAAGTCGATCCCGCTCGCCGCCCCGACCCCGTCGAGCAGCCCGCGCATCCAGGCCTCGCCGAGCGTCCCGCCGGCGGCGAGCACCAGGACGTCGGGATGGCTGCGCAGCGGCTCGGGCACGCCAAGAGACTACGAGTACCGGCGGTCCGCCTCAGCCTCGTGTATGCGATAACGTACGTTCGTATGGCTTTGGTCCAGGACGTGCTCAGCGCGCCGCTCGGCCCCCGGGTGCGAGCTCTGCGCGAGGCCATGGACCTGTCGCTGCGCGACCTCGCCGCGCGCTCCGGCGTGTCGGCGCCCATGCTCTCCCAGGTCGAACGGGGGGAGACCAGCCCGACGCTCGCGGTGGCGACCCGCATCGCGGCGGGCCTGGAGCTGCGGCTCTCCCAGCTCCTGCGCCTGGACGAGGACGGCGCGGTTACGATCGTGCGCCCTGCCGAACGACGCCAGGGCTGCGTGCCCGGCGGTGGGCACGCCTACGAGATCCTGACGCCGCCACTCCCCGGCCAGAGGGCCGAGCTCACCCGCCACACACTCGCGGTCGGGGCGGTCACCGGCGGCCCCGGCGACCCGCCCCGCCACGAGCCCGGCTCGCGCGAGACGGCGATCGTCGAGGCCGGCCGGGTCGAGCTGCACCTCGACGGCGACGCCCACCCGCTCGACGCCGGCGACTGCGTGACCTTCGATGCGGACCTGCCGCATCACTTCGAGAACCCGGGCAGCGCGCCGGCCGTGCTGCTGGCCGTCGTCTCCGCCGGGCTGCGACGCTCATGAGCCAGACGCTGTTCGACCGAATCTGGAGCCGGCACGAGGTCGCGCCGGGGCTGCTGTACATCGATCTCCACCTCGTCCACGAGGTGACGAGCCCGCAGGCCTTCGACGGCCTGCGCCTCGCCGACCGCCGGGTCCGCCGGCCCGACCGCACGCTGGCCACCGCCGACCACAACGTGCCCACCGACGGTACCCCGGTCGCGGCCCGGATCCGCGACCAGCTCTCGCGCGTCCAGGTCGAGACGCTCGAGCGCAACTGTGCGGAGTTCGGCATTCCGCTCTACTCGCTGGGCTCCGACCGCCAGGGCATCGTGCACGTGATCGGGCCCGAGCTGGGCGTCACGCAGCCCGGCATGACGATCGTCTGCGGCGACTCGCACACGGCGACCCACGGGGCGTTCGGAGCGCTTGCCTTCGGGATCGGCACGAGCGAGGTCGAGCATGTCCTGGCCACCCAGTGCCTCGCCCAGAACAGGCCCGCCTCCATGCGCGTCCGCTACGAGGGCGGGCTGGGCTTCGGCGTCAC
>DASQFQ010000330.1:0-3646 GCA_035633075.1 Solirubrobacteraceae bacterium | reverse complement strand
GCGAGCGTCTCCACCAGGGAGGTGAGCACCCCGAGCTGCATCGCCGCGAGCTCCTCCGCGCGCCGCTGAGAGAGCAGCAGCGCGCGCAGCAGGTACTGGAAGACGACCAGCACGAGCGCAAACAGGGCGAGCGCGGCAAGGCCGACCTCCCGGTAGAGCACCGCGACGCTCACGGTGAGCAGCGCGCTGACCACGCCCGACGGCAGCACAGGGACGAAGATGGTCCGGAACTGGCGGGCGAACGAGTCGCCCTGGTGAAACACGTAGTCCCCGGCGATCATCGCGAAGTTCAAGAAGTTGGCGACCATGAACGCGCCGAACACGACCAGCGCGAAGCTCACGTCGTCGGACTCGAGGTCCCTGATCGCCGTCAGGCGCTCGATCAACAGGGCGCCGACGAGCGGGAAGGTGGCGTAGGTCGCCAGATTGGTGATGAGCTTGGGCAGGGGCAGGCGGGCGCGAACGTGGTCGACGAGCGTCGAGACCACGCCGATGGCGACGGCCGGCGCGGGGCCGAGCAGGGCCATGGCGAGTACCAGGCCGAGGAACGATCCCGAGATGCGCTGGCTCCTGTGACGCACGGCCAGCGCGTCGGAGACGAGCGTCAGGCCGAGCAGGATGAGCACGAGCCCGGGCGGGCTCCAGTCCTCCGCCTGGGAGGTCGCCGCGCTCGCGCCCACCGCCACGACGAACAGCATGGCCTCGGCGGTGAGCAGCAACGTGGAGCGCGATGGCATCGGCGCTCCAGCCTAGTCGAGCTGCGCGCAAACGCGCGCAATTTCCGTGTTCAGCCGGCGGCAGCCCGGCCAGCGCGGCGTAGACCGCACGCGCGGAGCGCTCGCAGCTAGGAGGCCTCGGCCCCCTCGGCGTGATCGCGCGTGGGCGGCGGGGCGCCGGCCCCTGCGGGCAGCGGGGCGTCCGGTGTGCGGGCCACGATCAGGGCGAAGACGATCAGCCGCGCGGCGGGAGGGATCGGCCGGCCATCCGTGGGCGGGGCGAGGTGCTCCTCGTACAGGTCGAGCAGCTCGAGCACGCGCGAGCACACCTCCGCCTGCGGCCCCTGCTCCCCGACCGCGCAGGCGAGCCGCGCGAGCGCGAGCGGCTCGTCGTACTCCGCGCGCACGAACGCGCGGGCCATCGTCGACGTGAGGTGGGTCACCACGCGCTCGAGCAGCACGTCGTACGGCCGCGCGGGCTGCCCCGGCGGCGGGCCGAGGTCAGCGGGCTCCTCCCCAGCCAGCAGCCGCGCGACCTGGCCGCCCATCACGCCGCGGATCTGCTCCGCGGACAGGCCAGCCTGGACCGCGCAGCGCAGCGACTGCGTGGCGGCCACGAGCGGGCGCCCGTAGGGAGAGTCGCTCGCCCAAAGGATGTTCCCCGGCGGCGCGAGCGCGAACAGCGCGATGATGTCCGCGGGCGCCCACCAGGCCGTGTCGACGAACAGGTTGGGGTGGTCAGGGAGCACGTTCCACAACCATGCGAGGTCGGAGATCGCGCAGTGGGCCAGGATCATGCGCGCCTCCGGGAACTCGCCCGCCAAGCGAACGGTGTCCTGGCCGAGGGCCGGGATGCCTCGCCCCGCGTGGATGAGCACCGGCGCGCCGCGCTCGTGCGCGAGCGCAACGAGGTCGCGTACCGCGGGCTCGGAGAGGTCGAACCGCTCGGCACGCGGGTGCAGCTTGATGCCGCGTGCGCCGGCGTCGAGGCAGCGGTGCGCCTCCGCGACGGCCCGGTCGCGCGGATCGACGCGGCAGAGCGCCTGAAGTCGGCCGCCCGAGGCGGCGGCGGCGGCGAGCACCATGTCGTTGGCGGGCGGATAGCCGCTGGGCTCGTGCATCGGGAACACGAGGGCCCTTGCCCCGATGCTGTCCAGGGCCTCGAGCAGCTCCTCAGGGGCCTGGCGGAACCCGTCGGGATCGTTGGACCCGAGGTGGGTGTGCGCGTCGAAGAGCTCGAGCCCCGGGACGTCGGCGGCCAGCCTGTCGAACCATGGCCGCAGGGTCCCGTCGATGTCGAGCACGAGCGGGCACCCTAGCGACCCCGCGGCGGCGCACCATAATGGCGTCATGCAATTTCGCCGCGAGCGCGTCAGGCTCGAGACCCAGCGCCACGTCATCGAGGGCACGCTGCAGCTGCCGCACGAGGGCTATCGCTCCCGCATCACCGACTTCCTCAACGCGCACGACTCCGACTTCATCGCCCTGACGGACGCCGACGTCGAATGGACCGACGGCTCGCACGAGCCCGAGCGCCACGAGTTCATGGCCGTCTCGGCCCGCCACGTGATCGTCGTGATCGAACTCGGCTCGCTCGGCGTGATCGACCTGCCGGGCCCCCCGCCGGTGGGGGCGGTCTCGACGCCGCCGCCCACCTAGCGGAGAGGGAGGGATTCGAACCCTCGGACGAGGTTGACCCCCGTCACACGATTTCCAGTCGTGCCCGTTCAACCGCTCCGGCACCTCTCCTGGACGGCTGGAGGGTAGAGCTTCTAGATCTGCCAGTGGCCGTGGCGCAGCACCGGCACGCGCTCGCCGCCGGCGGCGATGCCGGTCACCTCGAGGGCGTCGGAGCCGATCATGAAGTCGAGGTGGAGCTCTGACTGGTTGGAGCGCTTCAGCTCGGCGGGGTCGTCGATCAGGAACGGGAAGCCCTGGCCGAAGGCGACATGGCTGGCCGCGTTCTCGTCGAGGAGCGTGTCGTAGAAGACGGTGTCCAGCGCACCGATGCGGCCCTCGCGGTCCACCAGCGCGAGCTCACCGACGCGTGCCGCCCCCTCGTCGCGCGCGCAGATGGTGCGCACGGTCTCCGCCGCGGTCTCCGCGTCGATCTGCACGGCGCGGCCGCCCTCGAAGCGCACGTGCAGCCCGCGCACGATGGTGCCGTCGAGAAGCACGAGCGGCTTGCTGGCGCTGACCTCGCCCTCGACGCGCGCGGGGTCGGGGCTGGTGAAGACCTCCTCGGTCGGGATGTTGGGCATGTGCTCGATCCCGTCGACCGTTACGAAGCGCGCGGCCTGCCAGCGGGCGCTGCCGAACAGGCCGACCGTGAGATCGGTGCCGGGGCCCTCGTAGTGCAGGGCGTCGAAGTTCCGGCCGGTCAGCCGCTGGGCGGCGCCCACGAGCTGGTCGGCACGGGCGCGCCAGGCCGCGGTGGGGTCGTCCTCATCGAGCCGGCAGACGTGGATGAGCCGCTCCTCCAGGCGAGCGAGGGCGTCGTCGGATTCGTGATCGGGAAACACCAGCCGCGCCCAGGCCGGGGACGGACACGGCGCGATCGTCCAGTTCGTCGTCCGGTCGTTGACGACCTTGCCGTTCTCCTTGACGGCGGGGAAGCGGTCACGCCCGGAGCGCACGGGATCGAGGTCCTCGAGCAGGCCGGGAGCCGCCGGTCCCGACAGCGCCACTCGGGCACAGCGCTGGTCGCCGAGCGCGAGCACGCGCTCGGCGTGCCAGGACGGGATGAACTCGAGCGCGTCGTCGTGTGCGTACTCGATTCGCGCCCGCTTGACCCAAGGGTCGAACCAGGAGATGTCGACGAACTTCGCGCCGTGCCGGTAGGCGCTCGCGGCGATCTCCCTGACCAGGTACTCCTTCCCCGGCTCGCAGCTGACCGAGGCGATCTGGCCGGGCTGGAGGTTGGCGCCAAA
>DASQFQ010000329.1:0-30185 GCA_035633075.1 Solirubrobacteraceae bacterium | reverse complement strand
AGGTGCGACTGCGCGAGGTCGAGATCGAGGAGCGCGCGGGGGAGGCGACGCTCGACGAGCTGCGACGGCGCGGCCACGAGGTTCTGGTCCGGGAACCGTGGTCGCTGGGGCGTGTCAGCGCCGTCGCGCGCGAGCCCACAGGCATCCTGAAGGCGGGCGCCAACCCGCGTGGCATGCAGGGCTACGCGGTCGGCCGCTGAGCGCCCTCGAGCGCCCGCTCGAGGTCGCGCCAGAGATCCTCGGGGTGCTCGCACCCGACGCTGAGGCGCAGCAGCGACGGCGGGGCGACCTCAACGGCATAGCGGGAGCGGCGCTCGATGAGGCTCTCCACGCCTCCGAGGCTCGTCGCGTGGGTGATCACCGACACGCGCTCGCAGACGGCGTCGGCGGCTTCGGCACCGCCGTGGAGCTCGAAGGCGAGCACGGCTCCGAAGCCGTCCATCAGGCGGCATGCCCGCTCGTGACCGGGATCGCCCGGAAGCCCGGGATGGTGCACGCCGCTGACCGCCGGGTGCCCGGCGAGATGCTGGGCGAGCATCAGCGCGCTCGACTGCCCCCGGTCCAGGCGGACGGGGAGCGTGCGCAGCCCGCGCAGCGCGAGATAGGCCTCCAGCGCGCCGGGCGTGGCGCCGAGCATCTCGCGTGCGTGGCGCAGGCGCATGGCGCGATCCGGATCGCCCGTGCTCGCGACGCCGAGCAGGAGGTCGGAGTGCCCGCCGATGAACTTCGTCGCGCTGTGCATCGCGACGTCGGCGCCGAGCTCTAGCGGGCGCTGCAGCAGCGGCGTGGCGAAGGTGGTATCGACGACGATCGTCGCGCCGGCGGCGCGCGCGCCCTCGCACAGGACGTCGAGTTCCGCGATCCCGATCAGTGGGTTGGTCGGCGTCTCGACCCACAGCAGCTGGGCGCCGTCGCACGCGCTCAGCGTCGCCGCGCTGTCGGTGATGTCGACGGACTGCAGCGCGATCCGCCCGGCCGCCGCGCGCTCGGCGAGCAGCCCGCGCGTGGCGGTGTAGCCCTCGGCGGGGCCGACCACCCGCGCCCCGACGGGCAGGTCCTCGACGATCGCCGCCGTGGCCGCCTGGCCGGAGGCGAAGCTCACGGCGATGCCGCCCTCCAGCGCCCCCACCGCCGCCTCCAGCGGCGCCCAGGCGGGCGAGCCCTCGTTGCGCGCGTACCCGTACTCGTGGAAGCTCGAGGCGAGGACGACCGGGGGGTTGAGCGGACCGCCGGGCTCGCGCGGCCCACGTCCGGCCTGGACGGCCCTCGTCGAAGGGTGGAGCTTGCCGGCGCTCACGCCTCGTAGCCCGGCTCGCCGGGCAGGAAGACGCGGGCGACCTCGCCCTCGGTCACGACACGCGGCTGCACCGCGACGACCGTGCGGCCGCGCGCCCACTCCAGCAGCTCGTCCGCCGAGGGGAAGGGCGCGAGCTGCTCGAGTGTCTTGATCGTGGGGAACACGAGTGCGATCTCCCTGCGGGCGTACGCCTCGAGCGCGCCCGCCGGGGTGTACCAGCCGAGGTCCACGGTCTCCGTGCCGTCGGGCTCGGGGTCGGCGCCGGCGGGCACGGCGGCGAGGTAGAAGTGCGTGTCGAAGCGGGTCTTCACCTCCGCGGGCGTGATCCACTGGGAGAACTTCACGAGGGCCGCGGGGTCGGGCAGCGTGACGCCGGCCTCCTCGGCAACCTCCCGCACCGCCGCCAGGCGGTGGTCCTCGTGACTGTCGACGGCTCCGCCCGGGAAAACCCACGCCCCGCCCATGAAGCGCTGGACGGGGTTGCGTTTTACGAGCAGCACCTCGAGCGCGTCCGCGCCGCCTCGCAGCAGGATGACGGTGGCGGCCTGGCGCGGCGGCGTCGGCGGGCCCGCATTGAGATCCTCCCCGAAGGCTGGCCGGTCGACCTTCATCGCCCGGCGACCCTACTATCCGTGTGCATGACGACCACGAGCACGGCACAGAAGTGGGTCTGCGAATCCTGCGGATTCATCTACGACCCCGCCGACGGTGACCCCGACGGCGGCATCCCCCCCGGAACACCCTTCGAGGACATCCCGACCGACTGGTTCTGCCCGGTCTGCGGCGCCCGCAAGGCCGACTTCAGCCTGTACGAGGAGTAAGCCGGCGGCTGGAGTCGATGCCCGGACGCCGGACCATGCCCCCGCTCGAGCTGCTGGTGTTCGTCGTGGGCACCTCGACGCTGGGCGCCGAGATCGCCGCCGCGAGGCTCATGGCGCCGTTCTTCGGGGCCTCGACCATCGTGTGGGCGAACACGATCGCGATCGTCCTAGTCGCGCTCTCGATCGGCTACTGGTTCGGCGGCCGGATGGCCGACCGCCACCCCGACCTGCGCTCCCTGTGCCTGCTCGTGCTGGTCGCGTCGCTGCTTCTCGGGCTGGTCCCGATCGTCGCCGACCCGTTCCTGTCGCTGAGCGTCGAGGCGTTCGACACCTACTCGATCGGCGCCTTCGCGGGCTCGCTGCTCGGGGTGCTCGCCCTCGTCGCGGTGCCGGTGCTGATGCTCGGCGCCGTGTCGCCGTGGGCGATCCGCCTCAAACTCGAGCGGCTGGAGGACTCCGGCCAGACCGCGGGCCGCATGTACGCGATCTCGACCGTCGGCTCGCTGGTGGGCACCTTCGCCTCGGCGCTGCTGCTGATCCCGCTCGTCGGGACGCAGCGCACGTTTCTGACCTTCGCGCTCGTGCTCGCGGTGGTGTCCGCGCTCGGCCTCGGCAGGCGCTGGGCGCTCGCGCCCCTCGGCGTGGCTGCACTGCTCGTACTGCCAATCGGCACCGTCAAGGCGGCGCAGGAGGGGCGCGTGATCCACGAGACCGACACGGAGTACCAGTATGCGCGCGTCGTCGACTTCCCCGGCGGCGTGCGCCACCTCGAGCTCAACGAGGGCCAGGTGATCCACTCGATCTACCGGCGCGACACGACGCTCACGGGCGACTACTGGGACGAGTACCTGGTCGCGCCCTTCGCCGTGCGGCGCGACCCTCCAGGCCGCATCGCCATCCTCGGCTTCGCCGGCGGGACGACCGCCCGCGCCTACGCGCGTTACTTCCCGCGCACCCGCATCGACGGCGTGGAGATCGACGGAGAGCTCTTCGACATCGCGCACCGCTGGTTCGGGCTGGGCCGGCGTCCCGAGCTGCGCGAGTTCGCGCAGGACGCGCGCCCGTTCCTGCGGCGGACGGCCGCGCGCTACGACGCGATCTTCCTGGACACCTACCGCCAGCCCTACATCCCCTTCTACCTCACGACGCGGGAGTTCTTCCGGCTGGCCCGCGACCGCCTGGCGCCCGGCGGGGCCGTGCTGGTCAACGTCGGCCATCCCGAGGGCGAGAACCAGCTCGAGAGAGTGCTCTCGGCGACCATGGCGCGGGCGTTCCCGCACGTCGCGCGCGACCCGCTGAAGACGACGAACACGGTGCTGGTGGGCTCGACGCGGCCCGCGTCGAGCGCGAAACTGCGCGACGCCGCGCTCCGTCTGCCCGTCGAGCTGCGACCGCTCGCGCGCCGGACCGCCGCTCGGCTGCGCCCACCGCTGCGGGGCGGGAGCGTCTACACGGACGACCGGGCGCCGGTGGAGTGGCTAGTCGACAAGTCGATCGTCGAGTACGCCGCGAACGGCGAGCCTGGGGGCTGAGCGCGTGCTCGTGCAGGCCTGTCTGAACGGGAGCCGCCGGCGCGCCGATCACGACGCCCTGCCCGTCGCGCCCGAGGAGCTCGCGCGCGCCGCCGCCGCCGCGGTGCAGGCAGGCGCCGGCTCGCTGCACGTGCACCCTCGCGGGCCCGACGAGGCCGAGAGCCTCACGCCCGACGACTGCGACGCCGCGGTCGCCGCAATCCGCGCCGCCGCACCCGACGTCGAGCTGAGCCTCTCGACCGGCCTGTGGATGACCGGCGGCGACGCCGCCCGGCGGCTGGAGTGCGTCCGCGGCTGGTCCGAGCTGCCCGACTGCGTGTCGCTCAACGTCGGCGAGGAGGGCTGGGCCGAGCTCGGTGAGCTGCTTGCCGGGCGCGGGATCCGCATCGAGATCGGGCTGTGGGCCCCGGATCATCCCGAGCTCTTCGCCGCCAGCGGGCTGGAGCGCGCGTGCCTGCGCGCGCTCGTCGAGCCGCAGGACACGGCGCCCGCGGTGGCCGTGGCGACGGCGGGCGCCATCGACGGCGGCCTGGACCGCGAGGGCATCGGCCTGCCGCAGCTACACCACGGCTACGACACGACGACGTGGGCGGTACTCGACGCGGCCGTGCGCCGTGGGCGCGACATCCGCATCGGCCTGGAGGACACGGTGGCGCTGCCCGACGCGCGGCGGGCGCGCGACAACGCCGAGCTCGTGGCCGCGGCGAGGAAGCGGTACCGCCACCCCGCCTGACGTCGCTGCGGAGGACGGATGCGCGGTGCGTGTCAGGAGCCGCGCGGAACGTGTCAAACGGCTCTCAGCCCATCCGGTTGACGGCGTCCAGCGCGGCAACCTTGTACGCCTCGGCGAAGGTCGGGTAGTTGAACACCGCCGACACGAGGAAGTCCACCGTGTTGTTGCCGCCCATCACGGCCTGGCCGATGTGGACGAGGTCGGCGGCGCCGGTGCCGAGGACGTGGACGCCCAGCAGCCTGCGGTCCTCCGTGGAGACGAGCAGCTTGAGCATCCCGTCCTCGTCGCCCGTCATCAGCCCGCGCGCCAGCTCGGCCCAGCGCGCGATGCCGGCGACGTAGGGGATCGCGGCCTCGGTCAGCTCCTCCTCGGTCCTGCCGACCATGGCGATCTCGGGGATCGCGTACACGCCGGTGGGCATCAGCTCGGGCATGGTCGTCACCGGGCGCTTGAACGCGTGCAGCGCGGCGAGGCGGCCCTGCTCCATGGCGGTGGCGGCCAGCCCCGGTGGGCCGCCGACGTCGCCGACGGCGAAGATGTGGGGGACCGCCGTGCGGTACTCGTCGTCCACCTCGAGGCGGCCGCGCTTGTCGGCCTCGAGGCCGGCCTTGTCGAGCGCGAGCGTGTCCGTCGCGCCCTGGCGCCCGGTCGCGTAAAGGACCGTCTCGGAGGCCAGCGCCTTGCCCGAGGCGAGACGGGTGACCACGCCGCCGTCCCCGCGGGTCACGGCGGCGACCTTCTCGTTGAGCCGGAAGGTGACGTTGTTGCGGCGCAGGAGGAACTGCAGCGCCTCGCCGATCTCCCCGTCGAGGAAGGTCAGCACCCGCGGGCGCTGGTCGACCACGGTGACCTTGGCGCCGAGGCGGCCGAACATCGACGCGTACTCGACGCCGATCACCCCCGCGCCGACCACGGTCATGGTCCGCGGCAGCCGCTTGTGGAGGTGCAGCAGGCCATCGGAGTCGATGATCGTCTCCTCGTCGAAGTGGACATCGGCGGGCCTTGCAGGGTTCGTGCCGACGGCGATGACGATGTTGTCGGCCGAGAAGGCCTTGTCGCCCTCCTCGTCGCAGACGCAGATGGTGTGGGCGTCCTGGAAGGACCCCTCGCCGAACACGAGCCCCACCCGATTGCGGCGGAACTGCTCGCGCACGACCTGGGCCTCGGCGCCGACGACGCGCGCGGTGCGGTCCATCAGGAACTCGATGGCGGCGCGCTCGCGGCCCTCGGGGTTCATGGGATCGGGGATGTCGAGCGGGCGGCGGGCGAGCTCGTCGAGCACCGCGACCCGCAGCGTCTTGGAGGGGATCGTCCCGGTGTGGATCGAGTTGCCGCCGAGCCGCTGGCGGCGCTCCACGACCGCGACGCGCTTGCCCAGCTTCGCCCCCTGGATGGCGGCCTTCTGCCCGCTGGGGCCCGAGCCCAGGACGAGAAGGTCGAGGTCCATGCGCGGACCCTACCCCGGTGAGGGGAACGCCTACGCGGCCCGCGGCAGGGCGGCGCCGTCGAACACGACCGGCCGCACCGGGCGGGCCGCGGCGACGCTCGCGCCCGCGGTGGTGCGCAGGCCCGTGCGCCCGGCGGCACGGGCCAGCACGCGGGCGGCGTCGCGCAGCTCGGCCTTGGTGTGCGACGCCATGACGGAGAGGCGCAGGCGCGAGGAGCCCTCGGCGACGGACGGAGGGCGGATGGCCTGGGCGAAGACGCCCTGCTCGAGCGCGGCCTCGGTGATGCGCATGGCCAGTTTCGCCTCGCCGACGACGATGGGCACGATGTGGGTCGTGGACCCGGACACGTCGAAGCCCTCGCGTGCCAGCTCCTGGCGCAGGACCTCGGCGTTGGCCTGCAGCTTCTCGACGCGCCGCGGCTGCTCGCGCAGGAGCTCCAGCGCCGCCATGGCGGCGGCCACGACGGTCGGCGGCAGCCCGGTCGAGAAGGTCAGAGAGCGAGCGCTGTTGACCAGGTGGCGGGCGAGCGCGCGATCGCAGCACGCGTAGGCGCCGTAGGAGCCGAGCGCCTTGCCGAGCGTGCCGACCACGACGTCCACCTCGCGCTCGAGCCCGGCCTCGGCGACCGCGCCGCGCCCGCCCCGCCCGATCGTCCCGGTGCCGTGGGCGTCGTCGACCATCAGGCGAACGTCGTGCCGTCGCGCGAGCTCGACGATCCCCTCGAGCGGGGCGACGTCGCCGCCCAGGGAGAACACGCCGTCGGTGACGATCAGGGCGGCGCGGCCGTCGGCGGTGCGCAGGCCCCATTCGAGGTGGTCGAGGTCGGCGTGGTCGTAGACGAAGGTCTCCGCGCCCGCCAACCGGCAGCCGTCGACGATCGAGGCGTGGTTCAGCTCGTCGGAGAAGACGATCTCGCCGTCGGCGGCGAGGGCGGGGATGACGCCGGCGTTGGCCAGGTAGCCCGACCCGAACAGGACCGCGGCCTCCGTGCCGTTGAAGTCGGCGAGGCGCTCCTCCAGGCGCCGGTGCACGGTCATGTTGCCCGACACCACGCGCGACGCCCCGGCGCCGACGCCCCAGCGCATCGCCGCGTCCGCCGCGGCCTCGCGCACCCGCGGGTGGTCGGCCAGGCCGAGATAGTTGTTCGAGCAGAGCAGCAGCACGGGCCTGCCGTCGAGTACCACGCGCGGCCCCTGCGGGCCGCTGACCATGCGCATGCGGTGGGATAGGCCGAGCTCCTCGAGCTCGGCCAGGCGGTCGTCCATGTCCAGCACGTGCCGAACCGTACGAGGCGCGCCGGACGCTCAGGCGGCGCTCCGTCCAGCTCCAGCTAGCGCCGGCGCGCCAACCGGCCGTGCTGCTCCCGTAGCACCAGCGCGCTTCCGCCGCCTCGGCGCACCGGCTCGGCCGCGGCCTGCAACCGGCCCTGTCCGAGGAGCTCAACAGCGGTAGCCGCCCCGATCCGCGCGCCCGTGCCGGTGTTGACCGTGAAGCTGTGGCCGCGCGATCGCAACGCGGCCGCCTCGGGCGCCCCCAGGAACTCGGCCTCGGTTTGCGTGGTGGCGCCGTTGCGCTGGCTGAGACGCGGCGCCGCGATCGCGTCTGGCAGCGCGAGCCCGAAGTCCACGCGATCGATCAGGAGCTGCGCCACGGTCGTGATGATCGACGCGCCCCCTGGCGTTCCCAGCGCGAGAAACGGCTTGCCGTCGCGAAGGACGATGGTCGGCGCGATCGACGACCGCGGCCGCTTGCCGCCCGCCACCTGGTTGGCACTGGCCGGGCTGGTGCCGTCGGGATTCAGGTTGAAGTCGGTCAGCTCGTTGTTGAGCAGGAAACCGTAATCGGGCACGACCATGCCGTTGCCACCGGTCTGCTCGATGGTGAACGTGTAGTCGACGACGTTGCCCGACGCATCGGTGACGGTCAGGTTCGTCGTGGAGCCCACGTGCGTCGCCGACGCGCTGCCGTCGGCGCTCGGCTTGGGGTCGTCGCGGGGGTCGCCCGCAGGCACCGGGCTGGTAGCCGCCTGCTCGGTGATGACCGCGCGGCGCTCGGCGGCGAACGAATCCGAGAGCAGGCCCGCAAGGGGCACGTCGAAGAACGCGGGGTCGCCCACCCATGCGTTCCGGTCGGCGAACGCATAGCGCGAGGCCTCCAGGTAGAGGTGCAGCGCACGCTCGCGCGGCAGCGAGCCGAGGTCGTAGCCCTCGAGGATGTTCAGGATCTCGCCGACGGTCGAGCCGCCGCTCGAGGGCGGCGCCATGCCATAGACGTCCAGGCCGCGATAGGTGATGTGCGTCGGGTCACGGTCCAGCGCCTTGTAGCCGGCCAGGTCGCTGAGCTCCATGACGCCCGGCCGAGCGGTGCGGGCGGCGCCGGCTCGCACCGGAGGGTGCTTCACGGCCTCGACGACGGCCTGCGCGAGCGTGCCGGAGTAGAAGGCGTCGGGCCCGTCGTGAGCCAGGAGCCGGTAGGTCTTCGCGAGATCCGGGTTGGCGATCAGGCTGCCGACATCGCGCGGGGTGCCGTCCGGGTCGAGGTACAGCTCCGCGGTGGCGGGGAAGTCGGCGAAGATCGCCTTGGCCTCGTCGGTCTGGTCGAAGAACGTCTGGTCGACGACGAAGCCGCGCTCCGCCGCGCGGACACCAGGGCGCAACACCCGATGCAGCGGCCACGTGCCGAACTCGTCGAGCGCCTTCTGCCACGCGCGCACCGTGCCCGGCACGCCGACGCTCATGCCGCTCACACGCTGGTTCTCGAAGGTCGCCAGCCCGGCGAAGGAGTTCGCGTTCATCTTCGCCGGGGCCGTCTCGCGCGAGTCGATCGTGTGAACCTTGTGGTCACGGGCGCTGTAGACGGTCATGAAGCCGCCGCCGCCGATGCCGCAGGAATACGGCTCGACGACGCCGAGGACGCCGGCCGCGGCGACCGCGGCGTCGACGGCGTTGCCGCCCGAGCGCAGCACGTCGATGGCTGCCCGGGTGGCCAGCGGATCGACGGTCGCCGCCGCGCCGCCGGAGCCGATGGCCGTCGGCTGCTTCGTTTCCGTGGAAGGCCTCTTGGCCGGTGCGACCGGTGGGAAGATCGCGACGACGGCGAGCAGGACGACGAGGAGGAGGGCGCGCGGCAGCATGCTGGACATGCGAGCCGCCTACCCCGCGCGGCGCGCCGCTACTCCGGGGGCCGGGGCAGCCGCACGTGGAGATGATCGTCGTGGTGGACGAGCTTGCGGACGATCCGGCCCGGCCCGCGCAGGTGCAGGCGTGGACCGACGAAGATCCTGATGGCGCCGACCGCGACGAATCGGTCGACGAGGTCCTGCGCGAGCGCTTCGTCCACCTGCTCGGGAACGAAGGCCTTGCGCTCGCGGCCGTCGCGCCGGGGGTAGTAGACGTCGACGTCGAGGCCGTTCTGATGGGAGCCGTGGCCGAGGCCGCCGTAGCGCGCCCCGAACGGGCCGCCGAACCGGCGGGAGAGGTCGCCAACCCCCACCCGGGCGGCCCCGGGATGCGCGGCGCGGTACTCGCGCAGCACGTTGAGCAGCATGCGGATCAGCGCGTCGGTCCCCCAGCGCCGCCATCCCCGGTCGGGACTGCTCAGCAGCACCGGATCCCAGGTGAACCATTCGCCTCCCTCGGGCGGGAGCTGCACGCCGCGCTCGAGCCGGCCCGCCCACGGCAGGCCCGTCGCGCGCGAGGCTCGCCAGGAGATCGACGCCCCGGACGCACCCCCGGGCTCCTGCGGCCCATCGTCGGAGGGCGGTTCGGGCGCGGAGTGGACCTCCGCGGCGGGGACGTCGGCGAGCCGGGCGACGGCAGCGCCGGATGCCACGAGGCACCCGGCCGCGAGGACGACGAGGGCGACGAGGACACGAGGGCGACGCACCATCACGACCGCCACACCGTAGCCCGCCCGCGCTACCGCCCCTGCCAGCGCGGCGCCCGCTTCTCGGCGAACGCCTGCACGCCCTCGCGGAAGTCCTCGGACCGGAAGCAGCGCTCGCGCAGCTCGATCAGCTCCCGCTCGACCTCGGAATCGAGCCCTCCCTCGGCGGCTAGCAGATCCCGGATCACGCGCTTGTTGCCCGTCAGCGACAGGGGAGCGAGGGCGGCGATCTCCGCCGCGTACTCCACGGCCCGCCCCTCGATGCGCCCGGGGACCACGAGCTCGTTGACCAGCCCCCATTCCAGCGCGGTGCGCGCCGACACATTGCGCCCCGTGAAGAACAGCTCGCGCGTGCGGGCGGCGCCGATCGAGTCGAGGAACTTGCGCAGCCCCGTGTGCGAGTAGACCAGGCCCAGGCGCGCGGGTGGCATCCCGAGCTTGGCGCCCTCGGCGGCGAGGCGCAGGTCGCAGGTCAGCGCCAGCTCGAGCCCGCCACCGATGGCGTGGCCGTTGAGCGCGGCGACCGACGGGTAGGGAAAGGCGTCGAGCGCCTCGATCGCGTCGTGGAAGGGGTGCGCGACCAGCGACTCCGCCTGGTGGGCGAACTCGTCGCGCGGCAGGCCGCCGATGTCGTAGCCGGCCGAGAAGACCGGCCCCTCCGCCGTGATGAGCAGGCAGCGGGCGTCGACCTCCGCGACCGTCGCGGCGAGCGCGTCGAGGATCGCGTGGTCGAGCGCGTTGCGCTTGGACGGGTTGTGGATGGTCAGCCGGACGACGTGCTCCGCCGGGTGGTCCAGGCGCAGCTTGCCGTCGGCCAACTCGCGCTCACTCGAGGACAACGAGCGGATCGCCCTCCGAGACCGACTGGCCCTCCTGGCAGAGGACCTCCTTGACGCGACCCTCGTCCTCGGCCTCCACGGGCATCTCCATCTTCATCGACTCGAGGATCACGATGGTGTCGCCCTCCTCGACCGTGTCCCCGACCTCGACCTCGATCTTCCACACGGTGCCCGTGATGTGGGCCTCGACGTTGGGCACGTGCCTCTCTCCTCCTCGCGCGACTGGTCGCGTGACAATAGCCACCGCCCATGACCGAGACCGTCATCGTCTGCGCCACGACGCGGTCGAGCTGGCGCTCGCCCACCGGGACAGCCTCGGCCGCTCGCGGGAGGCTCCGGCCGAGCCGGCCCTGAACTAGTCTGGCCGCCGCATGCTGCTGGCCATCGACCAGGGCACCACGGGAACCAGCTGCCTCGTCTTCGACCTCGAGGGGGAGCTCGTGGGACGCGCCTACCGCGAGTTTCACCAGCATTTCCCGCGCCCCGGCTGGGTCGAGCACGACGCTGCGGAGATCTGGGAGGTCACCCACGCTGTGGCCGGCGAGGCGCTCCAGGACGCCGGCCTCGAGCGCGGCGAGCTCGAGGCGGTCGGCATCACCAACCAGCGCGAGACGGTCGTGTGCTGGGACCCCGCCAGCGGCGAGCCGCTGCACCGGGCGCTCGTCTGGCAGGACCGCCGCACCGCCGCGCGCTGCCAGGAGCTCAAGGACGGCGGCCACGAGCCCACCGTCCGCGTCAAGACCGGGCTGGTGCTGGACCCGTACTTCTCGGCGACCAAGATGGAGTGGCTGCTGCGCAACGTCGACGGCCTGGCCGAGCGGGCGCGCGACGGCCGCGCCGTGTTCGGGACGGTCGACTCGTGGCTGCTGTTCAAGCTCAGCGGCGAGCACGTCACCGACGCGACCAACGCCTCGCGCACGCTGCTGCTCGACATCTCCTCGGGCTGCTGGGACCCCGAGCTGCTCGACATCTTCGGGGTGCCCGAGCGCTCCCTGCCCGAGGTGCGTCCGAGCTGCGGCGAGCTGGGCCGCACGCGCGCCGACGCCCTCCACGGCCACGAGGTCCCGATCTCCGGCGTCGCGGGTGACCAGCAGGCGGCGCTGTTCGGGCAGCGCTGCCTGGAGCCCGGGCTCGGCAAGAACACCTATGGCACGGGGTCGTTCGTCCTGCTCAACACGGGGACGACGAGGCCGCGCCCGCCCGACGGGCTGCTCGCCACGGTGGCCTGGCAGATCGGCCGCAGCACCACCTTCGCGCTGGAGGCGGCGATCTTCGTCACCGGCGCCGCGGTCCAATGGCTGCGGGACGGCCTGGGCATCATCGAGGTCGCGGCGCAGACCGAGGAGCTGGCAGGGTCGCTGGACACCAACGACGGCGTCTACTTCGTGCCCGCCCTGACCGGCCTGGGTTCCCCGCATTGGGATCCCTATGCGCGCGGGACGATCGTCGGACTCACGCGCGGCAGCTCGCGCGCGCACCTCGCGCGCGCCGCTCTGGAGGCGATGGCCTACCAGGCAGTGGACGCCATCCGCGCCATGGAGTCCGCGGCGCGCGAGCCGCTGACCGAGCTGCGCGCCGACGGCGGGGCCACCGTCAACCGCTGGCTCATGCAGTTCCAAGCCGACGTGCTCGGCGTTCCTGTGGTGGTGCCCGAGGTCGCCGAGACGACCGCCTACGGCGCGGCCCTGCTCGCGGGCGTGGGGGCGAACCTGCTCACGCTCGACACCGTGCGCACCCTCGGGGGCGAGCACGCCCGCTTCGAGCCGCGGATGGAGGCCGACCAACGCGAGTCGCTGCTCGACGGCTGGCACCGGGCGCTTGAACGCTCGCGCGGCTGGGCTGCGGACTGAGCGGGCTACTATCTTCGCCGTCAGGAGAGCATGAGCGAGAAGCTGGCGTCCATGCGGGAGCAGGTCTACAAGGACCCGCGCCCCAAGGAGTACTTCGACCGGTTCCACGAGCGGTCGCGCACGCGCGAGCCCGACTGGGTCTACGACCTGGTGCGGATGATCACCTCGCTCTACGCCTTCATCTTCTTCCGGGCGCGCGGCATCGCGGCCGACAACGTGCCCGAGAGCGGGCCGGTGATCCTCGCCCCGAACCACTTCTCGTTCATGGACCACTTCTTCGTCGGCGCCTTCATCCGGCGCCGCGTGCGCTTCATGGCGAAGTCCCAGCTCTTCAAGCCGCCCATGCAGTTCATCTACACCCACGGCGGCGTGTTCCCGGTTCGCCGCGGCTTCGCCGACGATGACGCGTTCATCACCGCCGACTCCATCCTGGGCCGGGGCGGGCTTATCGTCATGTACTGCGAGGGCGGACGCTCGCGCACCGGCAAGCTCTCCAAGCAGGCCAAGCGCGGCATCGGGCGCTTGGCGCTCGAGTCGGGGGCGACCGTCGTCCCGGTGGCTCTCCACGGCTCGTCGAAGGTGCGCAACTGGAAGCGCCTGCAGTTCCCGAAGGTCACGGTTCAGTACGGCGAGCCGATGCGCTGGGAGCCCGTCGGGGATCCGACGCGCGACCAGCAGCAGCAGGTCGCCAACGACATCTTCGCCCAGGTCCGGGGGCTCTACGCCGGGCTGGACACGCTCGGGCGCCGCGGGGTGGTGCGGCGCCTGCGCGAGCTGCGCCGGCGCCGGCGCGCTACCGCCTGACGTCCTCGCAGCTCGAGCCCAGCAGCTCGTCGCCGGGGTCGACGAACACGACGTCGTTGCCGAGCCCGCAGTCGACACGGTCGACCGCTCCGTCGATCAGCGAGATGCGGTCGTCGCCGTCGCCCCCGGAGACGCGGTCGGCGTCCTGGGTGCCGGAGATCGTGTCGTTTCCGGGCCCGCCGTCGATCTGGTCGGAGCCGTAGCCGCCCTCGATCGTGTCGTCGCCGTCGTTGCCGAGGATGACGTCGTTGCCGAAGCGCCCGAACATCTGGTCGTCGCCCGGGCCGCCGTGGAGGATGTCGTCGTCGTCCTCGCCGTCGACGTAGTCCTCGCCCTCGTTGGCGAACAGCTCGTCGTTCCCACCCCCGCCGAACAGCGAGTCGGGTCCCGGTGTGCCGAACAGGGTGTCGTTGCCGTCGGTTCCCCGGATGACCGACGGCGGGATCTCGTCCGTGGCGGGCTCCGGAGCGACCTTGATGACCTCCTCGCAGGAGGAGAGGCTGTCGCGGTCGGGGGCGGTGCTCTCGACGTAGACGGTGTCGTGGCCCGAGCCGCAGGAGACGATGTCCTCGCTCTCGTCGGCGACCCGGATGGTGTCGTTACCACGCCCACCGGAGACCTCGTCGTCGCCGGGGCCGCCCACCACGGTGTCCGCGCCGTCGCCGCCGGAGACGTAGTCGTCCTCGGAACCGCCGTCGACGGTGTCCTCGCCGTCGGCGCCGAACAGGGAGTCGCGTCCGGCGTCGCCCTTGACGCGGTCGTCGCCGTCGCGGCCGTAGAGGCGGTCGCCCGCGCGGCCGCCATCGACGGTGTCGTTGCCCGTACCGCCGTCGATGGTCTCCGAGCCCGACTCGCCGAGCAGCGTGTCGTCGCCCTCGCCCCCGCTGATCATGCGGTCGCTGCCGCGGCCGCCGCGGATGATGTCGGCTCCCGGGCCGCCGTCCAGCAGGGCGTCGTTGCCCAGCCCGCCCTCGGCGATGAAGTCGTCGCCCTCGCCGCCGCGGATGGTGTCGTCGGCGTCGCCCCCGTCGAGGCGGTCGTTGCCGGGGCCGCCGTTGAGCGTGTCGTTGCTCTGGCCGCCATCGCCGAAGTCGTTGCCGTTGCCGAGCGTGAGCGTGTCGTTGCCGGCCGAGCCGAAGGCCTTGTCGTCGCCGTCGCCGCCGTCGAAGAGGTCGTTGCCCGTGCTGCCCGAGAGTGTGTCGTTGCCGAGCCCGCCCTCGAGCTGGTCGTCCCCGCGGCCGGCGCGCAACAGGTCGTCGCCCCCGAGGCCGAGCAGGTGGTCGGCGCCCCGCGTTCCGTTCAGCGTCTCCGAGGCGTCGGTCCCGGTGATGACCGCCAGGCCGGGCTGGACCGCCAGGGCCTGCGGTCGCGCCCCGGGGAGGTGCACGACGTGCAGGCGCTTGTAGGTGAAGGCCGACAGGACCGAGACGGTGCCGGCCCCGGCGTCGGCGACGTAGATGCGCACGCCCTCCGGCGACCACGCGGGGACCCCCGGCCCCTTGCCGGTGCGCGGGCTCGCGCGCACGCGGCCGCGGTCGAGGTCGACGACCACGGCGCGGCGGCCGGGCCCGCCGGAGGCCACGAACGCGCGGCGGCCCTCGACGGCCACGCCACCGCCTCCGCCGATGCGGCCGAGGCCGATGGCGCGCGCAGCGCGGGCGGGCCCGGGGTCCACGCCGACGAGGCGCCCGCCGCGGCGCTTCTTCGCGCGCCCCGTCGAGGCGACCCAGGCGCGCCCGGCGGCGTCGAAGGCGACCCCTCCCGGGTTGGGCATGCGCAGGCGGCGCCGCACGCGCAAAGCGGCGAGGTCGACCACCGCCACGGCGCCGCCGGCCAGCGTGACGACCCCGCGAGAGCCGTCGGGCGACACCGCGATGGCGCGCGGGCGCCCCGGAAGCCGGAACCCGCCGATCCGGCGGGGGTTGACGGCGTCGATCACGTCGAGCGCGCGGCCGCGCCCGGCGTAGAGGCGGGCACCGTCGGGCGAGACCGCGAGGGCCGAGGGGGCGGAGGAGAGCGAGATGTCCGCGGCGCGGGCGCGCGAGCCGAGGTCGATGGCCGTCACGCTGCGCCCGGCGGCCACGAAGGCGCGCGAGCCGTCGGGGGCCACGGCCACGGCGCGCGTGCGCCCGGGCAGGCCCACCTGCGCCGTGACCTGGTTGGTGCCGATGTCCACGAGAGCCGCCTGGGGCCCACCCGTGGCGACGACGACGACGCGCGCGTGGGCGGCCGCGGGGAGGAGGAGCAGGAGGGCGAGGATGGTGGAGGCGAGGCGCACGATCTTTCCCAACCCGGCTCCTTCGCCCGGGTTGCGGTGGCCCCTGTAGGTTGCAGCGCCTCGTGCAGGGCGCCGCAGATCCCCTCCAGCTGGCCTCGGGAGTGCTCGGCGGGGTCCGGGAAGGGCGACTAGCCCGCCCAGGGTACCTCGACGGAGTCCTCGGTCGGCGAGTCGCGGGCGACGACGTACTCGGAGGGCTCGTCGTCGGAGAGGTTGCGCAGGATGTGGGTCTCGCGCGGCGGGACGTAGACCATGTCGCCCGGGCCGATCGTCACGGTCTCCTCGAGGTGGTCGCCCCAGGAGACCTCGAGGTTCCCGGAGAGCATGTAGACGGCGCTCTCGCAGTTCTCGTGGTAGTGCGGACGCGAGCGCGCGCCGGGTGGCACGCGGAACACGCCCATGTAGATGTTCGTGGCGCCGGTCGTGGCCTGCGAGATCTCCGCTCCGCCGACGACCCCGCGCGGGACGTCGCGGTCGACGCCGGAGGGCTTGACGACTCTCATGGCGGGAGATCCTAGACCGGAAGCGAGTAGTCGAACCACTCGGACCGGCGGGCGCCCACGCGGTCGTAGACCGCCTGGGCACGGTGGTTGTCCTTGGCGGTCTGCCAGGCCAGGGCGGTTGCGCCGTGCGCGGCGCAGCGCTCACGGCAGGCGGCGATCAGCCGGTCGGCGAGCCCGGTCCCGCGCGCGGGCTCGATCACGAAGAGGTCGTTCATGACGCCGAGGCGCGAGGCGCCGAGCGTCGTCCACGTCCAGAAGACGGTCGCGAAGCCGGTGCCGTCACCGTCGGGCTCGCGGGCGATGAACTGGATCCCCTCGCGCTCGGGTTCGGCGATCAGCGCGCGCGACATGGCGAGCAGGGCCTCGTCGCTGGGCGCGACGCCGTAGAAGTCGCAGTAGTCGCGCATCAGCGGGAGCAGCGCCGAGAGTTCGGCCTCGCCGACGATGGCGATCTCGCTCACGTCGTCATGCCCGTGACTTGCCCGCCGGTGACGTTGACGACCTGGCCGTGCACATAGTTCGACCACGGCGAGCAGAGGAAGAACACGCCGCCCGCGGCCTCCCGCGGGCTGCCGGGCCGGCCGAGCGGGATCAGCATGGCCGCCATGCCGCGGAGCTGGTCGGGGATCCCGAGCTGAACCTTCTCGCCGCCGATCTCCATCACGTTGTCGGCGTCCTTGGAGGCGGTCAGGCGCGTCTCGATGTAGCCGAAGGCCACGGCGTTGACGTTGATCTTGAACTGGCCCCACTCCTTGGCCAGCGTCTTGGTGAGGCCGACCACGCCCGCCTTGCCCGAGGAGTAGTTGGCCTGCCCGGCGTTGCCCATCGTGCCCGAGATCGAGCTGACGTTGACCACCTTGCGGAACACCTCGACGCCCTGCTCGCGCTCCTGCTTGGCCGGCTCGCGCAGGTGCGGCGCCGCGGCGCGCAGGACGCGGAAGGGCACGATCGTGTGGATGTCGAGCATGCGCTGGAAGGCGTCGTCGCTGATCTTGTGAACGGGCGCGTCGATCGTGTAGCCGGCGTTGTTGACGACGATGTCCAGCCGGCCCCAGGCGTCGACCGCCCTTCCGACGAGCCGCTCGCAGGCGCCCTCGGCGGTCAGGTCCCCTGCGAAGACCGTCGTCTCCCCGGGGATCTCGGACGCGGTCTGCTCCGCGGCGTCGCCGTCGAGGTCGTTGATCAGAACGCTGGCGCCGTGCTCGGAGAGCAGCTCCGCGGTCGCGCGCCCGATCCCCCGCGCGGAGCCGGTCACGATCGCCACCTTGTCGTCCAGCACGCCCATGTGGTTCCTCCAGTCCGTGGTCAGGGCGGGGATTGTGCCCGGTCACGCTGCGAGGAACGAGGCCTCTGCATCACGCACGCCGACTGTGCCGCCGCCCGAACCCGGCGCCGTGGTCCGCGCGCGCATGGCCACGGGCGACGCGCTCGTGGGGGTGGCGGTGCGGCGGCGACGGTCCTACGTCGTCCTGCTCGGGACGCTCGCGGCCGGCTCGGCGACGCTCTCGCTCCTCATCCTCCCCGTATGGCCGTGATCTCGAAGGTGCGCTCGCCCTTGGGGGTGGTGAATGAGACGATCTGCCCGAGCGCGGCGCCGTTCAGCGCCCGCCCGATCGGCGAGTCGAAGGCCAGCCGGCCCTCCGCGGGCCGCGCCTCCGTCGAGGCGACGAGCACGAAAAGGTGCGCCCGTCCGTCGGCGCGGTCGAGCACCTCGACACGACTGCCGAACCCGACGACGTCGGTCGCAGTGGCGGCCTCGCGGATCTCCGCGCGGGACCGCCGATCGCGCAGGCGCAGGATCTCGGTCTCGAGCTTCGCCTGATCGTTCTTGGCGTCGTGGTACTCGGCGTTCTCCTTGAGATCGCCCCACTCGCGCGCGGTCTTGATGCGCCGCGCGATCTCCTCCCGCCCGCTGGTCTGCAGCCGCTGGAGCACGGCTTCGAGCTTGTTTGCGTCCTGCGCGGTCATCACGACGTCGTCGGTCACGGGTTTCCCTTCACTGGCTTGACTCCGACCTTACTCGCCGGCAGGCCGATTCCCGGCGCGCGCGCCTTCGCGGCGGACTCGCCGAGCAGGTCGCGCCCGAGCTGCGCCTCGCCCGTGGTGAGCAGCAGCTCCCCGCGAGCCAGCCGGGTGTGGACAAGCCACAGCCGCGTCCGCGCGCGGCGTTGCGCTCCAGCGCGCTCGAAATCGAGCCCGGAAGCCGCTAGAGCCCATAGCTGCGGCCGATGACGTCGAGCATGATCTCGTCGGTGCCCGCGCCGATGCGGTTCAGGCGCATGTCGCGCCATACCCGCTCGATTCCGTACTCCTTCATGTAGCCGGCGCCGCCGTGGATCTGGATGCACTCGTCGGCGACCTCGACGGCGACCCGCGCGGCGTGCAGCTTGGCCATCGAGATCTCGCGCACCGGGTACTCGTCGTTGGCGAATCGCCAGGCGGTCGTGTAGACGAGCTGCCGCGCACCCTCGATCTTGGTCGCCATCTCGGCGAACTTGTGCCGGATGACCTGGAACTTGCCGATCTGGCGACCGAACGCCTTGCGCTCGAGCGCGTAGGCGAGCGTCTTGTCGAACGCGCGCTGGGCGCCCGCCACGCAGCCGGCGGCCCCGATCAGCCGCTCGCCCTGGAGCTCCCACATGATGTGGTAGAAGCCCTTGCCGACCTGGCCCAGCACGGCGTCGGCGGGCACGCGGACGTCGTCGAAGGCCAGCAGCGCCGTGTCGGAAGCGTGCATGCCGAGCTTCTGGAGCTTGCGCTCGCGGACCACGCCCGGCAGGTCCATGTCGACCAGGAACAGCGTGAAGCCGTCGTGGCCCGCGTCGGGGTCGGTTTTCGTGACCAGCACGATGTAGTCGGCGCGGTGCCCGTTGGTGATGTAGGTCTTGGAGCCGTTGATGGCCCACTCGTCGCCGTAGCGCACGGCGCGCGTCTTGAGCCCCGCGACGTCGGAGCCGGCGTCGGGCTCGGTGATGCCCAGGCAGGAGATCCTCTCGCCCTTGATCGAGGGCACGAGGTAGCGCTGCTTCTGCTCCTCGGTTCCGAACAGGTGGATTGGCGGCGTCGCCATGTCGGTGTGGACGGCGATGCCCATCGCGAGGCCGCCGGACTGCGAGTGCACGATCTCCTCGGCGAGCACGAGGTTGCAGAAGTAGTCGCCGCCCTGCCCTCCGTATTCCTCGGGGTAGGACAGCCCGAGGAAGCCCAGCTCGCCCATGCGCCGGAAAACCCAGTCCGGGAACGTGGTCTCCTCCCACTCCTCCGCGTGCGGTGCCAGTTCCTTGACGACGAACGAGCGGATCGACTCGCGCAGCTGCTCGTGGTGGTCGTTGAAGATGAAGTGCCGGCGCGGCGCGACGTGGTCGGGCTTGAGGACGGCGTCGGTGTCGGTGGCGGCCATGTCCGAACGGTACCGTTCCGCTAGGTGCCCCAGGACCCGGTTCGCTACGACATCGCCGCCGCCGGCGTGGCGACGATCACCCTCGATCAGCCCGAGACCCGCAACGCGCTGTCCGACGGGGTGCTCGACGGCCTGATCGCCGCGTTCGAGCGCGCGCGCGACGATGAGGCGGTGCGCTGCGTGGTGCTCACCTCGTCGCACGAGAAGGTCTTCTCCAGCGGCGGCGACCTCGCGGGCTTCGCCGCGGACGTCCCGATCGTCCACAAGCACCTCGGGACCGAGCGCTTCCCCCGCCTGTTCCGCCTGATCGGGGAGCTCGGCAAGCCGACGATCTGCGCCGCCAACGGCCACGTGCTGGCCGGCGCGCTGGGGCTGGCGCTGGCCTGCGACCTGATCGTGGCCCGCGAGGACGCGCGCTTCGGCACGCCCGAGATCAACGTCGGCGTGTTCCCGTTCATGGTCATGGCGCTCGTCTGCCGCAACGTTCCGCGCAAGAAGACGACCGAGCTGCTGCTGCTCGGCGAGCAGATCTCCGCGCGCGAGGCCGAGCGCATCGGGATCGTCAACCGTGTCGTCCCCCCCGACGAGCTCGACGGTGCCGTGGCCGACTGGGCGCAGCGCCTCGCCGCCAAGTCCCCGGTGCTGATGCAGCTCGGCAAGGACGCCATGTTCCGCCAGCAGGACATGGCCTTCATGGAGGCCCTCGACTTCCTGCGCGCCCAGCTCTCGCTGGCGTTCTCGACCGAGGACATCCAGGAGGGGGTGCGGGCGTTCTTCGAGAAGCGCGACCCCGTATGGACCGGCCGGTGAGCGCCTCGCTCGTGGTGCTGCGCTGCCGGACCTCGGACCGGACCGCGGGCGGGGTGCGCGGCGCCGAGGCACTGGCGCCACGGTTCGAGCGCCTGACGGGCGTCGAGCCGCGCTTCATCGGCTCGCCGGGGCCACCGCACCCCACGAGCTTCGAGGACGACCTGCGCGAGTCGCGCGGCTGCCTGCTCGAGGCCGGCGGGCAGGTCGACGATGCCCTGGCCGACGGGCGCTTTCCCGTCCTGCTGGCCTCGGACTGCTCGATCTGCATGACCACGCTGCCGACCGTCATCCGCTTCTTCCCGGCCGCGCGGATCCTCTGGCTCGACGCCCACGGCGACTTCAACACCCCCGAGACCTCGCCGAGCGGCTTCCTGGGCGGAATGTGCCTGGCCGCGGCGTGCGGGCGCTGGGACGACGGCTTCGCGGTGGCGCCGGTGGACCCGGCGCGCGTGATCACCTGTGGGGTGCGAGACCTCGACGCGGGCGAGCGCGTCGAGCTCGAGCGCGCCGGCGTGGGCGTGGCCGAGCCCGAGGACGTGGGCGAGCTGCTCGACGGGGAGTCGGTCTACGTCCACCTCGACCTCGACGTGCTCGACCCGGATGTCTTCCCCGCCCAGTTCCCGGCTCCCGGCGGCTTCTCCGGCGAGGGACTGCGCGAGCTCTTCTCCGACGTCGCCGAGACCGCCCGCATCATCGGCGTCGAGATCACGGCCTTCGAGGCGCCGGAGGACGAGGGCGAGGTCGAGCGCCTCGCGACCATGGTCGAGTCCGTGGTGAAACCGCTGCTGTGAGCATCCTGCGCCCACTCGCGGAGGAGCTGCACCAGCGCCGCGCCAAGGCGCGGGTGGGGGGCGGCGAGGAGCGCATCGCCCGCCAGCACGCGCAGGCCAAGCTGACCGCGCGCGAGCGGCTCGCCCTGCTCATCGACGATGGCACCTTCACCGAGCTCGGGCTGCACGCGCAGCCCCACTTCTCGCAGCGCGCCATGGAGGGCCGCGAGGCGCCTGCCGACGGCGTGGTCACGGGCTACGGGCGGGTCGACGGGCGGATGGTCGCCGTGTGCGCCTATGACTTCACGGTGATGGCCGGCTCGATGGGCATGACCGGCGAGCTGAAGGTCACCCGGCTGCGCGAGCTGGCGCTGACCAAGCGGCTGCCGTTCGTGTGGCTGCTGGACTCGGCCGGCGCCCGCATCCAGGAGGCGGTCGGCTCGCTGTTCGCCGGCTCGGGCCACCTGTTCCGCGAGGAGGTCGTGATGAGCGGGGTCGTGCCCCAGGTCGCGGCGCTGATGGGCCCCTGCGCGGCCGGCACCGCCTACATCCCCGGCCTCGCCGACTTCGTGCCGATGGTCGAGGGCCGAGGGTCGATGGCCCTGGCCGGTCCGCACCTCGTGCGGGCGGCGGTGGGGGAGGACGTCAGCCAGGAGGAGCTGGGGGGCTCGCGCGTGCACTGCCGCAGGTCGGGCGTGGGCGACATGGAGGTGGCCACCGACGAGGAGTGCATCGAGCGCATCAAGGCGTACCTGTCGTTCTTCCCCTCGCACTGCGAGGAGCCGCCGCCCCAGCGGCCCGTGGGCGACCCGGTGGACCGGATGGAGGAGGACCTCCTCGACGTCCTGCCCGAGACCAACCGCAAGCCCTACGACATGTACGACATCATCCGGCGCATCGTCGACGACGGCGACTGGCTCGACATCAAAGGCCAGTGGGCGAGGACGATCATCACCTGCCTGGCGCGTATGGGGGGCCGCCCGGTCGGGATCGTCGCCAACCAGCCGCGCCGGCTCGGCGGCATCCTCGACAACGACTCCGCCGACAAGGCCGCGCGGTTCGTCAACCTCTGCAACGCCTTCGCGATCCCGCTCGTGTTCCTGATGGACGTCCCCGGCTTCATGGTCGGGACCAAGGTGGAGGCGGCGGGGATCATCCGCCACGGGGCCAAGATGCTGCACGCGGTCGCCAACGCGACCGTCCCCAAGATCACGGTCGTGATCCGCAAGGCCTACGGCGCCGGCTACTACGTCATGAACGGCCGCGCCTACGAGCCCGACCTGATCGTGGCGTGGCCGAGCGCCGAGATCTCGGTGATGGGCGCCGAGGGCGCAGTCGAGATCGTCATGCGGCGCCAGGTCGAGGAGGCCGAGGACCCCGTGGCCAAGAAGCGCGAGCTGATCGACGCCTACCGGAAGATCATCGACGTCTACATCGCCGCCGCCAACGACATGGTCGACGACGTGATCGACCCGCGCGAGACGCGCCCGACGATCATCCGCGCCCTGGAGATGGCCGAGCGCAAGCGCGTACAGCGCCCGTGGAAGCGCCACGGTGTCGTGCCGGTCTAGGACCTCTCAGCTGGATATCTGCACTTCGCCTGTCCGGGTGTAGAGTCGCGGCGCGGACCCGGGGAGCAAGGCACGAGGAGGGGGAGTCCATTACCAGCAGACTCAGCGTGGCCGCGCTCGCCGCGTTCGCGGCCGTGCTCGCCACGGCGCCCGCCGCCGCGGCGGCCACCAGTACCTATGTCGTGGTCTACGAGAAGGGCGCGGGCCTCGACGCGCCGCGCGCCGCCGTGCGTGCCGCCGGCGGTCAGATCGTGCGCGAGAACCGCGCCGTCGGCGTCGCGACCGTCCGCGCCTCGCGCGCCGACTTCGCGAGCCGCGCAACGCGCTCACGGGCGATCTTCGGCGCCGCGCGCAACCGCTCGATCGGCAGTGTGCCCGCGGTCTCGCGGCTGAGGCGCGAGGCGATCGAGAGCAACGCCGGCGTCAGCGCCGGCTCGGCGAGCCGTGCGCAGGCGGCCGCGCCCCCGGGCGGCGAGCCACTCAGCGGCTGGCAGTGGGACATGGCGATGATGGACGCCACTCCGACCGGCTCCTACGCCCACCAGGTCGGGTCGCACGCCGTGCGCGTCGGCGTGCTCGACACCGGCATCCAAGGCGACCACCCCGACATCGCGCCGAACTTCGCCTCTGCGCTCAGCCGCAACTTCACCACCGACGACCCCACGATCGACGGCGCCTGCGCCGACGATCCCGACGGCTCCTGCAGCGACCCGGCCAACGTCGACGAGGACGGGCACGGCACGCACGTCGCCGGCACCATCGCCGCGCCGCTCACCGGCATCGGCATCGGCGGAGTCGCGCCCGGAGTCGATCTCGTCAACCTCAGGGCCGGGCAGGACTCCGGCTTCTTCTTCCTGCAGCCGAGCGTCGACGCGCTCACCTTTGCGGGCGACCAGGGGGTCGACGTGGTCAACATGTCCTACTTCATCGACCCGTGGCTCTTCAACTGCGCGGCCAACCCCGCCGACAGCCCGGACGAGCAGGCCCAGCAGCGGGCGATCATCGAGGGAGCGCAGCGCGCGCTCGACTACGCCCGCGCCCACGGCGTGACGCTCGTCGCGGCGTCCGGCAACGAGAACACCGACATGGGCCACCCGACCGTCGACGAGATCAGCCCGGACTACCCGCCCAACACCGAGAAGCACCGCGACGTCGACAACTCGTGCCTGACGATGCCGACCGAGGGCGCGGGCGTGATATCGATCAACTCGGTCGGCCCGACGGGGCGCAAGGCCTACTACTCCAACTACGGCGTCGAGCAGAGCACCGTGGCGGCGCCCGGCGGCGACCGCCGCGAGTTCTTCGGCTCGTCGCAGTTCAACGCGAATCAGAACCGCATCCTCGGGCCCTTCCCGAGCCGCGAGCTCGGCCAGAGCCAGGACGCCGACGTCGACCTGGTGCCCGACATCGACTCCGCGGGGAACCCGACGAGGACCACGCTGTTGCGAGAGGGCGACGACTACTGGCAGTGGATCCAGGGCACCTCGATGGCCTCGCCGCACGCGGTCGGCGTGGCCGCGCTGATCGTCGCCCAGTTCGGGCGCCCTGACCCGGCCAACGGCGGCGTCACGATGGATCCGGCGCAGGTCGAACGGATCCTGCGTGCGTCGGCGGTCGACACGCCGTGCCCCGATCCGCGGCTGTTCCACTACCCCGATCCCGACCTGGACTCGTCGTTCGACGCGTTCTGCGAGGGCGACGCCGCGTTCAACGGGTTCTACGGCGACGGCATCGCGAACGCGCTGAGGGCCGTGCAGTTCAGCGAGGCGGCTCCGGCGGCCCCGGCCGCCCAGGGACCCCCGGCGTTCCGCAAGCGGCTGCTGCCGCGGCGGATCACGGCGAACACGGTCGCCCACCGCATCGGCCGCGGCCTGTCGCTGCGGGTGAGCGGCCGGTTGACGCCGCCGGCCGGCATGCGCGCCGAGGCCTGCACGGCGGGCCAGTTCACGGTGGCCGTGCAGACGCAGCGTCGCAAGACGCTGGCCTCGCGCGTCGTGCGCCTGCGCAGCCACTGCACCTACCGCGTCACGATCCGCTTCTTCAATCGCCGGCGGCTCGGGCGCTCGCTGCGAGCGGTGGTCAGGTTCGAGGGCAACGACCTGCTGCTCCCGCGCCGCGCGCGGCTGGCGACGCGGAGGGTGCCCCGCGGCTGACCGAGGGTCATCTCGCGGGTGCGGGGCGGGCCGTTCGCGGCCGCCCCGCACCGCTTGCGTCACACGGCCGGGCGGTTCTCCTCGCGCTTACCGAGAAAGGCGCGGTAGAGGCCGAGCAGGATCATCACTCCGATGACCGAGCCGATCAGGCCGCCGAGGTCGAAGATCTTCGTGTCGCCGATGTGGAGCAGCTCGGTGAAGACGAAGAACCCGACCAGTGCTCCCGCGAGGCCGAGCAAGATGGTGGCGAAGAACCCCATGGGGTCCTTGCCGGGCATCAGGGCGCGGCCGAGAAAGCCGGCGACGATGCCGAGGATGATGGCTCCGATCATGTGAGTCTCCTTCTGGAGGTGGTCCCACCCGCAGCTACCCCTCCCACGGGCCAGAGTCACACGGCCACGTCGGCGCGCGTACCCTCCCGGCATGCCCGACGCGGTCATCCTCACCAACTCCATCTCGGGGGCGGTGGCCGACCGCGAGCAGTGCCCGGCGATCCCGTACACGCCCGAGGAGTACGCGGCGGAGGCGCGGCGGGCGGTGGAGGAGGGCGCGGCGATGATCCACGTCCACGCGCGCACGCCCGATGGCGTGCCCTCCTACGAGGTCGAGGACTTCCGCGCGATCACCGACGCGATCCTGGCCGAGGTCGACGACGTGATCGTCAACCACTCCACGGGCGCGATCGGCGTGCCGCTGAAGAAGCGGATCGCCTACCTGCGCGAGCTGCGTCCCGACGTCGGCGCGCTGAACATGGGCTCGATGAACTACGCGAAGTACTCGCGCCGGAGGCGGGACTTCGTGTTCAAGGCCGTATTCGAGAACTCCTTCGACACGATCATCGAGCTGTGCACGGCCATGGGCGAGCTCGGCATCCGGCCCGAGCACGAGTGCTTCGACTCCGGCCACCTCGCCAACCTCGACCCGCTGCTCGACATGGGGCTGCTCGAGACGCCGCTGCAGATCTCATGCGTGATGGGGGTGACCGGCGGGATTCGGCCGACGGCACGCAACCTCGCCCACATGGCCGACCAGGTGCCGCAGGGCGTCGCACACGAGTGGGGCGTGATCGGCATCTCGCGCGACCAGTGGGGGCTCGTGGGCGCCGCCCTGGCGCTGGGGGGCAACGTGCGCGTGGGGCTGGAGGACAACTTCTACCTGCCCGACGGCACGATGGCGCGCTCCAACGGCGACCTGGTCGCGCGGGCGCGCCGGATGTGCGAGGACGTGGGCCGGCGGCCGGCGACGGTGGCCGAGGCGCGCGAGCGACTGGGCGTCCCGCGGCGCGCCGCGACCGTATGACGCTCCCGCTCGACGGCGTCCGCGTGCTGGACCTCTCGCGGCTGCTGCCCGGCGGGTTCTGCTCGCTGCTGCTCGCCGACTTCGGCGCCGACGTGCTCAAGGTCGAGGACACCGGGATGGGCGACTACGTGCGCTGGTCGCCGCCCCACTACGAGGGGGCGGAGGCGTCCGCATCCTCCGCCGTCTTCCTCTCGCTGAACCGCAACAAACGCTCGATCCGGATCAACCTCAAGGCCGAGGAGGGGCGCGAGGTGCTGCTGCGCCTCGCCCGCGAGGCCGACGTGCTGCTGGAGTCCTTCCGGCCCGGGGTGCTCGACCGCCTCGGCGTCGGCCACGAGCGCCTGCGGGCGGAGAACCCCGGGCTCGTCTACTGCGCGATCACCGGCTACGGGCAGGAAGGGCCCTACCGCGACCGCTCTGGCCACGACATGAACTACCTCGGGCTGGTGGGCCTGCTCGGCCTCACCGGCGAGCGCAACGGGCCTCCGGTCCAGGCGGCGGGCCAGATCGCCGACCTCGGAGGCGGCGCGTTGATGGCTGCCCTGGGCATCCTCGTCGCCCTGCGCGAGCGCGACCGCTCCGGCGAGGGCCAGCTCGTCGACGTCTCGATGGCCGACGGCGCGCTGTCGTGGCTGGCCATGGTCGCGGCCCGGGCCCTGGCGGAGGGCACCGCGCCGCGCCGCGGGGAGCTCGAGCTGGCCGGCGGGCTGGCCTGCTACCGGCCCTACCGCTGCGCCGACGGCTGGGTGACGCTCGGGGCGCTGGAGCCGAAGTTCTGGCGGGCGTTCTGCCGCGGCGTCGGCCGCAAGGACCTCGTCGAGCACCACCTCGCCCCTGCGGGCTCGGACCCTCACCGCGATCTCGAGGCGATCTTCGCGGGGCGCACCCGCGAGCAGTGGCACGCCTTCGCCTCGGAGCACGACTGCTGCCTCGAGCCCGTGCTCGAGCTCGACGAGGCGCTGGACTCCGAGCTCGTGCGCGCGCGCGAGATGGTGGTCGAGCTCGACCAGCCCGGCGCCGAGCAGACCATCCGGCTGCTCGGCCTGCCGGTGAAGCTGTCGCGCACGCCGGGGGACCCCGCCCGGGCGCCGGGTCCGGCGCTCGGCCAGGACACCGACGCGGTGCTCGCGTCGGTCGGCTACACGCCGGAGGAGATCACGCGCCTCAAGCGCGACGGTGCGGTGGCCGGTACGGCCGGCGAGGACGTGCGCGGCTCCTTCATGGCGCCGCCGTGAGGGTGTGGGTGCCCGCGGGCTTCGCCCGCGGCGGGCTGCCTTCCGACGTCGAGCTGTGCGCCTGGTTCGAGGAGCCGGCCGGCGTGGAGCTCGTAGTCCCGCCCTGGGGCGATGCCGACGTGCTCGCCGCGCTCGCCGGTCTCCCGGATCTGCGCGTGGTCCAGGTCCTCTCGGCGGGCTATGAGTGGATCGCCGGGTCGATCCCCGAGGGGGTGACGCTGTGCAACGCCGGGGACACCCGCTCGCCGGCCGTCGCCCAGTGGGTGATCGGCGTGATCCTGGCCGACGCGATCGGGCTCGAGCGGGGGTTCGAGCGCCGCCGCGCGCAGCGCTGGGAGCACTGGCGGCCGGCCGAGCTCGCGGGCCGCACGGTGCTGATCGTCGGGCACGGGTCGATCGGGCGGGCGGTGGAGCGGCGCCTCGCGCCCTTCGGGGTGCGCATCGCGCGGGTGGCGCGCCGGGCCCGGCCCGGCGTCGCGCCGGCCGAGGACCTGCCGGAGCTCGTCGCCGACGCCGACGTCGTCGTCGTCCTCGCGGCGCTGACCGCGCAGACGCGGGGCATGGTGGGCGCGGAGGTCATCGCACGGATGAAGGCGGGCGCGCTGCTGGTCAACGCCGCCCGGGGCCCGGTGGTGGACACCGACGCGCTCGTGGACGCGCTGCGCGCGGGGCGCATCCGCGCGGCGCTCGATGTGACCGACCCCGAGCCGCCGCCCCCCGGCCACCCCCTGTGGACGCTCGACGGAGTCCTGCTCACGCCGCACAACTCGGGCGACAGCGAGCGCGCCGAGGCGGCCGCCGAGGCTCTAGCGCGGGCGCAGATCCTCCGCTACCGTGCCGGCCTGGCGCTCGAGCACGTCGTCAATGGACGCATGACCAGCGCACGTCGTGGCGCTCCGTGACACCCCGGTCCGTGCGCAGCGCGCCTGCGACGGGCAGGGTGGGAGGTGCGCTCGCGCCGCGCCGTCCCGTCCCACCACGCCACTGCCACCAGGCCGACGGGCGCCCGAGTGACGCCATGCCGCACGATATCCTCGCCCGGACGTTGACTGACGGGTCAGTCCACGGGAGGAGAGAACGTGACGACACTGCGTGCTGCCGCCGTGCAGCTCAACTCGACGGCCGACCGGCAGCGCAACCTCGCGGCCGCCGACCGGCTCACCCGCGCCGCCGCCGCCGCCGGCGCCCAGCTGATCGTGCTACCGGAGAAGTGGGCCGTCCTCGGCGCCCCCGAGCAGACCGCCGCCGGCGCCGAGCCGCTCGACGGGCCGGCGATCGGCTGGGCACGGGAGACCGCCCGCGAGCTCGGCATCGACCTGATCGCGGGTTCGATCGCCGAGCGGGTCGACGGTGCCGACAAGGGCCGCAACACCTCCGTTCACGTCGGCCCCGACGGAGAGGTGCAGGCCGTCTACCACAAGATCCACATGTTCGACGTGGAGGTCGGCGGCCGCGCCTACCGTGAGTCCGAGCACGAGGACCCGGGCGGGGAGATCGTCCTCTCCGCCACCGCCGGCGGCGTCGAGCTCGGGTTGACCGTCTGCTACGACCTGCGCTTCCCCGAGCTCTACCGGGCGCTGGCCGCGCGCGGCGCGCGCGTCCTCGTGGTGCCCTCGGCCTTCACGCTGGCCACCACCCGCGAGCACTGGGAGGTGCTGCTGCGGGCGCGCGCGATCGAGGATCAGGCGTTCGTCGTCGCCGCCAACCAGGTCGGGGAGCATGCGCCGGGCTATCGGTCCGGCGGGCGCTCGATGATCGTGGACCCCTGGGGGCTCGTGCTCGCCCAGGCCCCCGACAAGGAGACGTTTGCGATCGCCGATCTCGACCTCGACCGCCAAGCGGAGATCCGCCGCAAGCTGCCGTCGCTGGCGAACCGGCGGCTCGGTACCGAGGCGCTGCGTTGACGGCGCGCGTCGGCGCAGTCGACAAGCGCCGCGTGATCCTCGACGCAGCCGTGCGAGTGTTCGCCCGCCAGGGGTTCCACACCTGCCGGGTGTCGGACATCGCCGACGAGGCGGGCGTCGCGTACGGGCTCGTCTATCACTACTTCCAGTCCAAGGACGAGGTGCTCAACACCCTGTTCCTCGAGCGCTGGGACGTGATGCTCGAGGCGATCCGGGAGATCGACGCCGAGGACATCCCCGCCCGCGAGAAGCTGTCGGCCATCGCCTCGTTCATCGTGGACTCCTACCGCCACGACCCTGAGCTGATGAAGGTCATCATCGTCGAGGTCACGCGCGCGGCCAACTCCTTCGGCCAGACGCACCTGTCGAAGATCGGCGAGGCCTACAGCCAGATCGCCGACATCGTGCGCAAGGCGCAGGCCGACGGCTCCTTCTCCAGCGCCGTCACGCCCGAGTTCGCCGCCCTGGCCTTCTACGGGGCGATCGAGCAGGTCCTCACCGGCTGGATCTTCGGGCTGCTCGAGGAAGGCGAGGACGGCTACGAGCGCGCCAAGCGCTTCGTCGTGGGGACGATCTGCGACGGCATCGAGGCGCATCCAGCCGCGACCTGAAGTGCTCTGCTCCCGGCCCGCCCCGACACCGCCGTATCCGTCACGACCCCTAAGATGCCGCTCCTATGATCGACAACGACTTCGTCAAGCGCCTCATGTGGTCGGGCCTCCTGGCGGGGATCGGCGCGCTGGCGTCGATCGCCACCTCGCGGCTCGCGCACCTGATTTGGGTCCGCGCGTTCGGGGAAGATCCCCCCGAGTGACCGACCAGCGCGAGGATCCGACGGCTGAGGAACCCGACCGCCCCGCCGCCGTGGCGGCCGGCGAGCACGACCAGCCACCCGCCGCGGGCGCCGAGCCCGCGGGCGTCGCCAGGCCCGGCGAGCCGGCGCAGACGGCGGAGGTCGCCGCCGGCGCCCAGGCCGACGAGGCGCAGGTCGCGGCCGCCGCCCGCGAGGCCGAAGCCCAGGCGGAGCGGGCCGAGCACGCGGCCGGGAGCGCC
>DASQFQ010000328.1:0-15957 GCA_035633075.1 Solirubrobacteraceae bacterium | reverse complement strand
CCGCCCACCGGCCAGAAGTTCTACTCCGACTTCGAGAAGGAGTACAACAAGCCTCAGGACGAGATCGCCCCCTACGCCGTGTACGGGTACGAGGCGATGTCGGTGGTCCTGGATGCGATCAAGAAGGGCGGCGACGACCGGCAGGCCGTGATCAAGGCCTTCTTCGACACGAAGAAGACCGACAGCGTGCTCGGGCCCTACGAGATCGACGATGACGGCGACACCACGCTGACCCTGTACGGCGCCTATCTGGCCAAGGGCGGCAAGCTCGTCTTCGACAAGGCACTGAAGCCTCAGGTCTAGTAGGAATACGCAGAGCCGGCAGGCCCGCCCCGAAGCGGGCCTGCCGGGATCTACACCGTGGAAGCCGCCTCCGTCCCCACCAGGAAGCCCGTCCGCAGGCCGAGGGAGCTGGTCGGCGAGTTCGTCTCCAAGTACGGGTTGGTCGCGCTGCTCCTCGTGATGCCCGTGGCCTTCGGCATCGGGGATCTCCAGCGTGACGGCGACCTCGGCCGGCTGGCCACGAACATCAAGGACGGGCTGTCCAACGGCGCCATCTGGGCGCTCATCGCGGTCGGCTACACCCTGGTCTACGGGATCATCGAGCTGATCAACTTCGCCCACGGCGACGTGTTCATGATCGGCTCGTTCGTGTCGTTCGGGTTCTTCGGGACGGTCGGCCTGACAGCGGCGACCGGGCCGCTCGGGCTCGCGTTCGGGCTCCTGATCACGCTGCTCGTGGCGATGGTCGCCTGCGGGACGCTCAACGTGATGATCGAGCGCGTGGCCTACCGGCCGTTGCGCAACGCGCCCAAGCTGGCGCCCCTGATCACCGCGGTGGGCTTCTCGTTCATCCTGCAGAACGTCGGCCTGCTGTGGCTCGGCGGCTCCCATCGCAGCGTGCCCGACCTCATCGGGTCCCAGGACCGCCTGTTCGCGCTCCTCGGCGTCACCGTGACCAAGGGCGACGCGCTGGCGCTCGCGGTCACCGCCCCACTCGTCATCCTGGTCGTCAACTTCATCACGCGGAGCCGCATCGGCAAGGCCATGCGTGCGACCGCCCAGGACCCGGAGGCCGCCCGCCTGATGGGGATCAACGTCGACACGACCATCTCCTTCACGTTCCTGGTCGGGGGGATGATGGCCGGCGCCGCGGGGATCATCTACGCCGTCTACCAGACCGACGTCTGGTTCTTCGCGGGCTTCACCGCCGGCCTGCTCGCCTTCACCGCCGCCGTCATGGGCGGCATCGGCAACCTCTGGGGCGCCGTGCTCGGCGGGCTCATCATCGGCGTCCTCCAGCAGATCTCCGACAATCGCATCGGCACCGAGTGGACGCCGGTCGTCGTCTTCGGCTTCCTCGTGCTCATCCTCGTCCTGCGTCCGCAGGGCCTGCTCGGCGAGCAGACGCGCGAGGCCGGATGAGCACGCTGCTCCAACGGCTCCCCGGCGACCGCAGGACGCTGAACCGGGTGCTGGCCGGCGTGGTCTTCGTCGTCGTGGCCCTGCTGCCGTTCTTCTTCGACTCCGGCAGCGCCTTCATCGAGGACGCGACCACCGCGCTCATCTACGTCGTGATGGCGCTGGGACTCAACGTCGTCGTCGGCTTCGCCGGGCTGCTCGACCTGGGCTACGTCGCCTTCTTCGCCATCGGCGCCTACACCATCGGGTGGTTCGGCTCGGGCTTCTTCGTCGACGCCAACATCCACATCGGCACCACCGAGCTGCTCTCCAAGCTGCCCGGCATCCACATCAACTACCTGCTCATCATCCCGCTCGCGGCAGGCCTCGCGGCCTTCTTCGGCGCGATCCTCGGGGCGCCCACGCTGAGGCTGCGCGGTGACTACATCGCCATCGTGACCCTCGCCTTCGGCGAGATCGTCGGCCGCATCGCGGTCAACAGCGACGAGGGCGTGTTCGGCATCGGCAGCTTCAACCTCACCAACGGGCGCCGCGGCATCACTCCGGTCGACAAGATCGATCTCCCGCTCGTCGACCGCTTCACCACCCTGAACCTCCGGCCCTGGTTCTGGACGGCCCTCGCCATGGCGCTGGTCGTCGTCTTCATCAACATCCGCCTGCGCGACTCCCGCCTGGGCCGCGCGTGGATCGCCGTCCGCGAGGACGAGGTGGCCGCGGTGAGCATGGGCGTGCCGACCGTCAAGGTGAAGCTGTACGCCTACGCCATCGGGGCGGCGATGGGCGGCGTGGCCGGCTCCTTCCTGGGCTCGTACTTCAACACGGTCAACGCCGACCAGTTCGAGTTCTCGTTCTCGATCTTCGTCCTCGCGATGATCATCCTCGGCGGGCTGGGGAGCATCTGGGGCGTGATCGTCGGCGCCGTCACCCTGTCCTTCATCAACACCCGCCTGATCCCCGACGTGCTCAACGGCGTGCCGGCGAAGATCGGGCTCGACTTCGACCTCACCCAGCTCGGGTTCGGGATCTTCGGCTTCTTGCTCGTGATCATGATGGTCCTGCGCCCCCAGGGATTGATCCCGGAGGCTCGCCGCAAGGCGGAGCTCACCGAGGGCCTGTAGAGCATGGGCCTCGACGAGACCGTCCACGAGGCGCGAGCATGACCGACGACGCGGCCACGAACGGCAACGGCCCCGGTGACGGCCTCCCGATCCTCGAGACCGAGGGCCTCACGAAGATCTTCGGCGGGCTCACCGCGGTCGACGACGTGTCCTTCGCCGTGAAGGAGCGCACGATCGCCACCATCATCGGCCCCAACGGCGCCGGCAAGACCACCTTCTTCAACATGCTCACCGGCCTCTACAAGCCGAGCCTCGGCCAGGTCCGCTTCCGCGGGCGGGACATCACGTCGCGCCGCCCCGACCGCATCACCGAGCTGGGCGTGGCCCGCACGTTTCAGAACATCCGCCTGTTCGGCACCATGACCGCGGTCGAGAACGTCCTCGTGGGCCGCCACGCGCGCTTGAAGGCGGGGATCTTCGGCTCCGTCCTCCGGACTCCCCGCACCCGCCGGGAGGAGCGTGAGGGGCGGGAGCGGGCGTGCGAGCTGCTCGAGTACGCCGGCGTGAAGTCCTCGCTGTTCGAGCAGGCGGCCGCCTACCTCTCCTACGGCGACCAGCGGCGCGTGGAGATCGCCCGGGCACTCGCCTCCGAGCCCGTGCTGCTGCTCCTCGACGAGCCCACGGCGGGCATGAACCCGCAGGAGACCGCGAACCTCACCGACTTCATGCGCAGGCTGCGCGACGAGCGCGACCTCTCGATCCTGCTGATCGAGCACGACATGAAGGTCGTCATGGGCGTCTCCGAGCAGGTGACCGTCCTCGACCACGGCGAGAAGATCGCCGAGGGCGCGCCAGAGGAAGTGCGTCAGAACCCGAAGGTCGTCGAGGCCTATCTCGGCAAGCAGGGATGAGCCGATGAGCGCCCTGCTCGAAGTCGAGGACATCCACACCTTCTACGGATCGATCGAGGCCCTGAAGGGGATCTCGCTCGAGGTGCAGGAGGGCGAGGTCGTCACCCTGATCGGCTCCAACGGGGCTGGCAAGTCGACCACGTTGCGCTCCATCTCCGGCCTGAGCCCCCCGCGCACCGGGTCGATCCGCTACCGTGGGCAGGAGATCAGCACGGTGCCGGCCCAGGACATCGTGGGCCTGGGGATCTCCCAGTCACCCGAGGGCCGGCGCTGCTTCCAGCGGATGACGGTGCGCGAGAACCTCGAGCTTGGCGCCTACCTGCGGCGCGACACCAACATCTCCGAGGACCTCGACCGCGTGTTCTCGCTCTTCCCGCGGCTGCAGGAGCGCGAGCGGCAGAAGGCCGGCACGATGTCGGGCGGGGAGCAGCAGATGCTGGCGATGGGCCGGGCGCTGATGGCCAACCCCACGCTGTTGATGCTCGACGAGCCCTCGATGGGCCTGGCTCCGATACTCGTCGACCGGATCTACGAGACGGTGGCGGAGATCAACCGGCAGGGCACGACGATCCTGCTCGTCGAGCAGAACGCCAACTACGCGCTCGACGTCTCCTCGCGCGGCTACGTGCTCGAGACCGGCAGGGTCGCGCTCTCGAACGACTCGCAGGCCCTGCGCGACGATCCCGAGGTGCAGAAGGCCTACCTGGGGACATGACCCTCTACGCCCTCCTCGGCGCGACCGCGCTCTACCTGACCTACGCCTGGCTGCTGTCGGCCATCGTGGCCTCCTACCTGTCGGGACGCAAGGGCTACGGGGAGCGCGTCGGCCTGGCCTCCGGGCTGCTCCTGAACGCGATCGGCGTGCTGATCTGGCTGGTGTGGCCGGCGCGCCCGGACTCGCTGTGGAAAAAGCTCGGGCCCATCGGCCGCGGCAAGGGCGGGTCGGACCCGCCTAGCGAGTCCGCCTGAGCGGATCCCGGCATGGCGGCGGCACCGGGACCTTGGCGAGCGTCTTGCCTCCCTCGCCCGCGCGAGGCGTCACCTTGCACCAGACGATCGTCGCCCGGCGGTAGTCGATGACCGCCCAGAAGGGGACGCCGAAGACCCCCTGGCGGCGAGCGCCCTTCAGCGCGGGCAGCTCCACGCGCTCGCTGTAGGCCACGCAGTCGTAGCGCCCGATGGCCGCGGCGGGGTCGGCTTCCGCCTGGCGACGAACCGAGATGTCGGGGTACGGGGCGCAATCGGTGCCGGCGATCGGGCCCTTCATCGTGCCCGCCCTCGCGCGGGCCAGGCCGTCACGGGTGATGAGGCGCTCGGTCGTCGCCACCAGCTCGCGGCGATGCTCGAGCGCGTCCTGGCCACGGCCCCGCACCGGGCCGGAGCCCCGCCGCGGGCGGGCATCGATGCGCAGGCGTCGTGCTTCGGCCGCTTGGAGGGCCTTCTGGCTCGCCCGTTGGCGCTCGGCCTCGAGCCTGGCGTCGCGCCGGGCCGGGGCGGTGACGACCGCCACGGCCGCCACGACCAGCGCCAGAGCCAGCAATGCCGCCCCGGCGGCTCGCCAGCGCCAGCGCCGGGCGGGACGCCGGGACACATGGTCGGCGCCGCATGCCGTGCACGCGCGGCCGGTGCCGCTCTCGACGTGGCCGCAGACGGGGCATGTGCGCCGCCGTGGGGCGAGCACTTCCGCGACGTCGGCGCGGGCGGCGACCCGGGCGGCCTCCCACGGATCCTCGGGTGGCGCGTCACCTGGCGGTCGCCGGGTGGGCGGCACGTCAGTCCGCGAGCCGCTCGGGTATCCAGGGGGCCATCTGCTCGACCGGCCCGTTGCAGGCGTGCGTCTCGGGCCCGCCTTGGATGCGGTCGCAGACCAGCGGGATGGAGGTCTGGTCGGACGGCAGGTCGCGCATCGTCAAAGAGGGTATGGCGACTGGGGCCCTCCTGTGTCACGCCAGCGCCGCGCGCAGGGCCTCGTCGAGGTCGGGGTGCGCGAACGAGTAGCCGAGATCCTGGGTGCGCCTGGGCACCGCGCGCTGGCCCGTGGTCACGATGACGGCCATCTCGCCGTAGAGGATCCTGATCGCCAGCGCGGGGACGGGCGCGAGGGCGGGGCGCCTGAGGGCCCGGCCCAAGGCTTTGGAGAACGCCCGGTTGGTGACCGGCCCGGGCGCCGTGGCGTTGACCGCCCCCGACCACGTGTCGTCGGCCAGCGCGCGCTCGTAGATCCCCACCACGTCGTCGACGTGGATCCAGGGCATGTACTGGCGCCCGCCGGCGACGGGGCCGCCCACGCCGAGCCGGAAGGGCCAGAGCATCTTCTTCAGCGCGCCGCCCCGCGGGTCGAGCACGACGCCGGTGCGAACCCTGACCACGCGCAGCCCCAGCTCGCCCGCGCGGTCGGCCTCGCGCTCCCAGACGCGGGTGACCTCGGCGAGGAAGTCGCTCCCGGGCGCGGCCTGCTCGTCGAGCACCTCGTCACCGTGCGGGCCGTAGTAGCCGACGGCCGAGGAGGAAACGAGCGCCGCGGGGCGCGGCTCGGCCTCGCGCAGGCCCTCCACCAGGTTGCGGGTGCCGAGCTCGCGCGAGCCGCGGATCCGCTCCTTGGCGCCGGAGGTCCAGCGCTGCGCCACGGGCTCGCCCGCCAGGTGGACCACGGCGTCGCGCCCGGCGAGCGCGTGTGCGGGGGCGGGCTCGCGATCGGCGTCCCAGGCCGCGGCCTCGACGGAGAGCGACGCACGCGCCCGGCCGGGGTCGCGCGAAAGCACGGTGACGTCGGCTCCGCGCCGCTTCAGGCCCGCGATCAGCCTCGAGCCGATCAGCCCGGTTGCACCCGTCACCGTGACCCGCATCTCGCCGCTCGCTACTCGACCGCGCGGAAGCTCTCGGTGTCGCCGGGCGTGTATCCGACCTCGTCGCCCTCCACGGTGGCCGTGCCCTGGCGCTTGGCCTCGTCGGCCACCGCCGCGGCCACCGCGTCGGCGACGCCGCGGTTGAAGACCGAGGGGATGATGTAGTCCTCGCGCAGCTCGTCCTCTCCCACGATCTCGGCGATGCCGCGCGCGGCGGCCATCTTCATCTCCTCGGTGATCTCGCGCGCGCGGACGTCGAGGGCGCCGCGGAAGATCCCGGGGAAGCACAGCACGTTGTTGATCTGGTTGGGGTAGTCGGACCGCCCGGTGGCGATGATGCGTGCGTAGGGCGCCGCCTCATCCGGCGTGACCTCCGGCGTGGGGTTGGCCATCGCGAACACCATCGCGTCGTCGTTCATGTTCGCCAGTGCCTCGGCGGGCATGGCGCCCGGCCCCGAGAGGCCGACGAAGAGGTCCGCGCCCGCGATGACATCGGCGGGTGCCCCGGCGCGCCGCTCGGGATTGGTGGACTCGGCGAACCAGTGCTTGATCGGCGGCATCGAGCCGTCCACGTAGTCCTCACGCTCGGTGTGCAGGGCGCCCCGGGAGTCGCATCCGATGATGCGGGTCACCCCCGCCGCCAGCAGGATCTTGGCGACCGCGACGCCCGCGGCGCCGAGGCCGACGATCAGCACGTCGAGGTCCTCGAGTCGCCTGCCGGTGATCCTGATGGCGTTCAGCAGCGCCGCGAGCACGACCACAGCGGTGCCGTGCTGGTCGTCATGGAAGACCGGGATGTCGAGCGAGGCCTTCAGGCGCTCCTCGATGTCGAAGCAGCGCGGAGCCGAGATGTCCTCGAGGTTGATGCCGCCGAAGCCCGGGGCGATCGCCTCCACGGTCGCGACGATGGCGTCGGGGTCGTTGGTGGCGAGGCAGATCGGGAACGCGTCCACGCCGGCGAACTCCTTGAAGAGCATCGCCTTGCCCTCCATCACGGGCATGGCGGCCTCGGGCCCGATGTCGCCGAGGCCGAGGACCGCAGAGCCGTCGGACACGACCGCCACCGTGTTTCGCTTCATCGTGTACTGGAAGGCCCTGTCGCGATCCTCGTGGATGGCCTTGCAGACGCGGGCGACGCCGGGCGTGTAGGCCATCGAGAGGTCGTCGCGCGACTTGAGCTGGTGCTTGTTGCGCAGCTCGATCTTGCCGCCGACGTGCATACGCAGCGTGCGGTCGGTGGAGTCGAGGACCTGGGCGCCCTCCACCGCGTCGATCGCGGCGACGATCTGGCGCCCGTGCTCGTCGCCCGCGGTGTCGACGTCGATGTCGCGCAGCGTGTGCCCGCTGTCGAGCGAGACGAGGTCCACCGAGCCGATCGTGCCGCCGGCCTCCCCGATGGCGCTCGCGACCCGGCCGAGCATGCCCGGCCGGTGCTCGATCTCGACGCGGATCGTGAGGGAGTACTGCGCCGAGGTCGTGCCGGGCACGGGCGTCAGTACCCGAGGCGGGCGAGCCTCTCGGCCTCGGCCTGGCGTTTGGCGTCGCGCTCCGCGCGGCGGCTCTCCTCGCGCTCGCGCTTGGAGGCCTCCGCGTCCTCGAGCCCGATGATGCGGACGGTGGGCCGGAAGGAGCCGTCGCGCCCCAGCGCCGCCACATCGCCGCCGGAGGCGCTCCCGCGCGACGGGCGATCCTGGCGGTCGCGGCCGCGCTCGTCGTTGTGTCGCCCTCCGCGGCGCTGCCGGTCCTCGCGCGGCGGCACGGCGACGGACTTGACGTCGCGCACCGGCGTGGAGGCCAGCCGTACCCAGGCCTGGAAGACGGGGTCGCCGGGCTTGAGCCCGACCGCTCGGTCACAGCACACTGCGGACCACTTCTGGTTCTGGCCATCCTCGCGCCGCTGGGGGCTGAGCGCGTCGCGCACGACGTCGGACCCGCCCACGCGCTCCACCGCCGCGACGAGCCGCGCCTGGGAGCGGCCCGCCTTCGGGTCGCCCGCCTGGGCCGGCTGCTCGGCGACCCCCGGCGCCGACTCCTCGGCCGCGGTCGCCTCCGCGGCGGGCGCCTCCACTGGGGCCTCGGTCCCCGCCTCGGCCGGCTGGGCAGCCTCGCCCTCGCCCGCTTCGGCATGCGGCGACGGCGAGTCACCCTGCTTGCGGACCTCGGTCAGCCGCGCGTAGAACGCCCGCCGGTGGCGGTCGGCCGCAGACGGACGCCGCCGCCGTCGCTGCTGCTGGGGCCGCTGCTTCGCGGTGGGGGCGTGCTCGGTGGCCGTCTGGGGCTCCGCGGTGGGGGCGTGCTCGGTGGTCACTGGCTCGACCGGCGGAGCGGGCTCGGCGGGCGTGACGGGCGCCGATGCGTCGCCCTCCGCCAGGGCGAACTCTCCGGACACGGGGCCCTCGCCGGGCGCGATGTCGGTCGACGTCGGCTCGGTGTCGGGCTGCGGGCTCTCGGAGCTCATCGAGGGCGACCAGCCTAGCGATGGGCGGCATAGAGTGTCCTGGACCGATGGCCGATCGCAACGGAGACCCCCCGCGCGAGCTGTTCCTGATCGACGGGAACTCGCTCGCGTACCGGGCTTTCTTCGCCCTGCCGGAGTCGATCGCCACCTCCGACGGGCGCCCCACCAACGCGATCTTCGGCTTCGCCTCGATGCTCGTGAAGATCCTCACCGAGCACGGCGAGGTACCGACCGTCGTGGTGTGGGACGCGGGCATGTCGGGCCGCAAGGAGATCAGCGTGGACTACAAGGCCCAGCGGACCAGCCGACCCGACCTGCTCAAGCTCCAGTGGCCCCACCTGCGCCCCCTGGTCGAGGCCTTCGGCTACCGCAACGTCTCTGTGGAGGGCTTCGAGGCCGACGACGTGATCGCGGCGCTCACCGAGCAGGCCAAGCAGCGCGGGATCCCCGTCATGGTGGTGACGGGCGATCGGGACGCCTATCAGCTGGTGGGCGACGGCGTGCGGATCATGACGACCTCGCGGGGGATCACCGACACGAAGGTCTACGACCGGCAGGGGGTCATCGACCGATACGGGATCCCGCCGGAGAAGATCCCCGACTTCATCGGCCTCAAGGGCGACACCTCCGACAACATCCCCGGCGTCCCGGGCATCGGCGACAAGACCGCGGCCGAGCTGCTCCAGCGCTTCGGCGACCTCGAGTCCGTGCTCGCCAGCGTGGACGAGATCTCCGGAGCCAAGCGCAAGCTGAACCTCGTCGAGCACGCCGAGGACGCGCGCGTGTCAAAGCAGCTCGCGACCATGGTGCGCGACGTCCCGGTGGACATCGACCTCGAGGCCGAGCTCTCGCGCAAGCCCGACCGCGCCGAGCTGCGCACGGTGTTCCGCGACTGGGAGCTGCGCGACCCGCTGCGCCGCCTCGAGGAGGCGCTCGCGATGGCGGAGGTCGAGGCGATCCCGCGCCCGGAGGCCGTCGACACGCGCACCGTGCCGGTCAAGCGCGCGCGGCCGACGGACCTCGCCACGCTCGCGGGCGAGACCATCGCGCTCGTCGTCGTCGCGCCCGAGACGCCGGAGGGCGAGCTGATCCCGCGCGAGGAGCGCTACGCGTGGGGCGCCTACGCCGGCGGGCCCCACGCGCTCGCCGGTGAGTGCGAATCACCGCGAGAGCTCGTCGCGGCGGTCGGCGAGCGCAAGGTCGTCGCCCACGACGCCAAGGCGCTCGGCGACGTGCCGCGCACGCTCGCCTTCGACACCGAGGTCGCCGCCTACCTGCTCGACCCCGCGCGGCGCGGCTACCCGCTCGACGAGCTGTGCGAGGAGCGCGGCCTCGCCGTCGAGGCCGACGACCTCCAGGCCGCGCGCGCCGTCCTGGTCCACGAGCTCGCCGAGCGCCAGGCGGCCCAGCTCCACGAGCGCGGCCTGATCGACCTGCTGACGGAGATCGAGCTGCCGCTCGTGCACGTCCTGCGCGAGACCGAGCGCATCGGCATCAAGCTCGACACGGTACGCCTCGAGGAGGTGGCCGGCCGCATCCGCGCCGACGCGGCGCAGCTCGAGCGCGAGATCTGGGAGCTGGCGGACGAGGAGTTCGTCATCGGCTCGCCGCAGCAGCTCGGCCACATCCTCTTCGAGAAGCTCGAGCTGTCGCGCAAGCGCCGCGGCAAGACCGGGTTCTCGACCGACGCGCGGGTGCTGCAGGCGATCCGCGACGAGCATCCGATCATCCCCAGGATCGAGCGCTTCCGGGAGCTGTCCAAGCTCGCCCAGACCTACCTCGACGCGCTGCCCGCCTGGATCGGCGAGGACGGGCGGCTGCACACGACCTTCCTGCAGACCAGCACCACCACGGGCCGGCTCGCGTCGATCAACCCGAACCTGCAGAACATCCCCATCCGGACCGAGACCGGCCGCGAGATCCGCGCCTGCTTCGTCGCCGAGCCCGGGAACGTCCTGCTCTCGGTCGACTACTCGCAGGTCGAGCTGCGCGTGCTCGCGCACATCGCGGGGGAGCAGGTGCTCAAGGACATCTTCGAGCGCGGCGAGGACGTGCACACCGAGACCGCCGCGGCCGTCTTCGACACCGCGCCCGACCAGCTCACGGTGGGCATGCGCTCCAAGGCCAAGATGGTCAACTACGGGATCGTCTACGGCCTGTCGGCCTTCGGCCTCGCCGATCGCCTGCAGATCGAGCAGGAGGAGGCCCAGGAGTTCATCGACCGCTACCTCGCGCGCTTCCCCGCGGTCGCGCAGTTCATGGCCGACGCCGTCACGCAGGCCGAGGAGCACGGCTACGTCTCCACGCTGTTCGGGCGACGGCGTCAGATCCCCGAGATCCGTGCCCGCCAGTGGGCGACGCGCAAGCTCGGCGAGCGCCTGGCCGTCAACTCGATCATCCAGGGCACCGCGGCCGACATCATCAAGGTGGCGATGGTCCGCTGCCACGACGCGCTCGCCGGCGCCGGGCTGAGCACGCGCACCATCCTGCAGATCCACGACGAGCTGCTGTTCGAGGGACCCGCGGAGGAGGCGGAGCGCGCCACGGAGATCGTGTGCGCCGAGATGGTCGGCGCAGCCCGGATCGATCCCCCGCTCACCGTCGAGGCGGGGGTCGGGCCGAACTGGCTCGGCGCCAAGTAGGGATGGACCGGAGCGCAGCCGTCCTCCTGACCGCCGTGGTGGGCGGCCTGATCGCGCTGCAGGCGCCGATCAACTCGCGCCTGGGGCACTCGGTCGGCACCTTCCAGAGCGCGTTCGTCGCCTTCGCCGTCGGGACGGTGGCGCTTGCGGCGCTCGCGGGGCTGGCCCGCGGCGGCTTCGGGCAGATCGCCCAGGTGCGCGGCCTGCCGTGGGAGTACCTGCTCGGGGGATTGCTCGGGGCCGCCTACGTGACCGCCGTGCTGGTGACCGTGCGCACGCTGGGCGCGGGTGGCGTGACGGCGGCGACGATCGCCGGCCAGCTCGCCATGTCGGTCGTCGTGGACCACTACGGGTGGCTCGGCGTCGAGCGCGACCCGATCAACGGGGCCAAGGTGCTCGGACTCCTGCTGCTCGCCGGAGGCACGTTCCTCGTCGTGCGCGGGTAACTTCATCCCATGGCCACCACCACCGACACCGCGACGCGCGTCCTCGACAACTACGTGGGCGGGCGCTGGACCCCATCGTCGACCGACGAGCTTCTCGACGTGACGAACCCCGCCACGGGCGAGGTGCTCGCCCGGGTGCCGCTCTCCACCCCCGCCGAGCTCGACGCCGCGGTGGGCGCGGCGCGCGACGCGCTGCCCGCGTGGCGGGCGGTCGCCGTGCCCGAGCGCGCGCGGCGGCTGTTCGTGCTGCGCGAGAAGCTCGAGGCGCGGCGCGAGGAGCTCGCGCGCTCGGTCACCACCGAGATGGGCAAGACCCTGCCCGACGCCCGTGCCGAGGTGGGGCGGATGATCGAGATGGTCGAGACCGCGTGCGCGGTGCCGACGACCATGCAGGGACGCATCATCGAGGACGTCGCCCGCAACGTCGACTGCGAGACCGTGCGCCAGCCCGTCGGCGTGTGCGCGGCGATCGTCCCCTTCAACTTCCCCGCGATGGTGCCGTTCTGGTTCCTGCCGTTCGCGATCGCATGCGGGAACACGTTCGTGCTCAAGCCCTCCGAGCAGGTCCCGCTTACCCAGTCGCTCGCGTTCGAGGTGCTCGACGAGGTCGACCTTCCGCCCGGCGTGGTCAACCTCGTCAACGGCGGCCCCGCGGTGGTCGACGCCATCCTCGACCACCCGGGCATCGACGCCGTCTCCTTCGTCGGCTCCGCGAAGGTCGCCCGCCACGTCTACTCGCGCGCGGCCGCGTCCGGCAAGCGGGTGCAGGCGCTGGGCGGCGCCAAGAACCACATGGTCGTCATGCCGGACGCCGTGCTCGACAAGACGGTGGCCGGGATCCTCGGCTCGGCCTTCGGGGCGGCCGGCCAGCGCTGCATGGCCGGCTCCGTGGTGGTCGCGGTGGGGGAGGCCCACGACCGCCTGCGCGACGCGCTGCGCGAGGAGGCGGGCTCCCTGCGCGTGGGCGACGGGCTCGAGGAGGGCGTTGACGTCGGCCCGCTGGTCTCGCCGACCGCGTGCGAGCGCGTGCGCGGCTACCTCGACCGGGCGGTGCAGGAGGGCGCCGAGCTGGTGCTCGACGGGCGCGAGGCACCGGGCGCGGGCGACGCCTTCGTGGGCCCGACCATCCTCGACGGCGTGACGCCGGACATGGAGGTGTGGCGCGACGAGGTGTTCGGTCCCGTGCTGGCCATGGTGCGCGCGGAGAGCCTCGAGGATGCCATCGGCGTCGTGAACCGCTCCCGCTACGGAAACGGGGTCTCGATCTTCACCGAGTCCGGGGCCGCCGTGCGGCGGTTCCGCCACGACGTCGAGGTGGGGATGGTGGGAGTCAACATCGGGGTGGCGGCGCCGGTCGCCTTCTTCCCCTTCTCGGGCTGGAAGGACTCCTTCCTCGGCGACCTGCACGCCCATGGCCCCGACGCGGTCGAGTTCTACACACGCAAGAAGACCGTGACGACGCGGTGGCTCTCGGGTGGCGAGACGGGGCGCTATTTCGTAGAGTCCTGACGAGCCGAGGAAGGAGGAAGTCGTGTCCCCACGCATCGCCCGTATCTGGGCCGCCATGAGGGAGAGCTTCTGGATCCTGCTGCTCTCCCTCGTCGTCCTGTTCGCCTTCTTCGTCGCCCTCGGAGCCTTCTCGCCGGGCGAGGCGATCGGGATCTCCGTCGTGGTGGGCGTGATGGCGATCCTCTGGGTGGGGCACGCGATGTGGGTGTCGCGGCACGCGGACGGGCGCGATCCGCGCGTCATCAGCGCCCGCGAGCGCCGCGGGTTCTAGGGCAGGCCGCTCGGAAGTTCCTGCGAAGCGACCTTCGGGCGAAGGATCGGCCGTGTGGCGGGCGGGTCCTGTCCGTGGGCCCCTCCCGTGCCATCGCTGACGCGACTGGCACGGGGTGAGCCCTCCCACGGCCACCCGCCCGAAGATGGTTTTTGGTCGCTGTGGCCTCATGTGCGGCGTGCGCCGCATGCTCTCAGGCGAATCGAGGCCTCGCTGTTCTGCGCCAACGCTCTCGCTTTCACGCGACGGATGTCAAGGCCGGTTGAGAATTGACCCTGTAGCGCCGGTTGAGAATTGACCCCTGGTGGGTGGCGGCTGCTCGCGGAGCGAAGGCGCGTAGCGCCGAGCGGAGCGAGCTGCCGCCCGTCGGCGTGGTCGGCGCGGGGGGCCGTTTGGGCGGTTTTCGGGCTTGGGCGTTCGGGGTGGGCGCGTTCTCGGGCGTTCTGAGGCCCTCGGCGGGGGCGCCGAAGGGGATCGGTCAGGCCGTTTGGAGGCTCTTGGGGGCGGGGCGGGCGCCGAGGTCGTGGTCCTTGAGGCGGTAGGAGTCGCCTTTGAGGGAGAGGATCTCGGCGTGGTGGACGAGCCGGTCGATCATCGCGGCGGCGGTTGCGTCGTCGCCGAAGATCTCGCCCCACGCGCTGAACGGCTTGTTGCTCGTGACGATCAGGCTCGCGCGCTCGTAGCGGCGGCTGACGAGCATGAACATCAGGTTCGCGGCTTGGGGATCGAACGGGATGTAGCCGACCTCGTCACAGATCAGCAGCGGGTAGCGCTCCAGTCGGCGCAGCTCGTCGTCGAGGTGGCCGTGGCGCTGGGCGTCGGCGAGCAGCGCGACCCATTCGGTCGCGGTGCGGAAGATCACGCGCTGGCCGGCAAGGCAGGCACGGATCCCCAGCGCCACAGCCAGATGTGTTTTCCCGGTCCCGGGCGGGCCCAACGCGACAATGTTGGAGCGCTCGTGCAGGAAGTCGAGCTGCCCGAGATGCTCGATCACCTGCTTTTTGACCGAGCGCTGGAAGGTGAAGTCGAACTCTTCCAGGGTCTTGCGCGCCGGGAACCGCGCTGAGCGGATGCGCCCCTCGCCGCCGTGCGCCTCGCGACTGGACTGCTCGGTCGAGAGCAGCGCCTGCGCGAAGCGCTCATAGCTCCACTCCTCTGAGCGGGCGCGCTCGGCGAGCTTGGGCAACGCTCGCGCTGCCGCCGGCGCCTTCAGCGCCCGGAACAGGTGCGCAAGCTCCGAGCTGGCGCTCATGCGATCAGCTCGTCGTAGCGCTCGAGCGGACGCTGCTCGACCAGCAGCTCGGGCTCAGGCTCGCCGCGGCGCTCGCGCAGCGCGCGGGCGTGCTCGAATGCGGTGATCGTGCGGTTCTTCGCGAACGACCGCTCGTGGCGGCACGCGAGCTCGGCGGTGTCCAACGCGACCGCGACGATCTCGCGCTGGCTAGCGCGGACCTCGACGCGGCGCCCGACGAGGTTCGGATCGAGCGAGTAGTCGTTGGTGTCAAAGCGCAGATGGGGATCGGGCGGCACCCGGGTCACCCAGCGGCGATCGACGTCGGGCTCGCGGGCGGGCAGCGCCCGCATCACCGCGCGCTCCTCGACGAGCCGGTCGATCGGGCGCGCGCGCAGCGTCTTGTGCGTGCGCACGTTGGCCTTCTCGAACCACGCGTCGAGCTGCAACTGGAAGTCAAGCTCATTCGCGAACCGCCGGCCCGGCTCGAAGTTCGTCTCCACGTAGCCCTGCAGGCGCTCGACACAGCCCTTCGCCGGTGCGTCCCCCGGCTCGCAGAAATACCAGTCGACCGGTAGCCGCCCGCAGAAGCCCGCGTAGACGTCGGTCGGGCGGCCCCCGCCGGCATGCAGGCAGCCCTCGCGATCCCAGACCAGCAGCTCGGGCAGCGCGCCCAACGACCACAGGCAGCGGCCCATCCCCCAGAGCACGTCCGCTGCTTCCTTGCTGAAGATCAGCGCGCCGGCGCCCGCGCGCGAGTAGCCCAGACACGAGACGACGACCCACGCCCGCCTGCTCTGGCCGTGCCCGACCGGCACCAGCTCAGACGGCTCCCACAAATCCCACTGGCAGACCTCGCCGGGGCGGTAGATCGTGCGCTGATGCGTGCGCGCCTTCGTGAACAACGGCCGCACCTCGCGCAAGTAGTCATCGACGATCGTCTTGCCGCCGTCAAACCCCAGCGGCTCGATCAGCTCGCGGACCCGCACCCCCGGCATCCGCCCGTCGCCACGCAGCAGCTCGTGGATCTCCTCCTTGAACGGGTCGAGCTTCGACGACCGCTCAGGACAATGAAACACGGGCGGCTCCGGCGAGCGCAACGCCACCCGGATCGTGTTGCGCGCCAGCCCCGTCCGGCGCATCAGCTCCTTGATCGAGACCCC
>DASQFQ010000327.1:0-4626 GCA_035633075.1 Solirubrobacteraceae bacterium | reverse complement strand
CCGGTGCCCGCGCCGATCTCGAGCGAGCGCGCGTAGGGCCCGGGGTGCGCCCCGAGCAGCTTCGTGAGCTTCCCCAGCACCTGCGCGCCGCCGACCGCGCCGTAGTCGATCCCCCACTTGGCGTCGTAGTCGTGCGCCGCGACGTCGTGGTAGCGGCGGTTGACGTCGACGACGTCGCGGGATGTGGGGGGCGCGGCCATGCGGGCGGGGAGTCTAGATGCGCCCCGCCTCGGCGCTCGCCTCCCGGAGCCGCTTCGCCAGATCCGCGCCCGGCAGCCGCTCGAGTTGCCAGCGCCAGCTGCGCCCCGTCGTGCCGGGCACGTTCATGCGCGCCTCGCTCCCGAGGCCGAGCACGTCCTGGGCCTGGACCATCGCCACCCGCGCGGGGGAGGCGAACGCGAGGCGGATCAGCGACCACCACGGCTCGCGCTCGGCGACGCCCGCGCGCGAGATCTCCGCGACGACCAGTGCCCGCCGCTCGGGCTCGAGGCTCTCGTACCAGCCGCGCACGGTGTCGTGGTCGTGGGTGCCCGTGTAGACGACGCGCTCCTCGACGTGGTTCTCTGGCCGGTGGGGGCCGTGCGGGTCCTCGGGGTCGAAGCCGAACTGCAGCACGACCATGCCGGGCAGCCCGAGCGAGTCGCGCAGGCGCTCCACGGCCGGGGTGATCACCCCGAGGTCCTCGGCGATCAGCGGCAGCTCGCGTCCAAGCGCCCGGACCGCGGCATCGAACACGGCGCGCCCCGGCCCCCGCCTCCAGCGCCCGTTCAGCGCGTGGCGCGAGCCCCGCGGCACCGCCCAGTAGGCGACGAATCCGCGGAAGTGGTCGACGCGGGCGAGGTCGAAGAGCTCGAAGGTGCGGCGCAGGCGCTCGGTCCACCAGCGGTAGCCCCGATGCCGCAGCGCCGGCCAGTCATAGAGCGGGTTGCCCCATAGCTGCCCCTTGTCGGTGTAGGCGTCGGGCGGGGTCCCCGCCACGGCGCCCGTCTGGAATATCTCCGGGTGGGCTCGGTGGTCGGCGCTCTGAGGGGCGACGTAGATCGGGACGTCGCCGATGATGCGCACCCCGCGCTCGGCAGCGTGGCGGCGCAGGGCCGCCCATTCGCGATCGAAGCGCACCTGGTCGGCGATCGCGCCGCGCCCGGCGAAGCGCTCCCAGTCGGAGACCCAGAACGCGTTGCGCTCGCGGAAGTCGAGCTCGTCGGACTGCGAGACGCGCGCCCGCGGCTCGGAGAGCAGACCCGGCCAGGCGGCGAAGGCCGACCTCGCCTTGTAGGGCGAGCGGTGGCGGTCGGGCGGGCCCAGCGGGAGCATCTGCCACCACGCCTGGCCGGCGTGCGCGAGCCAGTCCGCCCACGCGTAGGCCTGCGGCCCCAGACGGCCGCCGGGCAGCGAGGTGGGGTGCAGCTGGACGCCGCTCGAGCGGGGAAGGTCGATCACGAGACGTTTGCGTGGGCGCGCCGGGATACTGCGCGCTCAGATGCCGGTACCCAGATCCAGCGAGGCGCCCAAGCGGATTCACATCCAGTATCCCGCGCCCGCCGTCGACGGCGGTCGCTTCCCCGCGAAGCGCTGCGTGGGGGACACGGTGAGCGTGACGGCCGACGTGTTCCGCGACGGGCACGAGGTTCTGCGTGCGGTCGTGCGCTACCGGGCGCCGGGCGGCCGCCGCTGGCTGGAGGCGCCCATGCGCCCGCTCGACGCCGAGGTCAACGGCGTCCGCTGGGCCGGGGAGTTCCCGGTCGAGACGATCGGGCGCTGGCAGTTCACCGTCGAGGCGTGGAGCGACGTGTTCGCCACCTGGCGCGACGAGTTGCGGCGCAAGATCGACGCCGGCAAGCATGACCTCGCCGGAGAGCTCTCCGAAGGCGAGGTCCTGCTCGAGCAGGCGGCCGGCCGCGCCCGCGCCGCCGGCGACCGCCGCGTGATCGAGCAGGCGCTGGCCACCCTGCGCAACGCCGGCGCGCCGGAGGCCGTGCGCCACGACTCCGCCCTCGCCCCCGAGCTCTTCGCGGCCATGGAGCGCGCGGCCGAGCGCCACGGGGTGGCGGCCCTGCCCGAGCCGCTCGCGCTCGACGTCGACCGCGCGCGCGCGCGCTTCTCGACGTGGTACGAGCTGTTCCCGCGCTCCTGGGGCGGCCTGAAGGGCGTGCGATCCCAGCTCCCCGCGCTCGCCGACCTGGGCTTCGACGTCCTCTACCTCCCGCCCATCCACCCGATCGGCCGCAAGAACCGCAAGGGCGCCAACAACGCGCTGAAGGCCGGGCCGAAGGACCCCGGCTCGCCGTGGGCGATCGGCGCCGAGGAGGGCGGCCACGACGCCGTGCACCCCGAGCTGGGCACCGAGCAGGACCTGCGCGACCTGTGCGCCGCCGCGTGCGAGCTCAACATCGACGTCGCGATCGACCTCGCCATCCAGTGCTCGGCCGACCATCCGTGGCTCACCGAGCACCCCGAGTGGTTCCACCACCGTCCCGACGGGACCCTGAAGTACGCCGAGAACCCGCCCAAGCGCTACCAGGACATCTACAACGTCAACTGGGACACGCCCGAATGGAAGGCGCTGTGGGAAGAGCTGCGCCGGATCACCCTGCACTGGGTCGAGTGCGGCGTGAAGGTCTTCCGGGTCGACAACCCGCACACCAAGCCGTTCGGATTCTGGGAATGGCTGATCGCCGAGGTCCACGCCGTCGACCGCGACATCGTCTTCCTCGCCGAGGCCATCACGCGCCGCGCGGTCATGCGCCACCTTGCCAAGCTCGGCTTCAACCAGTCCTACACCTACTTCACCTGGAAGAACTCGCGCTGGGAGCTCTCGGAGTACGTCTCCGAGCTCGCCCACACCGGCGAGGCCGACTACTTCCGGCCCAACTTCTTCGTCAACACGCCCGACATCCTGCACGCCTACCTCCAGCACGGCGGGCCGCCGGCCTTCGTGGCCCGCCTCGTGCTCGCCGCCACGCTCAGCCCCAGCTACGGGATCTACTCGGGCTTTGAGCACTTCGAGAACGTGCCGGCCCGCGAGGGCTCGGAGGAATACCTGGACTCCGAGAAGTTCGAGGCCAGGCGCCGCGTGCTCGACGGCCCGCTGCTGGGGCTCGTGCGCCGCATCAACGAGGTGCGCCGCGAGAACCCTGCGCTGCAGCGACTCGAGAACGTGACCTTCCTCGAGTCCTACAACGAGGCGCTGATCGCTTACGCCAAGCACGCCCCGGGCAACACGATCGTCTGCGTCGTCAACCTCGATCCCCAGCATTCGCAGGAGGGCGCGGCGGTGATCCCGGCCCACCTCGGCCTGCCGCCGGCCTTCGCCGCCCACGATCTGCTGACCGGCGAGCATCACGACTGGCGGATCGGCGCCAACTACGTCCGCCTGGACCCCGGCGAGCGCCAGGCCCACGTCATGCGCGTCGAGTCGTGAAGGATCCCCGCGCCAGCGACCCCGGCCACTGGTTCGAGGCCGAGCCGCTGTGGTTCAAGACCGCGGTCTTCTACGAGATCCACATCCGCGGGTTCTTCGACGCCAACGGCGACGGCTCGGGCGACTTCCGCGGGATGACCGAGAAGCTGGACTATCTGCAGTGGCTCGGCGTCGACTGCATCTGGCTGCTGCCCTTCTACCGCTCGCCGCTGCGCGACGGCGGCTACGACATCTCCGACTTCTTCTCCATCCACCCCGACTACGGCCAGGTCGACGACGTGCGCGACTTCATCGAGGCCGCCCACCAGCGCGGCATCCGGGTGATCGCCGACCTGGTCATGAACCACACCTCCTCCGACCACCCGTGGTTCCAGGAGGCGCGCTCGAGCCACGACAGCCCCAGGCGCGACTGGTACGTGTGGTCGGACACCGTGCACCGCTACGAGGACGCGCGGATCATCTTCGTCGACGCGGAGAGCTCGAACTGGAGGTGGGACGACACCGCGGGCGCGTACTACTGGCACCGCTTCTTCTCCCACCAGCCCGACCTCAACTACGACAACCCGGAGGTCCGCGAGGCCATGCTCGAGGTCCTGCGCTTCTGGCTCGACATCGGCCTGGACGGCTTCCGGCTCGACGCGGTCCCCTACCTCTTCGAGCGCGAGGGCACCAACTGCGAGAACCTGCCCGAGACCCACGAGTACCTCAGGCGGGTGCGCGCCGAGGTCGACGCGCACTACCCCGATCGCGTCCTGCTGGCCGAGGCCAACCAGTGGCCCGCGGACGTCGTGCAGTACTTCGGCGGCGGCGACGAGTGTCACATGGCGTTCCACTTCCCCGTCATGCCGCGCATGTTCATGTCCATGCGCCGTGAGGAGTCGACGCCCATCTACGAGATCCTCGCCCAGACGCCCGCCATCCCGCAGAACTGCCAATGGGGCCTGTTCCTGCGCAACCACGACGAGCTGACCCTCGAGATGGTCACCAACGAGGAGCGCGCGTGCATGTACTACGCGTACGCGCGCGATCCCGACATGACGCTGAACTTGGGACTCCGGCGACGCCTGGCCCCGTTGCTCGACAACGACCGGCGGCGCGTCGAGCTGCTGAACTGTCTGCTCCTCACCCTGCCCGGGAGCCCGATCATCTACTACGGCGACGAGATCGGCATGGGCGACAACGTCCGTCTCGGCGACCGCGACGGC
>DASQFQ010000326.1:0-13334 GCA_035633075.1 Solirubrobacteraceae bacterium | reverse complement strand
GCCCGCGGCGGTGCGCTTAAAGGCGGGGATCAGCTCCTCGTAGGCCTCCTTGGGGGTCGAGTAGGCGACGAGCGAGAGCTTCCCCGTGCCGGCGCCCCCACCCGGCCCGCCACAGTCCGCGAGCGCCAGCGGAACGGCGAGGAGGGCGAGGCGGAGGAGGAGGCGGCGGAGAGTCATGGGCGGGCATATTGGCATAAACTTGATCGGGTTTATACTCTTCTCTTTTCGAACGCGAAGGAGCTCGCTCGCGTGAGCACGGCCTCGAGAAGGCCGTGCTCGCTCGAACGCCTCGACTGGAGAAAGACGTTCCATGGAGCCATCAGCCGGTCACGCCACCGAGCCGCAGGTCCACGCGAACGGGCGCAGGGGCTCGCTCGCCAACCCCGAGGTCCACGAGAACGTGCCCGGGCACGTCATCCCGATCCTCGAGCGCGAGTTCGACGACTTCGACACCGAGTCGACGCGCTTCCTCGACGGCCAGATCCCCGAGACCGAGTTCATCGGCTTCCGCCTCAAGCAGGGCGTCTATGGCCAGCGCCAGGCCGACGTGCAGATGATCCGCGTGAAGCTGCCGATGGGCGGTGTCACCCCCGACCAGCTCGAGGCCTTCGCCGACGTCATCGAGAAGTACGTGCCGCTGAAGAAGGGCCACATCACGACGCGGCAGAACATCCAGATGCACCACGTGCCGCTGCCGGACGCCGCCAAGCTGATCCGCGAGCTGTCCGACGCCGGGCTGTCGAGCCGCGAGGGCTGCGGCAACACCGTGCGCAACGTCACCGGCGACCCGTGGGCGGGCATCGCCGAGGACGAGCTCTTCGATCTCACGCCCTACGCGGGCGCCTACGTGCGCTACTTCGTGCGCCACCCCACGACGCAGCTCATGCCGCGCAAGGTCAAGACGGCCTTCGAGGGCTCGCCGTCGTCGGATCGCTCGCTGACCGGCATCCACGACATCGCCTTCATCGCGCGCGACCGCGACGGCGAGCGGGGCGTCGAGGTGCGCGTCGGGGGCGGCACGTCGATCATGCCCCGCGTCGCGCCGACGCTGTACGAGTTCGTCGGCCTCGACGACGGCGAGTACCTCAAGGTGGCCGAGGCGGTCTTTCGCATCTTCGACCGCCAGGAGTGGCTGCGCGCGAACCGCGCTCGCGCCCGCCTGAAGGTCTTCGTCGACAAGTTCGGCATCGACGAGCTGCGCAGCCAGGTCGAGGAGGAGCTCGAGGGCGACTGGGTCGGAGAGCGCGACTTCGACGTCGCCGGGCTGCGCCTGGACGTCGACGAGGAGACGTCCGCGCCGCCGCCGGTGCGCGCGGCGCACGCGTCGCCCAACGGCGACACGAGCGGGTTCGAGCGCTTCCGCGCGGCCAACGTCACTCCGCAGCGCCAGGAGGGATTCGCCTCCGTGCAGGTGGCGGTCCCGCGCGGCGACCTCACGCCCGAGCAGCTGCGCGCACTGGCGGACATCGCCCGTCGCTACTCCGGCGGCTGGGTGCGCACGACCGTCCACCAGAACCTCCTCCTGCGTTGGGTACGCACCGAGTCGGTCTACGAGGTCTGGCGCGAGCTCGTCGGGCTCGACCTCGGCGACGCCGGCGCCGAGGAGATAGGCGACGTCGTCTCGTGTCCGGGCACCGACTCCTGCAAGCTCGGGATCACGAGCTCGATGGGGCTCAACGAGGCCGTGAGGGAGCGCCTGGCGGCGATGGACATCACCGACCCGCTCACGCGGCGCATCCACATCAAGATGAGCGGCTGCCCCAACGGCTGCAGCCAGCACCACATCGCCAACATCGGGTTCTACGGCGCATCGATCAAGGTCGGCGAGCACACGATCCCCGCCTACGTCGCGCACATCGCCGGCAACTACGAGGGCGGCGACATCGTCTACGGCCAGCGCCTGAAGGTGCGGCTGCCCGCCAAGCGGGCCCCGGAGGCGGTCGAGCGCTGGATCCGCTTGTACGAGGCCGAGCGCGAGGAGGGCGAGGAGTTCAACGCCTTCGCCGGGCGCGTCGGGACCACAGCCTTCGAGGACGCCGTGCGCGACCTGGCGATGCCGGTGGAGTTCGGCCTGGAGACGATGAATCACTTCATCGACTGGAACCGCAAGGCGCCGTTCCAGGTGATCCGGGGCGAAGGCGAATGCGCGGTCTGAGCGTAATCCACCGCATGCGGCCGCGGATCGGCGGGCGGGCCGAGCCCGCGCCGGCGGGGGGCGTCGCGTGACGGGCCCGCTCGCCGACGCCGAGGCGCTGAGCGCGGAGGAGCTCCTGGCCTGGGCGGTCGAGCGCTTCCACCCGCGGCTCGCGCTCGCGTGCTCGTTCCAGAAGGAGGAGGCGGTGCTGCTCGACCTCCTGCTGACGGTGCAGCCGCGCGCGCGGGTCTTCGCCCTCGACACGGGCGTGCTCTTCGACGAGACCTACGAGACGTGGCGACGGGTGGAGGAGCGCTACGGCGTGCGCATCGAGCCCTACGCGGGCCCCACGCTCGCCGAGCAGGCGGCGGAGCACGGCGAGGCCCTGTGGGCGCGCGCGCCCGACCGCTGCTGCGCGCTGCGCAAGGTGGAGCCCCTGAGCCGCGCGCTGAGCGGGCTCGATGCCTGGATCACCGGCGTGCGGCGCGAGCAGGCGCCCACCCGCGCGGGTTCGCGCAAGCTGGAGTGGGACGAGCGGCACGGGCTGTGGAAGCTCAACCCGCTGGCCGACTGGACCGAGACGCAGCTGTGGGCACGCATCGCCGAGCGCGAGCTGCCCTACAACCCGCTCCACGACCGCGGCTACGAGTCGATCGGCTGCACGCACTGCACCCGCCCGGGAGCGGGCCGTGCGGGACGCTGGGCCGGCAACGAGAAGACCGAATGCGGCCTGCACACGTGAGCGACGCGCCGGCGGGGCGCCCGCTCTCGCACCTCGCGATGCTCGAGTCCGAGGCGATCCACGTCATCCGCGAGGTGGCCGCCGAGCTCGAGCGCCCCGTCCTGCTCTTCAGCGGCGGCAAGGACTCCGCGGTCCTGCTGCGGTTGGCCGAGAAGGCGTTCCGCCCCGCCCGGCTGCCCTTCCCGCTCATGCACGTCGACACGGGCCACAACTTCCCCGAGGTGCTGGACTTCCGCGACCGCCGCGTCGCCGAGCTGGGCACGGAGCTGATCGTGGCCTCGGTGCAGAAGTCGATCGAGCTCGCGCGAGTCGTGGAGGAGCGCGGCCCTCGCGCCTCGCGCAACCGCTTGCAGACCGTGACGCTGCTCGACGCGATCGCCGAGCACGGCTTCGACGCGGCCTTCGGCGGCGCTCGCCGCGACGAGGAGCGTGCGCGGGCCAAGGAGCGCATCCTCTCCTTTCGTGACGACTTCGGGCAGTGGGACCCGCGGCGCCAGCGCCCGGAGCTGTGGAATCTCTACAACGGGCGCGTCCACCGCGGCGAGCACGTGCGCGTGTTCCCGCTCTCGAACTGGACCGAGCTCGACGTCTGGGAGTACGTGGCCGCCGAGGGGCTCGAGCTCCCGTCGATCTACTTCGCCCACGAGCGCGACGTCTTCCAGCGCGACGGCATGCTCTACGCCGTCTCGGATTACACGCAGGCGCTCGACGGCGAGGCCCCGTTCAGCGCATCGGTGCGCTACCGGACCGTCGGCGACATGAGCTGCACGGGCGCGGTGCGCTCCCAGGCCGCGACGCTCGACGCCGTCGTGGCCGAGATCGCCGCTACGCGCATCACCGAGCGCGGCGAGACGCGCGCCGACGACCGCGTGAGCGACGCCGCGATGGAGGACCGCAAGCGCGAGGGCTACTTCTAGGCCATGGTCGACTTCCTGCGGTTCGCGACCGCTGGCTCGGTGGACGACGGCAAGTCGACGCTGATCGGCCGGCTGCTGCACGACGCCAAGGTGGTGCTCGCCGACCAGCTCGAGCACGTCGAGGCGACCTCGCGGCGGCGCGGCGACGGCCACGTCGACCTTTCGCTGCTCACCGACGGCCTGCGCGCCGAGCGCGAGCAGGGCATCACGATCGATGTGGCCTACCGCCCGTTCGCGACGCCCCGGCGGCGCTTCCTGATCGCCGACTGCCCCGGCCACGCGCAATACACGCGCAACATGGTCACGGGCGCGTCGACCGCCGAGCTGGCGCTCATCCTCATCGATGCCCGGCAGGGGATGACCGAGCAGTCGCGCCGTCACGCCGCCATCGCGCGGCTGCTGGGCGTGGGCCAAGTCACCGTCTGCGTGAACAAGATGGACCTCGTTGACTGGAGCGAGGATGCCTTCGACGGCGTCGTGCGCGACTTCCTGGACTGGTCGGCGCGACTGGACCTGCACGGCGTGACCTTCATCCCCATCTGCGCGCTGCACGGCGACAACGTCGTGCAGCGCTCCGGGCGCATGGCCTGGTACGGCGGGGAGCCGCTGCTCGCCCATCTCGAGACCGTCCCCCGCGCGCAGTCGCTCGCGGAGCGGCCGGTTCGGCTCCCGGTGCAGTGGGTCATCCGCCCGCATCCGACCGAGCGTCCCGACGAGCGCCTCTACGCCGGCCAGATCGCCGGCGGGACGCTGCGTCCCGGCGACGAGGTCGTCGTCCTGCCCTCGGGCGCGCGCTCGCGGATCGCCCGCATCGACGGCGCCGACGGGGAGCAGCGAGAGGCCCGGGCGCCGATGTCGGTCGCCGTGGCCCTCGCCGACGACCTCGACGCGGGCCGCGGCGACCTGCTGGCGGCGCCCGAGGCACCGCCGGTCGCCGTACGAGAGCTCTCCGCCACGGTCTGCTGGCTCGGCGAGCAGCCCGCCCGCCCCGGTGCGCGCTACCTGCTCAAGCACACCACGCGGACCGTCCCGGCGCGGCTGGAGGCGATCGAGCACCGCCTCGACGTCCAGACGCTCGAGCGGTCGCCCGCCGACGCGCTCGCCCTCAACGACATCGCCCGCGTGTTGCTGCGCACCGGCGCCGAGCTGCTCGTCGATCCCTACCTCGAGAGCCGCGCCACCGGAGCGCTCATCCTCGTCGACCCGGCGACGAACGACACCGTGGGCGCGGGCATGGTCGCGTAGCTACTCGTCGGCCATGGCGAGGAGCTTCGTCACGGTGTTCCAGTTGCGGGCGGTCGCCGTTACGCCCAGCCGCCGGTCGGAGATCAGCTTGGCCAGCGGCGATCGTTGAATGCCCTCGGGGTGCCAGGCGTAGATCTCACGGCCCCTGATCGCGACCAGTTCCGGCGCGACGTCCACGGTGGCGAGCTCGCGCACGACCTCGCGATGCGGCTCGGCCGACAGGAAGGACACCTGATAGCGCTTGGGGTCGTCGGCGACGTCGGCCAGCGGGTTGTGCTCGATCACTGCGGCAATCTCGTCGCGCGTGCGGACGATGACCTGCGTGTCGACACCCAGGGTGGCCGCAATCTGCTTCTCGAGCTCACGCTCCAGCTGTGCGGGGGACGCCTCGCTGGCGAGGACGATGTTGCCGCTCTGCAGGAGCGTGCGCACGTCGCCGTAGCCGAGTCCCGTCAGCAGGTCACGCAGGTCGGCCATCGCGACCCGCCGACGACCTCCGACGTTGATGCCGCGAAGCAGCGCGATCAGTCGTGCCATTCCGGGCGCCGAGCTTACGGGTCTATCTGACCGAGCGGCCGCAGCGGCTCGCCCGCCCGGAAGCGGCGCAGCCCGCGGTAGGCCTTCACGAAGCCCTCCTGTGCCGCTTCCTCCGCTTTCGGCGGCGCTGCCCGTGATGAGGACGGCGGTCCTGAATGCGATCTCCTCGTGCTCGCGGACCAGCTCGCCGAAGGCGTCCGCGTCGCCGCGACGCGCTCGTTCGACCAGTTCGTGTTCCGCCAGTGGCCGGCCCAGCACCACTCGTACTAGACGTCCGCGCGCGATCGGGTTCCGCCCGACAGTGGGGTCACCCGTACCGGGCCCACGCCTGCCAGCCCTCGGCAACACCCCTGCGTGCCCCCCTGCCCGTGGCCGTCACCGGTTGGGAGTGTCCCGGACATGCACTTCCTTCCCCGACAAGGAGTCCCCGTGCCCCGACGGAACCTCGCCGCGCGCGCCGGCAGATGGAGCGCGCAGCACCGCAAGATCGCCATCCTCGGATGGATCCTCTTCGTCGTCCTCGCCACCTTCCTCGGCGGCAACGTCGGGACGAAGGAGCTGAAGGACTCCGCGTCGGGCAACGGCGACTCCAGGCGCGGCGAGATGATCATCGACGCCGCCGGCTTCCCGGAGCAGACGGGCGAGCAGGTCCTCGTGCAGGGCAAGGGCTCGATCAGGGCCGGTGATCCTCAGGTCACGGCCGCCGTCAAGGACGTCGTGAGCCGCCTCGAGCGTCTCGACGGCGTCACCGACATCGAGAGCCCGCTCAACGCCAAGGATCGTGCCAACACCGTCTCGAAGGACGGCCGCTCCGTGGTCGTCAACTACACGCTGCCGGGCGACGCCGACAAGAACACGACGCGCATCGACAAGCCGCTCGCCGCCGTGGCGGCTGCGCAGCAGGCGCATTCGGGCGTCCGCGTCGAGGCGTTCGGCGACGCGTCGGCCGACAAGGCCTTCAAGGCGCAGGAGGCGAAGGACGGGCAGAAGGGCCATTTCGTCTCCTACGGGCTGACGCTGGTCATCCTGCTCGTCGCGTTCGGGGCGATCGTCGCGGCCGGCCTCCCGCTCCTGCTCGGCGGCACCGCCGTCCTGGGCACGCTCGGCCTGCTCGGGCCCGTCAGCCAGCTGCACGAGCTCTCCTCCCAGGTCCAGCAGGTCATCGTGGTCATCGGCCTCGCCGTGGGCGTCGACTACGCGATGTTCTACCTCCGCCGCGAGATGGAGGAGCGCGACAAGGGCCGCTCGCCCGAGGCCGCGCTGGAGATCGCCGCCGCCACCTCGGGTCGCGCGGTGCTGATCTCGGGCATCACCGTCATGACGGCGATGGCCGGCATGTTCCTGTCGGGCAACAGCGTCTTCTCCTCGTTCGGCGTCGGCACCATGCTCGTCGTCGCCGTCGCGATGATCGGCTCGCTGACCGCGCTGCCCGCGATGCTCTCCTTCCTCGGCCAGAAGGGCTGGACCGAGAAGGGTCGCGTGCCGTGGGTCACCAAGCGGCGCCACGCCAGCGGCGGCGAGTCCCGTATGTGGGGCGCGATCCTCAGCGGCGTCCTCAAGCGGCCGCTCGTCTCGGTGATCCTCGCCGGTGGCATCCTCGTCGGCCTCTCGATCCCGGCCCTCGGGCTGCAGTTCAAGGACGCGGGCGTCGACGGCTACTCCCGCGACCTGGCGGTCATGAAGACATATGACCGCATCCAGGCCGCGTTCCCGGGCGGCGCCGTGCAGGCGGCCACCGTCATCAAGGCCAAGGACGTCACGGCGCCCGAGGTCCAGACGGCCATCAAACAGCTGCACGACGAGGCGATCGCCACCGGCGAGCTGTCTGAGCCCTCGGGCGTCGAGGTCAGCCCTGACAAGACCGTCGCCATCCTGGGGCTCTCGGTCAAGGGCACCGGCACCGACGCAGCCTCCAACCGGTCGCTGGAGGTGCTGCGCGGGGACGTCGTCCCGGCCACGGTCGGCAGGCTGCCGAACGCCGTGGTCGCGGTCACGGGCCTGACGGCCGGCTCGAAGGACTTCCTGGACGTCATGAGGTCGCACTTGCCGATCGTGTTCGGCTTCGTGCTCAGCCTGGCGTTCCTGCTGCTGTTGGTCACGTTCCGCTCGATCGTGGTGCCGATCAAGGCGATCGTCCTCAACCTGCTGTCGGTCGGCGCGGCCTACGGCGTGCTGGTCCTGGTCTTCCAGGACGGGCACGGCGAGAAGCTGCTCGGCTTCCAGTCGGTCGGCGGCATCGCATCCTGGCTCCCGCTGTTCCTGTTCGTGATCCTGTTCGGCCTGTCGATGGACTACCACGTGTTCATCCTCAGCCGGGTCCGCGAGGCGGTCGACCGTGGGATGAAGACCGACGAGGCCGTGAGCCACGGCATCAAGACCACCGCGGGCGTCGTGACGAGCGCCGCACTGGTGATGGTCGCGGTGTTCGGCTCCTTCGCCCTCGGCTCCGACCAGGAGCTGAAGCAGCTGGGCGTCGGCCTCGGCGCCGCCATCCTGATCGACGCCACCCTGGTGCGGGCGGTCCTGCTGCCGGCGATGATGAAGCTCCTGGGCGAGCGCAACTGGTGGCTGCCCAAGCGGCTGAGCTGGCTGCCGAAGATCGAGCACGAGCCGGTCGTGGAGGGGTCGCGCGCCTAGGCTCACCCCGACACCCGAGGAGCTGCACCCGGCGCCCGCTCATCGAGCGGGCGCCGGTCGTTTCAGCCCGAGAGCGCCTCGAGCGCGGCCTCGACGTCGCGCTCTGTGTTGTAGACGTGCCACGAGGTCCGCGAGCGCCCGCCCCGCACGGCGGCGCGGATCCCGGCGGCCTCGAGGCGGTGCGCCGCGTCCGGTTCGTCGAAAGCGACGATCGCCGAGTCGCCGGGAGCCAGGCCGAGGCCGGCCCGGAAGCGGTTGGCCAGGGCGACGTCGTGCGCGTGGATCGCCTCGACGCCGATGCGATTGATCAGCTCGAGCGCGGGCTGCGCGCCGACCCACGAGAACCAGGCCGGCGAGGTGTCGAGCCGGCGCGCGTTGCGTGCGAGGCGCAGCGGCGGGCCGAAGTAGGAGGCATGGACATCCTCCCCGGCGTACCAGCCCGCGGCGGCCGGGACCACCTCGGCGAGGCGCTCGGGGGCCACCGTCATGAACGCCGTCCCACGCGGCGACATCAGCCACTTGTAGGCGGCGCAGGCCACGAAGTCGAAGCGGCCCGCGTCGAGCGGCAGCCAGCCGCAGGCCTGGGTCGCGTCGAGGACGGTGAGCGCGCCGTGGACGCGCGCGGCCGTCGCGACGGCCTCCAGGTCGGCGACCTCGCCGGTCGACATCTGCACGGCGCTGAACGCGACGACGTCCGTGCGCGCGTCGATCGCCTCGGCGAGCCGGGCGGCGGGGACGGTGCGGACCGTCACGCCGCGCGCCTGCTGGACCATGAACGGGAACAGCGTCGAGGTGAACTCGATCTCGGGCGCGAGCACGCGCGACCCATCCGGGATCGAGCCCGCGACGAGCCCCACGAGCCCCGAGACCGTCGCGCCGATGGCGACTGAGCCGGGCGCGACGCCGACGATCGCGGCGAAGGCGGCCCGGGCGCCCTCGGTGCTGTCGCCCCATGGCTCCCAGCTCGTGCGCGCGCCAATCGGCGAGGGCGTCCTGTAGTGCCATCCAGGCGGCCGCCGGCGGCAGTCCGTAGCTGGCGGTGTTGAGATAGACGCCGCTGGGCGACCAGGACGGCTGGGCCTGGGCGATCGAGAGGCTAGCGGCTGAGGGTGGCGCGATGGACACGGCTGAAGGCGCACGCTAGCGTTTGTCGGCGAACGCCTCTGCGCACGTCGTCTCCCATGATCGCCGGCTCCTGACGCGCCCGCCGCGCGCCCCGCTTCACGCGTACGCCCGCCGCGTACGCCCCGCCTTCGAAGGAGCCCTTCCTGACCAGTGAATCACCCGTCCTCGCCCGCCTGGGCTGGGATCGCACCATGACCGTCCCCGCGGGCCTCGAGCCCGCCCGGGTCGTCGCGCAGCATCGCGGCGCCTGTGCCGTCGTCGCCGCCGGTGGCGAGCGGCTCGCGACGCTCGCGGGCCGCCTGTTCCACGAGTCGCACCCGACGCCCGCCGTCGGGGACTGGGTGGGGCTCGCCGAGGGCGACGTCATCAGCGCCGTCCTGCCGCGCGGCGGGGTCCTGCGCCGCGCCGACCCGGGCGGCGCGACCGCGCCGCAGGTGCTCGCCGCCAACGTCGACTTGGCGCTGATCGTGAGCGGCCTCGACCGCGACCTCAATGCGCGGCGCATCGAGCGCTGGCTCGCGCTCGCGCTCGACGGAGGGGTGGCGCCGCTGCTCGTGCTCTCCAAGGCCGACCTGCACCCCGATCCCAACGCGGTCGTCGCTGAATGGAGCGCCCGCACGGGCGAGCTGCCCGTCCTGGCCATCAGCACCCCCACCGGGGGCGGGCTCGATGCGCTGGGGGAGCATCTCGCGCCAGGGCGCACGGCGGTGCTGCTGGGCTCCTCGGGCGCCGGGAAGTCGACGCTCGTCAACGCCCTGCTGGGAGAGGACCGTCAGGCGACAGCGCCGGTGCGCGTCCGCGACGACCGCGGGCGTCACACGACGACACGACGCGAGCTGATTGTCCTGCCCAGCGGCGCCCTGTTGATCGACACGCCCGGGCTGCGGCTGCCGCGCCTGTGGGAGCCGGTCGCGACCGAGGGCGGCGGCTTCGCCGACATCGAGCGGCTCGCGCAGGGGTGCCGCTTCGCCGACTGCCGGCACGACCGCGAGCCGGGCTGCGCGGTGCGCGGGCAGGTCGAGCCCGAGCGCTTGCGCCACTGGGCAAAGCTCGCGAGCGAGCGGGTGTGGATCGAGGAGCGCCGCGGCCGGGCGGAGCGGCGCTAGGCGCTACAGCCCCGGCGGGTGGCGTACCGTGTAGCCGGCCGTGGAGCGCTTTGCCCACTGCCAGCGCGAGCCCGTGGCTCCCCGCCCGGAGGTGTCGAAGCGGCGGCCGCGCACGACCATGTAGACGTGGCCGGAATGGGCGTAGATCGTGATCCAGCGCCCGGGCCCTGGGTTCCCGTATGACGTAAACGCGCCCGAGTCGCGCGGGACGCTGAGCAGCCCGCCGCCGTGCAGGGCGTAGGACACCGAGCCCGAGCAGTCATAGCCCGAGTCGTGGAAGCTCGCGTGCCCGCCGCCGAAGCGGTAGGGCGCGTGGGCGATGCGGTTGCCGGCCGCGATTACCACGCGCACGGTGCGGGGGAGGGAGGAGCCGCCGCCCCCCCGCGCCCTGCGCCGGGGCTTGAGCACGACGACGATGCCGGCATGACCGATCGCCGCCCAGGTGGCCGGCCCCACGACGCCGTCGGCCTTCAGCCCGTGGGCGCGCTGGTAGCGCTTGACCGCGCCCCGCGTCCCCGGGCCGAAGATCCCGTCGGCGGCGATCCCGAGCGAGCGCTGCACCAGTCGCACGCGGCTGCCGCCGTGCTGGACTCCGCCGCTGCGGGCACGCGCCCGGCGCAGGGCACGCCAGGTCGCGGCGCCGACGATCCCGTCGGCGGTGAGGCCGTGGCGGCGCTGGAAGCGCTTGACCGCTCGGCGGGTGCCGGGGCCGAAGATGCGGTCGGGCTGCAGCGCCAGCATCCGCTGGAGCTTGGCGACGCGCGGCCCCTTCGAGCCACGCTTGAGGTCTCCGGCGGAGGCCGTCGTGGCCCCGATGAGCGCCAGCGCGAGCAGCGCCGTCGCGATGAATGTGATGCCCCGGCCGCGCCGGGAGGCTGCCTTGCCCACCTGACTCCATCTGTTTGCCCTGCGTCGGAGCCTGCGAGGTGAGCTGACGGGCTCGCGCGTCGCGCTAGGCCGCAGATGCGGCGATTCGCCCCTGCGGCCCTGGCAGCCGCTCTGGTTCCCCCGCTCGCCGGTCCACGGAGGACCGGTGATTCGGCGCCTTCCGTTGTATCAGCGGAAAGTCCTGCACACTGCACAATTTCTTGCAGCCGGGTCTCGGCGGTCAGCTGGCGCGCCAGCGGAGCGGTGGGGTGTCGAGTCCAACGATTGCCGTCGATCGACCCGCGGGCCCACGGCCTGGAGCCCAGGAGCGGGGCGTGGTCGTCACGACAGAGCCGACGCGGGCAGGTCCCGTGACACCGGCCGTGTTCGACGACACCTGCGGAAACCTCGTCACGCTGGTCCAGGTCGGCTGAGGGCGCGACCCCATTTCGTCCCGCTACCCTGGGGCACGACCGGCGGCTGTGGCGGAATTGGTAGACGCGCGGCGTTCAGGTCGCCGTGAGCTCACGCTCGTGGAGGTTCGAGTCCTCTCAGCCGCACTCGGCCGTTGCTACCCTGAGCGCGGGTCCGCGCCGCTATCGTCTAGGGGACTAGGACGCCGCCCTCTCACGGCGGAAACCGGGGTTCGAATCCCCGTAGCGGTACCTCCCGAACCCGCCTGCGAGGCGGGTTTGTCGTCTTGACCCTGGGACGCGCGCCAGTCTGGGCCCCAGAATGCGCACCGTGCACCCGCTTGACGGCTGCATTGCCAAGCTCGATCGGGCCGCGAACACCTCGACTCGCTCCGAGAGGCGGCGCGCGACTACTTCGGCCGGCGGGCCATGCCCGAGTGCGGGCTACAGGGCGGATCCCGCGGTGCCGTCCACCCGAACCCCCAACCTTCGCCGCCATGGACCTTCAACGCGCACAGCTCGTTCACCGACTCGAGGCCTACCACGAAGCGCTCGAACGGCTCGTGCAGCTACTGGAGGCGCACGGTGACGAGGAACTCGATCCCGACGAGGCCAAGCGACTCGCTGAGGTGGCCGCCCCGATCCTCCATGAGATGCGCGCACTCGCCGGGGCTGGCGCGATCGAGTTGTCAGCCGAAGCCGGGCTCGCGCAGGGCGACGACATACCGATCGATCACGGCACACGGCACCGCTTCGCTCGGCGAGGTGACATGCGGCGCCGTTCTCGTGACCTCTAGCGCTCCTGCGTGGTTGAACCCAGTCCCGGGCACCCCGACGGCTGAGAACCCCCCGGCTGTCTCTGGTGGCTGGCAAGAAGAGGCTGCAGCCGACTGAGACCGCAACGTTCCCTCCGCCACACGGTTGGAGCTTGTAGACGGAGCGCGCGACGCTCCGGGGGCCACGGACGGTCCTTGCGCGCTCCGTCGTCTACGTGCGCGGCCGCCACGTGCGGTCCAGACTGGTGCGGCACCTGTCCCCGCCCGACGGCCGGCTAGCTGTAGTTCCTGAGTACGTTGTTGATCCGGGCCTCCTTGGAGGCTGGTGGTTCTCGAGGCCGCCAGTCCAAGGAGGACACCGGATGAAGTTGCACGCTAACGCGGCGTTGTCATTGAGACAGCGGGAGCGGATGGTTTCTCGTGTGGTCGAGCTCGGGTGGTCGCTGACGAAGGCCGCCGCGGCGGCCGAAGTCAGCGAGCGCACGTGCTCGAAGTGGGTCGATCGCTACCGGGCTGAGGGCCTGGCGGGCCTGGCGGACCGCTCCTCGGCGCCGGGCGTGGTCGCCAATCGCACCGAGGAGCAGACTGTCGAGGTGATCGCCGCGTTGCGGCGGCTGCGTTTCACTGGCCCGGATATCGCCGAGCTGCTCGATCGGCCGGTCTCGACCGTCTCGGGGATCCTCAAGCGGATCGGGATGGGCAAGCTCGGCCGGCTCGGGATGGAGCCCGCCAACCGTTACGAGCGCCAGAAGCCAGGCGAGTTGATCCACGTCGACGTCAAGAAGCTCGGGCGGATCGTCGGCGGCGCCGGCAAGCGCGTCCGCGGCGGCGGCAA
>DASQFQ010000325.1:0-5833 GCA_035633075.1 Solirubrobacteraceae bacterium | reverse complement strand
TGCCGCGGCACGGGGGGCAGCGCTCGGGATCTGCGGGGTCGGCCGGCTCGGGACTCACGGCCGTGAGCACGGTAGATGATCAGTCGAGGCCGGGCGGAGCGACGGAGCCCGCGGCGCGGTGGGCCTCGGAGAAGCTGATCGTGGGATCGGGCGAGCGGTCGGTGGGCAGCGAGCGCCGCAGCGTCGGCGCGACCTCGCGGTCGGTCAGCGGGCGCGAGAGCCCGAATTTGGTGAACGTGCGCTGGGCCGGGAGGACGTCGATCACCCGGAACAGCAGCCCGTATATCGCGGGCTCGCCCAGCGGGGAGCGAGCCGCCAGCGCGCTGACGAAGTCCGACGCGAAGTTCCGCTCGAGGACGTCGTCGCCGAGCGGGTGGGTGAAGATCAGCGCGGCGTTGGGCGCCTCGTCCTCCTCGCACAGCGAGGGGAAGGCCGAGCCCCCGGTGCTCGTCCACAGCCAGCCGACGACGCCCTCCTCGCGCGGGATCACGGCCGTCGGGCTCGCCCGGCGCAGGATCGGGAAGCGGCCCTCCTCCGATGCGACCGCACGCGCCGGGCCCATCTCGGCGACGGCGACGGCGACGGCCCCGAGGGGCATCCGCAACGGCTCGCGCAGGATACGCGCGTGGCGCAGCTCGATGCCCACGGGGCTCAGCCTGAGCAGGTCGATCTCCGAGCCGCGCCGCTTCCACGAGCGTGCCGACTCGAGCTCGAGCAGGAACTCGTGGCGGGCAGGACCGCCGGGCGGTCCGGCCGAGGGCGGAGGAGCGCTGGAGGACACGGGTGCAGCCATCACCTCATTTCATCGGCACGCGGATCGGTGGCCTTGACGATGGGGTCCGCCCGGGGATCCTTCTCGATGACGGCGTAGCGTCCGTCGTGCGTCTCGACGACGGTCTCGACGTCCGGGATCTCGTGGCCGGGGACGATCGCGAAGCGCCTCGCGTCGACGCGGACGGCCTCGTACTCCCCGACGGACAGGGGCACGCTCTCGCGGCAAGCGTCGTTGCCGCACTCGCATACGAAGTCGAGCGGCTCGCCCTCCTCCGCGACCGTCTCGAGATCGGCCCGCATCCGGTCGTTGATGGAGCGGAAGCGGCTCTCGTTCTCCGCGATCCGCTGCGCGCGCTCGTCGGTCATGGCATTCCGATTCTAGGTCGTGCCCGAGCGGCCGGGATCAGCGGACCCGAACGGCGAGCAGCGCGATGTCGTCCCGGGGCGGCCCATCCTGGAGCTCGACGGCCATCCGCTCCACTGAGTCCGCGACCTGCGCCGCCGACGCTGCGCGCAGGCCGCCCAGCGTCTCCGCGAGCCGCCGCTCGCCGAACTGCGGGTCGCGCGTTCGCAGCTCGGTCACGCCGTCGGTGTAGAGCAGCATCAGGTCGCCGTGCTCGAGGCGGACTTCGTGCTCCTCGAAGGTGGGGTCCGAGACGCCGCCGATCAGCGTGCCCCGTGCGTCGACACGCTCGAGCGCCCCGTCCGCGCGCAGGACCAGGGGGCCCGGATGGCCTCCGCTGGCCAGCGTCACCAGCGTGCCGTCCTCCGACGGTCGCAGGCGTGCGTAGAGCACGGTCGAGAAGCGGGTGGTGTCGGTGTCGGCGAGCAGGGCCCGGTTGAGCATCCGCAGGTTCTCGGCCGGGCCCGAGTGCTGCAGCGAGGCGGCGCGCAGCGTGTGGCGGGTCAGCGAGGTGAGCGCGGCCGCTTCGGGCCCCTTGCCCGAGACGTCGCCGATGACCGCCGCCCAGGAGCCCTCCTCAGACGGGAAGACGTCGTAGAAGTCACCGCCGACGTCGTTCTGGTCGCCCGCGGCGCGGTAGCGCGCGGCGAGCTCCAGGCCCGGCACGTCGGGGAGCCTGCGCGGCAGCAGGCTGGCCTGCAGGGTGCGGGCGATGTGCGAGCGCTCCGTGTAGAGCTGCGCGTTGCGGATGTGCAGCGCCGCGCGCGCCGCGAGGATCGTCGCCAGCGAGATGTCCTCGCCGGTGAAGCTGCGCCCCGACTCCGCGAAGGCGAGCGAGAGGACCCCGAGGATGCCTCCCGGAGTGCGCAGCGGGACCATCAGGATCGAACGCAGGTCCAGCGCGCGCAGGATGCGCAGGTGCTCCTCGTCGCGAGCCCCGGCGACAAGCATCTCGTCGGTGATCTCGGCGACGAGCTCCATCTCGCCCGTCACGATGACCTTGGCCACCGAGGACGGCTCGTCGAGCCGCGACGGGTAGCGCTCGGTCAGCTCCCAGGCGAGCTGCGTCTTGGCGGGATCGGAGGGCGTGGCGGCCAGCGTCTGCAACCGGCCACCGGGCTCCATGATCGTGATCCCGCACCAGTCCGCCATCCTCGGAACGGCGCTTTCCACCACGCCCTTGAGCGTGGTCTCGAAGTCCATGGAGACCGCCATCCGGCGGCCTGCCTCCGCGAGGAACTCGTTCCGGGCACGCACGCGCTCGGCCATCTGTCGCGCCTCCTCCACGGAGCGCAGCGCGCTCTCGGAGCGGACCTGGGCAGCCTCCGCGTGGGCGCGCGCGCTGACCGCGCTCTTGAGCAGGCTGACCCGCTCGGCCTCCGCGCGACGACTGCTCGTGACCTCGCGCACGACGGCGCCGACACCGGCGAGCTCAGCCACTCCCGCGAAGACCGGGAAGTAGCTGGCCTCCCAATGGCGACCGCCGGGCTCGCCGGGCGTCTGTACGGCGACCTCCGCGTCGACGACGGGGCGCCGGGTCTGAAGCACCTCGCGCAGGTAGCCCCCGATCCTCTCGGCGTGGGGCCCGAGGACCTCCTCGAGGCTGTGGCCCAGATGGTCTTCCACCGGGACGCCGTTCATGTCGGCGAGCGCCTGGTTGACGCGCTCGAAGCGCAGGTCGGGCGTGAAGAACGCGAGCCCCGCCGGGATGGCGGCGTAGAAGGCGTCGAGCAGGGCGTTCGCCGCCCGCGCGTCGAGCAGCGCTCCGGCCGTGACGGTCTCGTCGATCGCGGCCACGCGCTCCGTCACGCGGCCTCGGCTGTCCCGGGCAGCGGGAAGATCATGCACAGCTCCACGCCGTCGCCGTCTCGTGGTGCCCTGACCTCGACCCGCTCGGCCATCTGCGAGATCAGGGGGAGCCCGAGTCCGAGGCCGGGGCTGTCGGGCCGGGGAAGCATGCCGCGCCCACGGTCGCGGACGACGATTCGCAGCTCGGCGCCCAGGGGCTCGGCCTCGACCGTGAAGGTCTCCGGAGGACCGTCGGCATAGCCGTGGACGACGGCGTTGGTGCACGCCTCGCTGACCGCGAGCTCGATGCCGAAGAGCGTGTCCAGCGCCGCCCCGGCGCTGCGGGCGAACTCGGCCACGGCTCGCCGGGCCTCCGCGACGTACTCGGGGCGGGCGGGCCACGTGCGCGCGAGCGCTGATGGAGAACCATGCACGCTTGTAGTCTCTCACTCCGTCGGACGTCAACGCCCTCGCTCGTCCGCCGGCTGCTGGACCTGGTCGGCATGGAGCGGTTGCTGCTCCAGGGTAAGAACGGACGGGCGGCGGACGCAAACGGTCATGTGTCACCGTTCTGCACGTGCGAGCGCCCGACCCCGAGTCGCGCGCGTGGGTCGCCGCGCTCAGCGCCACCGGGCCCGAGCGCGAGGCCGCCGTGGGCCGCCTTCATGACCTGCTGCTGCGCGCGGCGCGCTTCGAGCTGCGCCGGCGGCGCCCCGAGCCGGCCTTCGACCTCGAGGACGTCGCGATGCAAAGCGCCAACGACGCGCTCATGGCCGTCCTGCGCAAACTCGACTCCTATCGCGGCCAGAGCCGCTTCACCACCTGGGCCTACAAGTTCGCCCTGCTGGAGGCCGGCGCCAGCGCGCGCCGCCGCGCCTGGCAGCGGCACGAGCTGCCCCTGGCCGAGGAGGGCTGGGCGCGCCTGGCCGACACCGTGCGCTCGCCCCACGCCGCGGCCGGCAGCGCCGAGTTGCTCAGCGCCATCGGCGAGGCCATCGAGCAGCGGCTCACATCGCATCAGCGCGAGGTGCTGGTGGCGCTCGCGCTCAACGATGTCCCGATCGACGTGCTCGCCGAGCGCCTCGCGACCACCCGCGGCGCGCTCTACAAGACCCTCCACGACGCGCGCCGCAAGCTCCGCGCCGTGCTGACCGAGGCCGGCATGTCGCTCGACTTCGAGGAGGAGAGGCCATGACCCACGACCGTCGCCGCCTCCTGCGGCGCCTGCTCGGCCCGCATGGTCCCGAGCTGTCCTGCGAGGCCTGCTTCGAGCACGTCGACCGTTACGTCGAGGCGCGTGTGGCCGGCGGCGATCCCGAGCGCGCCGTGCCCGGCATGGGCGCGCACCTCCAGGGCTGCGCGGCCTGCCGCGAGGACTACGAGAGCCTTCTCGCCCTCGTGGAGTCCGAACCGCCCGCCGGCTGACTGCGCCCTCAGCGCGCGGCCAGCGGTCGAGAACGCGCTGTAATGCGTGCTCGTGACGCACCGTCGCCTCACCCTCGTGCTCGCGCTCGCCGCCGTCCTCGCGGCCGGCGTGGTCGTCGCGCTCGTCGCGCGGAACGGAGGCAGCCCCGCGGCCGAGCCTGGTGGCGGCCCGTTCGTCGCGTCCACCCGGGGCGACCGCGCGGTGTTGTGGGCAGTCGGCGACGGCGCCGACGGAGGCGAGCAGGCCAAGCGCGTCGCGCGACGCATCGCCGCGGCCGGCGTCGACCGGCTGCTCTATCTCGGTGACGTCTACGGGCCCCGCATCGCCGGTCAGGCGCTGCGCCCGGACGGCAGCGCCAAGGATTACCGCGACCGCTACGCCTCCGTCTACGGCCGCTTCGCGACGCGAACCGCACCGACTCCCGGCAACCACGAGTGGCGGCAGCGTGCGCAGGGTTACAGCGCGTACTGGGCCCGTGGGTCCCGGCGGGTGCCGCCCTACTACGGGTTCGACACCGCGGGCTGGCGCGTGCTCAGCCTCAACTCCGAGGCGCCCCATGGTCCCGGGTCCCCGCAGCTGCGCTGGCTGCGCCGGCAGCTCCGCCGGCCCGGAACCTGCCGGCTGGCGTACTGGCACCGTCCGCGCTTCAGCGCGGGGAGTCACGGCGACCAGCCGGACATCGCGCCGCTCTGGGACGCGCTGCGCAGTCACGCCTCGGTCGTCGTCAACGGCCACGACCACGACATGCAGCGGTTTCGTCCCATCGACGGGATCACCGAGTTCGTCTCCGGCGCCGGTGGGCACAGCCACTATCCGCTGCGGCCCGATCCCCGCCGCACCTTCGGCAACGACCACACCGACGGGGCGCTGCGGATCGAGCTGCGGCCCGGCCGGGCGGATCTCGCCTTCGTGGCCGCCGACGGGCGTGTGCTCGACCGCCATCGCGTGACATGCCGAGCCCCGGCGTGACCGCCGCGGTCATCCGCCCCGCCAGCCCGCAGGACGCCGGGCGCATCGCGGCCGTGTACAGCGCGGGCATCGCCGAGCGGCAGGCGACCTTCGAGACCGAGCCCCGGACAGCACATGACGTCGCCCCTTGGCTGGCGGCCGACGGCCAGCCGCTGCTCGTCGCCGAATCCGGGGGCGAAGTGGCCGGCTGGGCTCGCGTCATGCGCTCCTCGGATCGTTGCGCGTACGCGGGGGTCGGCGAATACACGATCTACCTGGACCCGGCCGTGCGCGGCCGGGGCATCGGGCAGGCGCTGCTGGCTGCGCTCGCCCAGGAGGCCGAGGCGGCCGGCTACTGGAAGCTCCTCGGCCGGCTGTTCACGACCAACGGGGCGAGCATCGCCCTCGCGCACCGCGCGGGGTTCGACGACGTCGGCGTCCACCGCCGCCACGGGCGGCTCGAGGGGGAGTGGAAGGACGTCCTCGTAGTGGAG
>DASQFQ010000324.1:0-4343 GCA_035633075.1 Solirubrobacteraceae bacterium | reverse complement strand
TCCTTGCGGAACACCGGGATGTCCCGGGGCGCCTGGATGCCGATCCGCACCTTCTCGCCCATGATCGACAGCACCGACACCTCGATGTCATCGCCGATCATGATCGACTGGTTGGACTTGCGTGTCAGGACGAGCATGGCCCCGTTTCCCTGCCGAGTCGCGCTTTGATTTGACCGTACACCACAGAGTCACCCCTGAGCCGGGAATGCCGATGCTCGAACGACCGGCACGGGCGAGGTTAGTGACCTTTCGACGCATCGGGTATGGGGCCTGCACCCGAGGCGGGCTCCCGCCTTGCGCTAGTCTCCCCGCCGCTCATGACCCGCCGGTCGCTGCGTCCGCAGCTGAATCAGATCCGAGGATGGGTGCGCCAGGGCCGGACCGACGCGTGGATCGCCCACCAGCTCGAGGTCACGGTGCAACAGATCCAGTCCTTCAAGCGCGAGCAGGGGCTGGAGGCCGACGGCGAGCTCTCCGAGGCCGTTGAGGAGGTCGACCTCCGCGCGGAGGACGACGCCGCGATCGCCGCCGAGCTCGAGGCTGAGGAGGCCCGCCGTGCCGAGGAGGAGGCGCGCCAGGCCGAGGAGGCCGCCAAGCGCGCCGCCGAGGCGGAGAGCGAGGACGCGCCCGATGCCGCCGAGGCGGACGCGCCCGATGCCGCAGAGGCGGACGCGCCCGATGCCGCCGAGGCTGACGCGGCCGATGCCGCCGAGGCGGACGCGCCCAAGTCCCGCCGCCGCAGCCGACGCACCGCGCGCCCCCGCCGCGGGGGATCCACACGCGCCCTCGAAGGCACCTTCGACCACGGGGAGGAGGGCTACGGCCTGTGGCTCGACCCCGCCGTCGAGGACAACCCCGTCTACGCCGAGCACTGGGCGGGCCAACGTCCGGTCGAGGTCACGATCGAGGAGGACCAGATCGTGATCCGCCGCGCCGGCGGCGATGACGACGACCACCAGGACTGAGCTCGAGCGCCTGCGCGGCGTTCGCCGGGCGCAGCTCGAGCGCGTAACGAGCCGGGCCGAGTCCTTCGCGCACGGCACGGCGTTCTTCACGCCCGAGCACGCGCTGAAGTGGGACCTCAACCTGCTGCTCGTCGACCGTGCCGCACCGGGGCTCGGCGCCCAGGAGCTGATGGCGCACGCCGACCGGCTCCAGGGCCAAGCCGGCCTGCGCCACCGCAAGCTCGAGCTGGCTGAGGGCGGAGAGCGCCTGCGCGCGGACTTCGAGGCCGCCGGCTGGTCGGTCGACCACCTCCTGCTGATGGTGCTGCGCTGGGGCGCCGACCGGCGCGGCGCGACCGGCCCGGTGAGCGTGCGCGAGGTCGGCCACGACGCCGTCCGGCCGCTCGCGGAGCGCTGGCACAGCGAGCTGCTGAGCTCGGGCAGCGCCGCCGAGCTGACCGAGGCGGATGCCGCGGCCGCGGGCCTGCTCGGCGCCCGCAGCTTCCTCGCCGAGCGCGACGGAGCGCCGGCCGCCTACGCGCTGCTGCTCGACGACGGCGACGGCGTCGGCGAGGTCGACCAGGTCTATGCGACGCCCGAGCACCGGGGCGCGGGCCTGGCCTCCGCGGTCGTGCGCGCGGCAGCAGCCGCCTCGCTGGAGCGCGGAGACGAGCTCACGTTCCTGGTTGCCGACGCCGAGGACTGGCCCCGGCTGCTGTACGAGCGCCTGGGCTTCGAGACTGTCGGAACCCGTTTCGAGTTCACCCGCAAGCCGTCGACTACGTGAGGCGCCGGCCGCCCGCGTAGTCGGTGGCGCCGCGCAGGTAGCGGGCGAAGGCGGCATCGGCCACGACGCGCACGTCCCAGGCGTCGGGCTGCTCGGGAGCGGCGGCGTAGGCGACGTCCGAGCACCACGCCGTGCCCTGGTCGTAGAGGTCCGCGAGCTCCTCGGAGGTGAAGGGGCCACCGAGGCGGCGGCGCAGGCCGGCCTCGATCTGCGCGGTCACGCGCTCGAGCACCTGACGCTGGTCGGGGGGGGCCCGTTCGAGGCGCCGCAGGCCCGCGGTCCACTGGTCGGCGGCGGTGTCGAACGGCACCGCCCTCAGGCTAGCGAGGGGGCAGGGACCGAATCACGTAGGCGCGCTCGCCCGCTTGGACCATGCCCAGACGGCGCGACTCGCGCTCGAGGGCCGAGGGACGCTCGAGGTCGGCGCGGCGGGCGCGAAGGCGGGCGTTCTCGGCCCGCAGGGCCGCCACCTCCTGGCGCTTGGTCCGCGCCTCGGCGTAGGTGGAGATCCAGGCCCGCGCCGGGCCGATGTAGAGGTACACGACGAGCCCGAGGACGAACAGGAGCGCCCAGCGGCCCAGGCGGTCCCAGCGGATGCGGGTCGCAGCCATGCCTGACGCGTTCGTTCGACGTCCGCGGCTCCCTTCCTGTGCAACCGATCGCCCGTCTCAGCGCCGGTGGCAGGTGTCCGGCACGTCACCCGGCCCGGTCAAGTGGGGCGGGCGACGTGCCGATCACCAAGAACAGCGATGACTCCGCAAGACCGCCACAGGCTGCCGCGACGCCGCCTCGCCGCCGTGCTCCTGGTGCTGGTCCTCGTTGCCGCCGTCACCCAGCTCGCCATCGGGAACGTCTTCGGCCTCTTCAGTTCGACGACGAGCAACGCCAACAACAGCTTCTCGGCCAGCACCTGCTTTCAGCCTTTCGCGGTCAGCATCGCGAACTTCAGCTTCACGCCGGCCTCGGTGACGATCGCCGCGGGCTGCAGCGTCAGGTGGACGCAGACGTCGAGCACGAAGCACACGACCACGAGCACCACCGGCGTCTGGAACTCGGGTCAGCTGAACCAGGGCCAGACGTACACCCGTCAGTTCGTTTCAGCGGGCAGCTTCCCCTACCGGTGCACTCTCCACCCCGGCTCGATGACGGGGACGATCACCGTCACCTGAGGTCGGGCCGCGCAGCGGCTCCTGATCGATGCGGGACCGACTGGTCGAACATCCGTCTAGGTCGACGGGGGGAGGGTTCGCTGATCGAGTCGCCGGGTCGAATCCTGGGGTGGGTCTCGATGACCTGATGCCCCAAATGCCCAGGCAACGGGCCCCCGGAGGAGAAGAACATGTCCAGGAAGCGCAAGCTGCTCTCCACGCTGCTGATCGTGACGGTCGTGCTGGCGATCGCGGGGATCGGCACGTTCGCCGCGTTCTACAGCCAGACCGAGAACGACGGCAACTCGTTCGCGGCCGGCACGGTCTATCTCAGCGACAACGACGCCGGCGCCGCCCTCTACAGCGTGTCGAACCAGAAGCCGGGCGTGACGACCGAGAAGTGCATCAAGGTCAGCTACGGCGGGTCGCTGGACGCCGACGTCAAACTCCACACCCCGGACGCCATCAGCGCGGCCGTGGGCAACTACACCAACCTCGTGATCACCAAGGGCACGCAGGCCACGCCGTCGTTCCCGAGCTGCACGGGCTTCGTCGCCGACGCGGGCGGCGCGATCTTCACCAACACGCTGTCGAACTTCGCGGCAACCCACAACACGGCGGGCGCGGGTCTGGCCGCCAACCCGGGCGCGGCGACCAAGTGGGTGGCGAGCGACTCGATCGTCTACCGCTTCCAGCTGACCCTGGCCGACGACAACAACGCGAACGCCGGCAACGCGGCGGGTTACGCGAGCGGCACGCACAAGTTCGTGTGGCGCGCCACCAACCAGTAGCCGAACGGACCCGAACACACAGAGACGCCGTGGGTCCCGTCCGGCCGGACGGGACCCACGGCGCGTTTCACGACCTGATGACCTCCTCCCTACAACGACCCCGCTGGTGGCCCCGCGTCCTCGGCTTCGGCCTGGGGCTCGGCGTCGCCGCGGTCGTGCTGGCGGCGGGCAGCGTGCCGGGGGGTGACGGGGAGGCACGGGCCCACCTCACCATGTCCGCGCACGCCAGCGGGGAGCTTGCCTTCTCGACGCAGGCGCCGTTCCTGAGCGCCGCCGACCTCGCGCCACGGACCTCGACGCCGGTCAGCGGCACGCTGTCCGTGCGCAACCAGACCGGCAGGCGCCTCGCGATCCGGTTGCGGGCACTGCCCTCGCTGCCCGACCTCGACGACATGCTCGAGGTCACCGTGACGGCCGGAGGACAGCCGGTCTTCAACGGCCGCCTGAAGGCGCTGCGAGGCTGGACGCCCCGGTCGTTCGCGCTCGACTCCGGCCGCAGCGTCCCGCTCGAGGTGCGCGCCTGGCTGCCCGCTGACGCAGGCGATGGCTACCAGGGCCGCGTGGTGGACGCGCCGATCGAGTTCCGCGCCCGGCCGGAGACGAGCTGAGATGACGCTGAGCCGCCGGCTCCTCGCCTCCCTCGCGGTCCTCCTCGCCGTCGGCGTCGTCGTCG
>DASQFQ010000323.1:0-5467 GCA_035633075.1 Solirubrobacteraceae bacterium | reverse complement strand
AGCACGTCCGGCTCGGCGTGCGCCGGCTCGACGGGGAGCGCCCGCCCGAGTCGCTGTGCGAGGAGATCGCCGAGGACGTCTGGCGGGCGCTGCGCGCGCTGGGGTGACCTCACCGAGGGCGGCACGCGGGCCCCTTTCCGGATGCTCACCGTCCTGCGCAGGGCGCTGCGGCGCCTGGCGATCCCGTTCGCCGCCGCGGCGGCGCCTACCCTTTTCGGATGCTCTCCGCCCTGCGCACGGCGCCGCCGCGCCTGGCGATCCCGTTCGCCGCAGCGGCGGCGCTGGGGGCCGCGGCGCCCGCCTCCGCCGCCAGGGTCACCATGGTGGCTGCTGGCAACATCGCGTGCCCGCCAGCCGCCAACATTCCCACGCCCACCTCCTGCCAGCAGGAGGCGACCGCGCGGGAAGTCGAGCGGCTGAACCCGGCCTTCATCGCGGCACTCGGCGACAACCAGTACGAGACCGGCACACTGGACGAGTTCCGGGGATCGTTCGACCGGACGTGGGGGCGCTTCAAGAGCCGCATTCGCCCGGCGGCCGGCAACCACGAGTGGAGGACCGCCGGCGCCGCGGGCTACTTCGACTACTTCGGGTCGGCGGCCGGCCCGCGCGGAAAGGGCTGGTACTCCTACCGGGCCGGTGACTGGCACGTCATCGTCCTCAACAGCCAGTGCGACGTCGTCGGCTGCGGCACGGGCTCCGAGCAGGACCGCTGGCTGCGCGCCGACCTCGCCGCCCACCGGTCGGAGCCGTGCACGCTCGCCTACTTCCACCATCCGCCGTTCACCGGCGGCTCGACGCGCGACAGCCCCAACAACGTCGCCGCCCGTTCGCTCTTCGCGACGCTGCACGGGGCGCAGGCGGACCTCGTCCTCGCCGCGCACGACCACGCCTATCAGCGGTTCACGCCGCTCGACTCGTCGGGCGCGGAGGATCAGGAGCTGGGCCTGCGCGAGATCGTCGTGGGCACGGGCGGCAATAGCCTTCACCGCTTCGAATACTTTGTGCCTTACACGGTGGTGCGCTACGACAGGACGTTCGGCGTCCTCCACCTCACGCTCGGCGCGCGTGACTACGCCTGGGGGTTCCACCCCGTCGCGGGCGGGACGTTCACCGACGCCGGCTCGGACCAGTGCCACCGCGCCCCGGCGGCCCTGCGCGCGTCGGTGAAGGGCGGAAGGCTCGCCACCGCGCTGCGGCGGGGGCTGCGCACGTCGGTCCGCTCCGACCGTGTGGCCAGGCTGAAGGCGAGCGCCACGGTGAACGCGCGCTCCGCGCGCCGCCTCGGGCTCGGACGCCGGACGGTCGCCTCGGGGCGCGGCAGCGCGAGGGCAGGCGGCACGGCAACTCAGACGCTGCGGTTCACGCGGCGTGCACGCTCGGCCCTCGGGCGCGCGAGGCGGGTCACCCTGACCGTCGGGGTCACCGCTACGACTCCCGCTGCGCGCACGAGCACAACCACGCGCCGCGTCACCCTTCGCTGACGTCCGCGCCCCGCGCCCGCAGCAGCCGTGCGTAGCGGGCGACGACGTGGGGCGTCACGTTGACCAGCCGGCCCGACCGCCCTCCGCCGGCCGCGGACCGCGCGATATCGTGGAGCCGGGCGCCGTGCTCCCACACCTCCCCGGAGAGGGCGAACAGCGGCGAGTCGACGGTACTGGCCAGCCAGCCCGGCCGGCCTGAGCGCTGCATGCGGCGCTCCGCGCGGTGAAGGTCGGCGGCGCGGCCCACCGTGTAGAAGGGCGACCAGCCGTCCCAGTTTCCTGCGGTGAACGGGAGCGCCACGAAGTCGCCGTCCACGACCGCGGCGCGCGGGACGCCGAAGCTCGTCTTCGTCCACATGTACTCCAGACCGGCGGCGCGCACCGCGCGCACCACCTGCTGGTCGAGGTCCCCCGGCCGCTGGTCGTCGAACGGGCGGCGAGCCTCGAGCAGGGCGTCCAAGCCGAACGCCCGCGCGGCCGACCCGACCAGCCCGCGCAGGTCGCGGCGTTCGGGCGCCCGGGCCCCGGGCGGGCCGGACTCCCCCTCGAGCGCCGGCGGCTCTCCGCGAGGCGAATAGCGCACGACCGGCCGCCGCCCCCGCCACCCCACCGGAACCTCGCGGTGAGGCACCAGGCCCGCATCGAGCAGCGGCCACCAGCCGCGCGGTCGCAGGCTGGGCGCGCGGCGGGTGATCGCCTCGATCGCCTCGGCGAGATGTGCGGCCAGCGCGCCCGGCGGCATGTAGGCCTCGGCCGCAACGCCGCGTCCGGTGCTCCCGAGCAGCGGCTCGAGCCGGCCGAGCACGCCGCCGCGGTCGACCGGCACCGCGAGCGGTGCCAGCATCTCGGGCGCCCCGTGCTCGACCGTCTCCGCGGTGACGATCAGGCCGGAGGCCAGGCCCGTCTCCGCCACCAGGTCCACCAAGCGGGGTATGCAGTCGAGCTCGCGCAACATGCCGGACCAGAACAGCAGCGTGACGAGGACTATCCCCTCGTCCGCCCAGCGCTCCAACTGAGGATCGTCGGGCTCGCCGTCGCCGGGGGTCGCCGGCACCGAGGCCCGCGCCGGCGGGCCCTGCGCCTGGGCGGCGTCGAACGGCGGCGAGGGGTCGAGTACCTGCAGGCCGTGGCCTGCGGCGGACAGGGCGAAGAAGTCCCGGTCGTCGTACTGGCGGCCGAAAACCGGCTCCCGGGCGGCGGCGAGCAGCTCGGGCACCGCGGCGAGCACGTCGACCTGCGGCGTTCCGTACAGCGGCAGCAGGCGAAGGCGCCGCGCCTTGGGCAACTGCGCGGCGACCAGCTCGGGATCGCCGAGGAGGATCCCCCTGCCCCAGTCCCGGTGGCGCCGCGCGAGCTGCGCGGTCAGCTCCGCGTAGCCGTTGCCGACCTCGAGCGCCTCGGCCTCCGCGAGACCGCCGGGGAATCGCTCCGCACGCCGGGGGTCGGCGCCGATCGCGTGGAACTCGGTCGCGCCGATCGCCTCCAGGGCGGCTCGCAGGGCGGCTGACGCGGACACGTCGACGGCCAGCGCCGACGGTCCGGAGAGCAGGGCGGGATAGAGGTACGGCGCAGTGACGAGCGCCCGCGGGCCCTGCGGACTCGCGTCGAGGACCCGCACGAGGGGCGGCGTGGGCAGCTCTAGCCGGCTCAGCACGGCCGCGTAGATCTCCGCGGGGTCGGCGCTCGCGGCGACGACCTCCGCTCCGCCCGCCTCGAGCGCCGGCCACAGCGCCGAGGCCGGGTCGCCGGCCGCCAGGATCCGGAAGCGCCGCGCCAGCCAGAGGCCGCGCTCGGCGTGCAGCCCGCCGAGGAAGAGCCCGCCCCCCGACTGCCCCGGTCGCTGCCGGTCGGGATCGCCGCCGCCGAAGTGCCGTCCACGGCGCAGGGCGTCGCGGTAGAGCTCGAAGCCCACCCCGGCGCGCTCGGCGATCGCGGCGAGCGCAGGGGGGACGGAGAGCCGGTGTGGATCGTCAGGGCCCGCGAGGTACAGCAGGAGGGCCGGCCGCGTGTCAGCCGTCACGCTGCCGGCTTCGTCGCGTACCAGAGGTGCCACTTGGCCGTCCACGGAGGCCCGAGCCGCTGCATCCGGTCGAGCTCGAGCCCGGCGGCGGCGATCGCGCGTTCGACCTCCGCCGCCCGGTGGTGGCGGACCACCGAGCGCCACTCGGGCAGGACGCCGCGGGACAGCATCGTGATGAGCAGGCGCTTGGGACGCCACGCCACGTATGACGGGTAGGCCGGGACCCACCACGGCGCGGCGTTGGAGGTGTCGAAGATCAGCGGCCCGCCGGGCCGCACCACGCGCGCGAGCTCGGCCAGACCGGCGTCGAGGTCCGGGAGATGGGCTAGCAGGTCCAGGGCCAGCGCTCCGTCGAACTCGCCGTCGGCGAACGGGAGGCGGCGGGCGTCGGCCTCGACGAGCCGTACGCCCTGCGGGCAGCGGCTTCGCGCCTCCTCGAGCATGGCCCGGGAGATGTCGCAGCCGGTCATCCGGTGACGCGCGGCGAGCGGAGCGGTAAGCCGGCCCGGGCCGCAGCCCACGTCCAGCAGGCGCATCGGCCCGCGGGCGCCGAAGAACTCGAGGACGGCGTCGCGCTTGCGCTCGTAGAGTCGATGGAAGGGGCCCGTGCGCTCCTCGGGGCGGAAGTGGCGCCGGTAGTCGCCACGGTAGATCGAGGCGTCGAAGCTGCCCCCGGGTCGCCGGGCCGCGAGCAGACGCTCGTAGACGTCCACCAGTCGGAGCGCCAGCCTGGCCGCCTCGAAGTCCTCGGATCGCTCCCGCCCGCCGCGGGCGATACGGCCCAGCTCGTCGGGTCGCCCGAGCTTCTCGATGAGCGTGGCGGCCAGGGCCTCGGCATCGCCGGGCGGCACCAGCCAGCCGCTCTCGCCGTCCCGCACGATCTCGGCGAGGCCACCGGCCGCGCTGGCGACAACGGGACGCTCGAGGGCCATGGCCTCCGCCGCCACGAAGCCGAACCCTTCCCACAGCGACGGCAGGACCGCGAGCTCGGCGCGCCCCACGATGGTCATCGCCTGGTCGCGCGGCAGCTCGTTCAGGACGTGTACCCGCTCGGAGAACTGCGCGGTCCGATCGCGCAGGTCGCGAGCGACGTCCCCGGCCTGCTGACCCGCGTCGCGGCCGAGGATCACGGCATGCATGCCGGGATGGGCTTCGAGCACGGCGGGCAGCGCCCGGGCGAGCGTCATCACGCCCTTGCGCCGCTCCAGCCGGCCGATGAAGACGATGAAGCGCTCGGGCAAGGGCACGGGTGAGGGCTCCAGGGCCGCCCGCCTGAGCGCCGCTCCGTCGAGCGGGTTCGGGATGACCTCGACCAACTCCGGGGGAAATCCCCACGCCCGGGCCACCCGCTCCGCGAGCGCATGGCTCGGCGCCACGAGGGCATCGCTGTGCAGCGTCTGGAAGCGCTCCATCCGGCGGACCAGCGAGCTGGCCGGATCGGGCGCGCCGCGGTTGAGCTCCTCCACCAGGTAGGTCGGGGTCGCCAGGCGGGTCACGAGCGGCGCCGGGCGGCGCCGAGCCAGCCACCACGCCTCGGCCTCCCACTCGGCGGCCTGGATGATGTCGGGCCGCAAGCGGCGCACGGCACGCGCGATGGCCGCCGTCACGGCGAGCCGCCCGGCGACTCGGAACGGCAGCCGGCGATGAGCGAGCTCGACGACACGTACCCCGTCGGTGACATGCTCGGATCCGTCGCCGTTCGTCACGTAGGCCACTTCGTGGCCGAGGTCGGCGAGCGCGTGCGCCATGGTCAGCGTGTACGTCCCGATGCCACCTCCCGACGGGACGGCCGGGTGCTCGCGCGAGATCAGGACGATGCGCATGGCAACGCATTGTGGCGGCGCGGACCACGGCACGGAGCCTGTCTAGACTTCACGACGGCTCCGGGGGCGCGTAGCTCAGTGGGAGAGCGCTCGCTTCACACGCGAGAGGTCGCAGGTTCGAAACCCGCCGCGCCCATCGC
>DASQFQ010000322.1:0-7738 GCA_035633075.1 Solirubrobacteraceae bacterium | reverse complement strand
ACGTGGGGCCAGGGCACGAGCGCCTACAACGCGCGCAGCGCCTCACGCACGGGAGTGTCGCCCTCGAGCACCTCGAAGGTCGCGCCGATCGTCGCCGGCTCCCCGAGGCACTCGAGGAGCACCAAGGCGACGTCCTCGCGTGGGATCTGGCCGCGGCGCCCGAGGGCCGGGGCGAGGTCGACACGGCCGCTGCCGGGCACGTCGGTGAGACCCCCCGGCCGCACGATGGTCCAGTCCAAGCCCGAGAGGCGCAGCGCCTCGTCGGCGTCGGCCTTGGCGCGCTGGTAAGGGCGCATCGCCTCCGGCGCGGACTCGGGATCGCCGGCACCCATCGAGGAGACCATCAGGTAGCGGCGGACCGCCAGCTCACGCGCCGCCTCGATGAGCTTCACCGCTCCGCCGTAGTCCACGGTGCGCTTGCGCTCGGGCCCGCTCCCAGCGCCCGCGCCCGCGGCGAACACGATCGCCTCGGCGGCGCCGAGATGGGGCCGGACGTCGTCGGTCTCGAGGTCGCACAGCACGGGCCCGGCGCCCAGGCGCTCGAGATCGGCGGCGTGGTCCGGGTTGCGGATCAGGCCGCGGCCGTTGTGCCCGTGCTCGGCGAGGAGCCGGAGGAGGTGCCGCGCGACCTTGCCGTGACCGCCGGCGACCAGGACGTCCATGTCTCCACGAGTACCCAGCCGGCGCGTCCTTGCACCTGGCACGGCTACCCTCGCGGCCATGGGGACCAGGAGACTCGCGCTGTGCGCGCCGCACCGCTCGTCGCTCTCCCCACCGACTCGGGAGAACATGGAGTCAGTTCACACTGTGGTCCGCCGGCCTGGACGCGGTGGGCGCGTCAGGCGACGGGAGCGAGCGGCCCGCAGGCCGAGACGTCGTCGACGAGCGCGGTGGCGCGCTCGAAGGACCAGCGCCCCGACTCCACGAGGTGGTCGGCGAGCGCGCGGATGTCGTCGATCGCGACGCGGACGTCGCCCTCGACGTCGGAGGCGAAGATCAGCGTGTCGGCCGCCTCACGGATGCGCGTCAGCTCGGTGTCGAGCAGCTTGACGGGGCCGATCTCCTCGAGCGTTCTGACGATCCGGCCGTAGGCCTGAGTGCGTTCGGGGTTCATGAGTGCTCCATCTGCATCATCGTCAGTCTAGAAGCGAGGCTTGACCCCCTTTCGCCGACCTCAGGGTCGCGTCAGGGTCGCGTCAGGGTCGCCTCGGGGTCATTCCCGATAGGCAGGGAGCCGTCTTTCCGGGAGCCTGGCAACACCGCATATCCCCTCGAAAGGAACCCCCCGGATGTCCTCCCCCGAAACCCCCCATGACGACGACCAGCCCGTGACGGGTCCCACCGAGCCGCTGAGCTCGGGGGATCCGCTGCGCGAGGGCCCCGAGCGCCCCGGCGCACAGGCTCCCCCGCCCCCGCCGCCGCCCCCGCGCCGGCTCACCCGGACGGAGGGCGACAAGGTGCTCGGCGGCGTCGCCGGCGGCCTCGGTCGCTACTTCAGCATCGACCCGATCATCTTCCGCATCGGCTTCGCGGTGCTGACCCTGGTGGGAGGCGCCGGCGTGCTCGGCTACCTCGCCGCCTGGCTGCTCGTGCCGTCCGACGGGGCGCCGGGGGAGCCCCGGACGGGCGCCAACCGTGTCCTGGCGATCGTGGGAGGCGTCATCCTGGCCATCGCGGCCCTCGCCTTTCTCGGCCCAGGCCTCGTCTTTCTCGGGCCTCCGCTGCTCGGCCTTGGGCTCGTCGCGCTGGTCGGTGTCCTGCTCTGGCGCGCCGCGGGCGGCGGCCAGGGCGACGACGCCAACCGCGTCGCGCGCCGGCTCGGTCTGGGCCTCCTGCTGCTCGTGGTCGCCGGCGCCGGGTTCGTCGCCGTGGCTGTCGGGGCGGCCGTGGGCGGGGGCGCCGTGATCGCCGGCCTCGTGATCGCCGTTGGGGTGGCGCTCGTCGTGGGCGCCTTCCTCGGCGGCGCGCGCTGGCTCGTGATCCCCGCGCTCGTGCTCGCCGTCCCGCTCGGCCTGGTCGCCGCCGCCGGGATCGACGTCCAGGGCGGCATCGGCGAGCGCCACTACCGGCCGACCACGGTCAGCGAGCTGCGCGGTGGCTACGAGCTGGGCATGGGCGAGCTGAGCCTCGACCTGCGCGACCTCGACTTCCCCGCCGGCCGGACGCAGCTGAAGGTCGATGTCGGGATCGGCGACGTGCAGGTGCTCGTGCCCGAGGACGTGTGCGTGGCGTCGGCCGCGCGGGTCGGCGCCGGCTACATCGGGGTGCTCGACCGTGAGAACAGCGGGCTCGACGTCGACTGGCGGCAGAGCCCGGCGGAGAACGCCGGCGTCAAGCGCCTGGTGATCGACGCCGACCTCGGGGTCGGCGCCCTCCAGGTCGCCCACAACCGCGGCGCCTTCGACTTCAGCGACGGCGAGCACGGACCGGGCCCGCGCTTCGGCAGCGACTTCCCGTTCGACACCGCGGAGCGCAACGACGCGTGCACGGAGTCGGCATGAGGCGCCGCGGCTTCGATCCCGCCTCCCTGGTCGCCGGGCTCGCCGTGTGCGGGCTCGGCGTCCTGGAGCTGCTCGACCAGCTCGAGGTGCTGGACCTGCGCTTCGGCTACATGGTCCCGGCGCTGCTCGCCACGGTCGGCGTGATCCTCCTCGGCGCCGGCCTCCTCGGCCGGCGCTGAGGAGTGCGAACATCCGGGCCGTGAGCGCGGTGCCCAACCAGCCCGCCCCCCTGCGCCGCGACCGCGAGGGCGGCGTCCTCGGCGGCGTGTGCTCCGGGCTCGGGCTCCGGCTGGGCGTTGACCCGCTCGTCCTGCGGGTCGTCTTCATCGCCGCGTCGGCGGCCGGCGGCGTGGGGCTCGTCGCCTACCTGCTGGCCTGGGCGCTGATCCCCGCCGAGGGCCCTGCGCGCTGGTCGGCGCCCCGCGTGCCGGGCAGCCGCGAGAGCTGGCAGGTAGCGAGCGGCATCGGCCTGATCGTGCTGAGCGTGCTGCTGCTCTTCCGCGAGTGGGGACTGTGGATCGGGGACGCGCTCGTGTGGCCGGTGGTCCTGGCGGTCGCCGGCGGCGCGCTGCTGTGGCGCGAGTCGACCTCGGCGCCGCGGGCGCCGGCTCACGGAACGCGGGCGCTGCGGGTGGGCGGCAACGCCCTCGGGCGAGCGGCGCTCGGGGCGGCCCTTGTCGTCGGCGCCGGCCTGATCTTCCTCTACCTCAACGACGCCCTGCGCCCCGCGCGCGACGTGCTGCTCGCGGTGGTCGTCGTAGTGGTCGCCCTCACGCTCATCCTCGCGCCGTGGTGGATCCGCCTGGCGCGGGGGCTGGCCGAGGAGCGCGCGGAGCGGATCCGCTCCCAGGAGCGGGCCGAGCTCGCCGCGCACCTGCACGACTCGGTCCTGCAGACGCTCGCGCTGATGCAGCGGCGGTCGCAGGACCCGCGAACGGTCGCGAGCCTCGCCCGTCGCCAGGAGCGCGAGCTGCGCGCGTGGCTCAACGGAGCGGGCGCGCCCGGCGAGCGCCATACCCTCGCCTCCGCGCTGCACGCCGCCGCCTCGGAGATCGAGGAGGCCCACGGCGTTCCGATCGACGTCGTCGCTGTCGGCGACTGCCCGCTCGACACGCCCGCCGAGGCCGTCGTGGGCGCGGCGCGCGAGGCGCTGGTCAACGCGGCCAAGTTCGCGGGGGAGGGCCCGGTCTCGGTGTACGCGGAGGCGGGCGAGGATCGCGTGCAGGTGTTCGTGCGCGACCGCGGCCCGGGCTTCGACCCGGCCGGCGTCCCCGGGGACCGGCGCGGGCTGCGCGAGTCGATCATCGGGCGGATGCAGCGCCACGGCGGCGAGGCCGTGGTGCACACGGGCGCCGGCGCCGGCACCGAGGTCGAGCTGACCCTGGAGCGGCGTTCGTGACGCCCACCGTCGTCATCGTCGACGACCATCACCTGTTCCGCGCCGGCGTGCGCGCCGAGCTCGACGGCCTCGTCGAGGTGCTCGGCGACGCGGCGGGCGTCGAGGAGGCCGTGCACTGCGTCCTGGAGCTGGCGCCCGACGTGGTCCTGCTCGACGTCCAGATGCCTGGCGGCGGAGGGGTCCAGGTGATCCGCGAGGTGACCCACTCGCGCCCCGCCCAGCGCTTCCTCGCCCTCTCGGTGTCGGACGCCGCCGAGGACGTCATCGCGATCATCCGCGCAGGTGCGCGTGGCTACGTGACCAAGACGATCTCCGGAGCCGAGCTGGCGGACGCGGTGCGCCGCGTCGCCGGCGGCGACGCCGTGTTCTCGCCGCGGCTGGCGGGCTTCGTGCTCGACGCCTTCGCCGCCGGCAGCGACTCGGCCCCCGCCGACGTCGACCCCGAGCTCGACCAGCTGACCGCGCGCGAGCGGGAGGTGCTGCGCCACATCGCCCGCGGCTACATGTACAAGGAGATCGCGGCGCGACTTCATATCTCGTCCAAGACCGTCGAGGCGCACGTGTCCGCCGTGCTCCGCAAGCTGCAGCTGTCGAATCGCCACGAGCTCAGCCGCTGGGCGGTCGAGCGCCGGCTCGTGGACTAGCGGCGCGGCCGCGCGAACGCCCGGCCGGGTAGCGTGGCGGTTGTGCAGCCCGAGCCCACCGCGAGCGAGGCGGCCGCGCCGCCTCGGTGGCTGCGCGCTGCGGCGGCGTGGAGCTGGCGGCTGCTCGTGGTCGCCGGCGCGGTCTACGTGTTCGTCATCGCGCTCGCGCACCTGCGCATCGTGGTGCTGCCGATCATCATCGCGCTGCTGCTGACCTCGCTTCTGCTGCCGCTGGTGCGGGTGCTGCGCCGGCGCAAGGTGCCCGACGCGGCGGCTGCCAGCATCGTGCTGTTGGGGGGCATCGCGCTCATCGCGACCGTGATCGCGCTCATCCTGCCGTCGATGATCCACCAATTCGGGCAGCTGGGCACACAGGTCCGCGAGGGCATCGACCAGGTCGGCACCGTGCTCGCCGACCCGCCCTTCAGCCTCTCCAGGGCCGACATCCAGGCCCGCATCGACCAGGGCATAACGAGCCTGCGCAAGAACAGCGGGAGCATCGGCAGCGGCGTCGTGAGCGGAGCCGTGGTGCTCGGCGAGCTTCTCACCGGGCTGATCATCACCCTGCTGCTGACCTTCTTCTTCCTCAAGGACGGCGACCGCATGTGGCGCTGGGCCGTCTCGCTCACCGGCGAGCGCCGCAGCGCCCACGTCCAGGAGATCGCGCTCCGGTCGTTCACCGCGCTGGCCGGCTACGTCCGCGGTATCGCCCTCGTCGGGCTGGTGGACTCCGTGCTGGTCGGAATCGCGCTGCTGGTAATCGGCGTGCCGCTGGTGATCCCGCTGATGGTGCTCACCTTCATCGGGGCCTTCCTGCCGCTGATCGGCGCGTTCTCGGCGGGCCTCGCCGCCGTGCTCATCGCGCTCGTCTCCAACGGCCTCGTGCCCGCGCTGATCGTGCTCGGCGTCTACGTGGCCGTCCAGCAGCTCGAAGGCCACCTGCTCTACCCGGTGCTGATGAGCCGCGCGGTCAACCTGCACCCGGCGGTGATCATCGTGGCGCTGGCGATCGGTGGGATCCTGGCCGGCGTGATCGGGATCTTCCTCGCCGTGCCCGCTGCGAGCGTCGTCTCGGTGACGCTCGACTACGCGCGCGACCGGCCGGCGCCCGAGTCCCCGCTCACCGGCCCTCCGGAGGAGGAGCCGGCGCCGCCCGTCACGGCCCCAGGCGGATGATGTCCTTCAGACCCCGATTGGGGGTTGGCCAATGAGCGGGCTGGTGGCGAGACGCGCGCTGGGCCTAGTGGCGCTCGCGCTGGTCGCGACCCCGGCGGCGGCGCAGACCCAGCTCCCCGCCAAGCCGCAGACCGCCTCGCTGGACTCCGACGCTCCGCCCGGCGCGCCGCCGCACTGGCTCCCCAACGAGCCGTGGGTGATGCAGCACTGGCTGCCCTACGACGAGCGCCGGCTCTACCGGCTGCTCGGGGTGTCGCGCGGCGACGTGTGGCGGCTGCTGCGCGACGACACGCGGACGCTCGCCCAGCTGGCGCAGAGCCGGGGGTGGGAGCCGCGCGCACTCGTCGACGCGCTGGTGGCACCGTGGAAGAGGCGGCTGCGCGACCCCGCCCGCTTGGCGGTCCTGCAGTCGCGCGCCCTGCGCACTCTGACCCAGGGTCATCTGGCGCAGCACATCTTTTTCCACTCGCTGCACCAGAACGCGATCCCCGACAACGCGCCCGCCATCTTCGGCACCGCGAGCCGGACCGAGTTCCAGCGGCTGCGGCGTTCGGAGCTCAGCCCGCTGCAGATCTGCCGCCTCAACGGGTTCTCGCGCGCGCATGCGCAAGCGACCGCGGAGCGCACGCTGCGGGCCAAGGCCGCCCAGGGCGTGCGCGGCGAGGCGATGCCGGTGTCCCAGGCGAGGATCCTGCTGCGCCGCCAGCTCCGCCAGGTTCCGCGCTGGCTGCAGCAGACGCGCTACAACGGGCCGCCGCCGCTCAAGCAGCCGCGCACCTCGATCGCCACGGCGTCGAACTACTCCAACAACGCCGCGCTGTCGGGCGACGGCAGGCGTGTGGTCTACGAGGCCTACGAGGCGAAGCTCCCCGCCGCCAAGACGCGCGGGGAGATCGGGGTGCTCGCGCGCGGGCTCGGCCCGGCGCCGCCGACGCTGGTCAGCGCGCCCGACGCCGGCAGCCTGCGGCGCACGCCGCGCTCGGCCTACAACCCTGCCGTGTCCGCCGACGGCCGCTGGGTCGCCTTCGAGTCGGCCGAGGGCAACCTGAACTTCGCCAAGCGTTACGGGCAGATGGCGGTCTACGTGCGCGACCTGCGGCGCGGGGTCACCCGGCTGGCGAGCCACGCCCTCACCCGCGCGCCGCGCTCGGCCTACAACCCGACGATCTCCGCCGACGGCCGGTGGGTCGCCTACGAGTCCTCGGAGTCGCGGCGCGGACGCCTCGAGGTGTGGGCGCAGGACCTGCGGCGCGGGCGCGCGCTGCGCGTGGCGACCGGCGCCTACGAGCCGGCGCTCTCCCCCGACGGCCGGCGGCTGGCCTACACAGGGTTGCGCGACGGGCGCTCCCAGGTGTTCGTCCGCGACCTGCGCTCGGGCGCGACGACGCTCGCCTCCCGGGGCGTCATGGGGGAGGCCTACGAGCCGGTGCTCTCGCGCGACGGGCGCTACGCCGCGTTCACCTCCACGGTGGCGCGGCGCGCCCAGGTCTACGTCCGCGATCTGCGCCGGCGGACGACCACGCTGGTGGCCCCCCGGGCGGGCGACGGCCTGGCGGCGGACGCCGCCGCCTTCGAGCCGTCGATCGCGGGCGACGGGCGCCGCATCGCCTTCGTCGCGCGCGACGCCGGGCGCCGGCCCCGCGTCTACGTGCGCGACCTGCGCGCCCGCACCACGACGCTCGTCTCCCGCAGGTCGGGCGCGACCGGCGCCCCCGCGCAGGGCGACTCGACCCATCCCGCCATCTCGGGCGACGGCCGACGCGTGGCCTTCACCTCAGACGCCTTCGACCTCAGCCCGGCCAAGTGCAACAGCGCCCGCGGCATCTTCGTGCGCGACCTCGACCTTGCCACCACGATGCTGGTCTCCAGCGCCGACGGCGCCAACCGCTACCTCGGCCCCACGAAGGGGTCGAGCACGAGCACCGACATGCTCGTCACCCTCCTCTGCGCCTGAGGCCTCGGCCCCTTGCGCGGGGCAGGACGTTCTGAGAGGTTCGGATCGTCAGCGACAGGAGGGA
>DASQFQ010000321.1:0-8538 GCA_035633075.1 Solirubrobacteraceae bacterium | reverse complement strand
GCCTGGCGCTGGTCGTCGTTGAAGTAGGCCGGGACGGTGATGACTGCCGCGTCGACGGTCTCGCCGAGGTAGGCCTCGGCGTCGGCCTTGAGCTTCTGGAGGATCATCGCGCTGATCTCCGGCGGCGAGTGCTGCTTGCCGCCGGCCTCGACGCGGGCATCGCCGCCGGGACCGGAGACGACCTTGTAGGGGACGATCGACTCCTCCTCGCGCACCTCGGCCTCCTTGCGGCCCATGAAGCGCTTGATGGAGAAGACGGTATTGGTGGGGTTGGTGACCGCCTGCCGCTTGGCGACTGTGCCCACGAGCCGCTCGCCCGACTGCGTGAAGGCGACAACCGACGGGGTCGTGCGCCCGCCCTCAGCGTTCTCGATGACGGTCGGCTCGCCGCCCTCAAGGACGGCCATGCACGAATTCGTCGTGCCGAGATCGATGCCGATGGTCTTGGCCATGGATTCGTTCTCCTAGGTTCGGATAGTAAGAAATCTCAGTGAGAAGGGCTGAGATTCTAGCGCGCTTGCTCACGATGTGGAGCGCCCGAACGGGCACATCCGCAGCAGGGCGCACTCCCCGCATCGCGGCCGCTGCGCGTGGCACGTGCGTCGCCCGTGGCGCAGCAGGTTGGCGTGCAGCTCGAGCTCCTGCCCGGCCGGCGTGAGGGCGAGCATGTCGTCGTGGAGCTCCTCGAAGGGCGCGCCGGGGCGAAGGAGGCCGAGGCGGGTGCCCACGCGCGAGACGTGAGTGTCGACGGGGACCTCGCGGCGGCCGTAGGCGAACAGCAGCACGCACGCCGCGGTCTTGCGCCCGACGCCGGGCAGCGCGCACAGCCGCCGCCGAGCCGCCTCGATCGGCTCGCGCTCGAGCGCGTCGAGCGCGACAAACTCGCCCGGCGGGCCCAGCGCGCGCAGGATGGCCTGGATGCGCTCCGACTTGACCTTTGAGATGCCGCCGGGGCGGATCGCCGCCTCGACCTCCTCGAGCGGCGCGTCGCGGACCGCCTCCCACGAACCGAGGCGATCGCGCAGCCGCAGGTACGCCAGGTCGCGGTTGCGATCGTTGGTGGACTGGGAGAGGACGGTGAGGACGAGCTCCTCCACGGGGCGGCCGTGCGGAACGGCGACCGGAGGGCCGTAGAGGAGCCGCAGGCGGTCGCGGATGGCGCGCACACGCCGGGCCGGCGGCCGCGACCAGCTCGAGCGGGGGACCGTCGCGCCCATGGCCCGCCACGATAGGGGCGTGAGCGAGATCGACGTCCACGACGCGCAGGTGGCGGGGCTGCCCGTACGCTGGCGCACCGCGCCTGGTGTCGATCCGCCGGTGCTCTGGCTGCACGGCGTGCCCCAGTCCTCGGAGATGTGGACGGCGTTCCTCGCGCGGGCGGGAGGCGTCGCGGTGGACCTGCCGGGCTTCGGGCGTTCGGGCAAGCCGGCCGGATTCGACTACTCGATCGACGGCTACACACGCTTCCTGGAGGCCTTCCTCGACCACCTCGGCCTCGCGCGGGTGCGGCTGGCCATGCACGACTGGGGAGCCGTCGGACTCGCCTTCGCGCAGGCCCATCCCGAGCGCGTCGAGCGCCTGGCGGCCATCGACGTCGTTCCCTTTCTGACCGGGTACCGGTGGCACCCGGTGGCCCGGCTGTTGCGCGCGCCGGTGGCCGGTGAACTGGCGATGGGCTTCACCGGGCGGGGCCTACTCCGGCGGGCGACGAGGCTGCCCGACCGCGCCGTCGACGAGGTGATGGCGCACTTCGACCACGGCACCCAACGGGCCATCCTCAAGCTCTACCGCTCGGCGCCACCGGCGGCCCTGGCCGCCGCAGGAGCGCAACTGGGGAGGGTGAGGGCGCCGGCGCTGGTCGTGTGGGGCGAGCGCGATCCATTCATCCCGGCGCGCTTCGCAGTCGCGCTCGGAGCCGCCCTCGGAAGCGCCCGCGTCGAGCGTCTTGCCGACGCCGGCCACTGGCCCTGGCTCGACCGTCTCGAGGCGATCGAGCTGATCGCAGGTTTCGTTTCGGAGTGAGCGCGAACGACCGCCGCCGACGCGCCCGCTATGGTTCGCGGCCGCGAAGGACCCAGCGACGGAACGCATCCGAACGGCAGGCCCAGGCTCGGAGCCTCGTAGGGGGACGCGGGTCTGCCTCCAAGGACAACCCATCGGAGGTCCGCAATGCGCCTGCCTGCGTTAATCGCCTGCAGTGCCGTGATCTGCGCCCTTGCCCTGCCCGCCCTTCGGCCGCCCAGAGCCGACTCTTCGACCACCAGCCTGGATGATCGTGCGGAACGCAAGGTCATCCGTCTCGTAAACCACATCCGGGCGCGCCGCGGCCTGCGCCGCCTCACGGTGAGCCGAGCGCTCGCCGCGGCCGCGACCGTCCATTCGGGCGACATGCTGCGCCGCAACTACATCGGTCACGCCTCCAGCGACGGCACGCCGATGTCCACCCGCGTGCATCGCTACACGAGGGCGCGTTGGCTCGGCGAGAACCTGGCCATCTTCTCGGGGCCCGGCAGCACCCCGCAGCGCGTCGTGCAGATGTGGATGCGCTCGCCCGGCCATCGCCGGATGCTGCTCTCGCGCCGCTCGCGGCGCATCGGCGTGGGCAAGCGCACCGGCCGCGTCGGCCAGATGCTCGGAGCGGTCTACACGGCGGACTTCGCGTCCTTGAGGTAGCGCAGCGGGCCTACCGGACCGCTAGAAGTTCTGTCTCATGCAGGACCGTGGGTCGGGACCGGTCGTGGACCGGGCCGGGCGCCGCACCAGTCCGAAGGGACCCTGGTTGGATCGCCGAAGGTTCGGGGGGCGATCCCGAAGCGTCCACGGCCGGTATCCGGCGTGCGGGAATTCTTGAGACAGGCTCTAGAGTGGCGGCCTCACCGATGCACGCTCGGGCCCAAGCCTTCGCCAGCCGCCGCCTGCCGCAAGGCTGGGATGGACCTGCTGCGACAGATCCTCCTCTTCTGCGGCGCGTACTGGCTCTGCTTCATGCGCTCGCCTTCGCCAGGGCACGCCCGGCAGCCTGGGCCTGGAACCCGGCCTAGCCGTGCCAGCCCCACCGACCGAGCGCCCGCGGGTCCGCCCCACCACGGCCCGCGAATACCAGGGCCTGATGCGCGACCGCCTGATCGAGTCTCGGCTGACGCCCAACGCGATCTCGCTGACCGGGTTCGCGCTGTGCGTGCTGGCGGCCGTCCTCGTGTGGCAGGACCTCTACTTCCTCGGCGGGGTCGCCTTCGTCGTCGGCTCGGTGTGCGACACCCTCGACGGCCGCTACTCGCGCATGTCGGGCAAGGGCAGCCCGTTCGGGGCCTTCCTGGACTCGACGCTCGACCGCATCGAGGAGGGCGTCGTGCTGACCGCCGTGGCCTTCCAGTTCTCCGCTCGCGGGGACCACGCTGCAGTGGCCGCCGTCGTGGTCGCGGTGCTCGCATCGCTGATGGTCTCCTACACGCGCGCACGCGCCGAGGCGCTGGGCGTGGAGTGCAAGGTCGGGATCGCCGACCGCGCCGTGCGCGTGGTCATCCTGTCCGCGGGCCTGCTGCTGGCAAAGGGCGCCGGTCTCGTCGACGTCGAGCTGCTCGAGCCGGCGGTCTACGTCCTGGCCGTGCTCTCGGTGATCACGGTGGTCCAGCGCATCTGGCACGTGCGGACCGAGCTGAAGCTGTAACTGCGGGTTTCCCCCGGGGTCTAATCCCCCGGACTCATCTACTGCGAGGTACTAACACGTGAGCAAGCATCCAAGCAACGGGCACGGCCCGTCGGTCAACGGGAAGGGGCGCTATCAGGAGGACAAGGTCCGCGTGGCGATCATCGGCGTCGGCAACTGCGCCTCCTCCTTTGTCCAGGGTGTCCACCACTACCGTGACGCCGACGCGACCGAGTCCGTGCCGGGGCTCATGCACGTCGACCTCGGCGGCTATCACGTCTCCGACATCGAGTTCTCGGCGGCATTCGACATCGATGTGGACAAGGTCGGCATGGACCTCTCGGAGGCGATCTTCGCCGGCCAGAACAACACGCTGAGGTTCGTGGAGGGCGACCTGCCGCATCTCGACGTCGAGGTCCAGCGCGGCATGACCCACGACGGCCTCGGCAAGTACCTCAGCGAGAAGATCACGAAGGCGCCCGGCCCCACGGTGGACATCGCCGAGGTGCTCAAGGAGACCAAGACCGACGTGGTGGTCTCCTACCTGCCCGTCGGCTCCGAGCAGGCGACCAAGTGGTACGTCGAGCAGGTGCTCGAAGCGGGCTGCGCGTTCGTGAACTGCATCCCGGTGTTCATCGCCCGCGAGGAGTACTGGAACAACCGCTTCAAGCGCGCCGGCTTGCCGATCATCGGCGACGACATCAAGTCCCAGGTCGGCGCGACGATCATGCATCGCACGCTCGCGCGCCTGTTCGCGGACCGCGGCGTGAAGATGCTGCGCACCTCGCAGCTCAACGTGGGCGGCAACATGGACTTCTACAACATGCTCGAGCGCGAGCGCCTGGAGTCCAAGAAGATCTCCAAGACCAACGCGGTGACCTCGATCTTGGACCACGAGCTGCCGGCGTCCGACGTGCACGTCGGCCCGTCGGACTACGTGCCGTGGCTGACCGACCGCAAGTGGGCCCACATCCGCATCGAAGGCCAGGCGTTCGGTGACGTGCCGCTCAACGTCGAGCTCAAGATGGAGGTCTGGGACTCGCCGAACTCGGCTGGGATCGTCATCGATGCCGTCCGCTGCCTCAAGCTCGGCCTCAACCACGGGCTGGCCGGCCAGCTCGACGGCCCGAGCTCCTATCTCATGAAGTCGCCCCACAACCAGCGCCCCGACCACCTGGCCCGTGAGGCGACCGAGAAGTTCATCGCCGACCATGCCCGGACCACGATTGCTGCCACGACGGCGCGCAAGGCGGCCGAGCGGGCCGCCGTGGGCAGGTCCGCGGCCGTTACGGACTAGAGCCCGTCGCCACTAAGCTCCGCCACCGTGGCCGAGCGCTTCGCCATCGCCCAGGTGTCGCCGTATCCCTGGGAGGACCAGCACGAGGTCAACGCGTTCGTGGTGGGGCTGGCACAGGAGCAGGCGCGCAGCGGCCACCGCGTGCTGGTGCTCGCGCCGTCGCGCTCGCCGGAGCTGGTGCGCGAGTCGCGACGGCTGATCCGCAGGGCGCGCGAGGCACCGGAGGCGCTGCTGAATCACGCGGGCGGCGTGCGCGTGCTGGGCGTGGGCGAGCTGCTGCCGATCGCCCAGGGCCGCCGAGGGGCGATGCCCGCGCCGCCACTGGACATAGCGCGCACGATCGAGGAGGCGCTGGGCGCCGCGCCGCTGGACTTCGTCCACGTCCACGAGCCGTTCGCCCCGAGCGCCTCCTCGGTCGCGCTGCGCCACTCGCGCGCACTGAACGTCGGCAGCTTCCACGCACCCGCCGAGCGGGTGCTCTCGACCCAGGTCGTGCGCCGCTTCGTGGAGTTGTTCTTCGGGCGCCTCGACGCGCGCACCGCCTCGTTCCAGGCCACCCGCGAGCTCATGCAACGCTTCTTCCCGGCCGACTACCGCGTCCTGCGCCCTGGGGCCGCGAGCGTGGCGCCCGAGCGCGACGGAGGGCCGGTTCGGCTGGCCTTCTGCGACCAGGAGGAGCGCGCGGCGCTGCGGCTGTTCCTGCGCGCGCTGCGCCGGCTTCCCGCCGACCTCGACTGGCGCGCCACGATCTTCGTCCCCAGAGGCGCCGCGCCCGCCGCCACGCTGCACAGCCGGCTGCGCGAGCGGGTCGAGGTGCTCTCGGAGCGCGAGACCAGCGAGGAGGCGGTGCTCGCCCGCGCCGACGTGGTGGTCGCGGCGTCGCTGGGGACCGTGCCGGCGCCCGGTCTGCTGGTCCGGGCGCTCGGCGCGGGAGCGATCCCCCTGGCCTCGCGCCTTGCCAGCTATGAGGAGGTCGTCTCGGGGCGCGACGACGTCGGCCTGCTGTTCGAGCCCGGCGACGTCGAGGTCCTCGCCGCCCAACTCGAGCGGCTGATCCGCGACCCGCGGCTGCGCGAGCGCCTGAGCGCGAGCGGGGACGTCGCCCGCGAGGAGCTGTCCTGGACCCGGGTGGCGGGTGAGTTCGATGCGCTCTACGCCGAGGTGGCCGGGCGGCGCCACGACCCCGAGGGCCGCCCCCGGGTGCGCGAGGCGCTGGCCGCGCAGCCGCTCATCGAGGTAGACCTGCACATGCATACCGACCACTCCCACGACTGCGCGACCCCCGTGGAGGTGCTGCTGTCCGCCGCGCGGGACGCGGGCCTCGGCGCGATCGCGGTGACCGACCACAACGAGATCTCCGGGGCGCTCGACGCACGCGCCAAGGCGCCGGAGTTCGGCGTCAAGGTGATCGTCGCCGAGGAGGTCAAGACCGCCGGCCAGGGGGAGGTCATCGGGCTCTTCCTCGAGGAGCACATCCCGCGCGGGATGAGCCTGGCCGAGACGATCGCCGAGATCCGCCGGCAGGGCGGGCTGGTCTATGTCCCCCATCCCTTCGACCGGCTGCACTCCGTGCCCGACTACGAGCACCTGCTCGCCGTCGTCGAGGACATCGACGCGCTCGAGGTGTTCAACGCGCGCGTCGCGATCCCCGCCTTCAACGAGGAGGCGGTGCGCTTCGCGGCCAAGTACCGGATCGTCGGCGGCGCAGGGTCCGACGCGCACGTGACGCAAGGCCTCGGCTCGGTGCGCATCCGCATGCGCGACTTCGACGGCGCCGAGGAGTTCCTCGAGTCCCTGCGCGATGCCGACATCTTGCGCCGGCCGCAGTCGCTGCTCTACGTCCAGGCGCTGAAGTTCCTCCAGACCAAGGCCACCACGCCGGCCGGCCGCCGGGCCTCTCGCCGGCGGCGCGTGCAACGCGCCGTGCGCAACCGATGATGCAGGGGCAAGGAGAAGCGGGCCGCGCGGCAAATCCGCTAGTCGGGATGCCGGCCACCGACGACGAGATACGCGAGAAGTACCTGGAGCGGGCGATCCGGGAGCTCAACCAGTTCACACGCGACCTGCAGGCCTGCTCCTCCTGTCCCCGCGGCAACCTGATGCCGGTGCTCGGATCGGGTCACCCGCAGGCCGACGTGTTCCTGCTCAAGTACGCCCCCGCCCCCTCGGAGATCGAGGAGGGCGTCGCCTTCTACGGGCGCGCGGGCACCGCGCTGATGAAGTCGCTGCGGCGGCTGGACATCGACCCGCTCGCGGTCTACGGCACCCTGTGCGTGAAGTGCCCGGTGGCCGACAGCTCGCTGGCCGCGCCCGAGTGCATCGGGCGGCTCGTCGAGGAGATCGCGATCGTGTCGCCGAAGATCGTGGTGGTCATGGGCCCCGAGGCATTGGCCACGCTCAACGAGCTCGCCCTGCCACTGGCCGGCGAGCTGCGCGAGAGCCCCGGCGAGGTGCAGGCGCTGACGCCGTCGATCGACGCCATCTACGTGCCCGACATCGACGCAGCGCTCGACGAGGAAGACGCCAAGCGCGCGTTCTGGACCGCCTTCCGCGCGCTCGGCGGATGGTGGGCGGAGTTCCCTCCGTACTGAACGGGGGTACTGGGAGCCCGGAAGGGGGTTCCTGAGGGGCAGATGCTGTCGGTGAAGGATGTGGTCGTCCGCTTCGGGGGCGTCGACGCCCTCGATGGCCCCTCCTTCGAGGTCGCCGCGGGTGAGATCTGCGGGCTGATCGGGCCCAACGGCGCGGGCAAGACCACGCTGTTCAACTGCATCAGCCGCCTCGTCACGCCGCAGGAGGGGGCGCTGGCCTTCGACGGCGAGGACCTGCTGGCGTGCGCGCCGCACGAGATCGCGCCGCTCGGCATCGCCCGCACCTTCCAGAACCTCGGGCTCGCCCACTCGCTGAGCGTGCGCGAGAACGTGATGCTCGGGGCCCACCACGCCTGCCGCGGCTCGTTCTGGGTCGCCGGGCTCGGCCTCAACCGCCGCGCGGAGCGCGAGCTGCGCGAGCGCACCGACTCGATCCTCGCGCGGCTCGACCTCACCGACGTCGCCGACCGGCCCGCGATCGGCCTGCCCTACGGCACGCTCAAGCGGGTGGAGCTAGCCCGCGGCCTGTGCGAGCGCCCGAAGCTGCTGTTGCTCGACGAGCCCGCCGGCGGCCTCAGCCACGGCGAGGTCGACGAGCTGGCAGACACGCTGCTCGCCCTGCGCGACGAGTTCGACCTCACGATCCTGCTCGTCGAGCACGCGATGGGCATGGTGATGCGCATCTCCGACCACGTGGTCGTGCTCGACTTCGGACGCGAGATCGCCGACGGCAGGCCCGACGAGGTCCAGGAGGACGAGAGGGTCATCGAGGCCTACCTGGGGGCGCCGAGCGCGGGCGCAGCCCGCAGCGGTGACGAGCGGAGCGAGGCAGAATGAGCCTGCTCGAGGTCGAGGGCCTCGAGGCCGGCTACGGCCCGGTCACCGTCGTCCGCGACCTCTCCTTCCGCATCGAGGAGGGTCAGGTCGTGGCCATCCTCGGGGCGAACGGCGCGGGCAAGACCACGACCCTGCGCGCCCTCACAGGCGTGGCGTGGGCGCGCGGG
>DASQFQ010000320.1:0-4380 GCA_035633075.1 Solirubrobacteraceae bacterium | reverse complement strand
GATGCCGCGCAGCCCGTCGCGCAGCGCCTGCTCCATCGCCCTCGCGTCCTCGTAGCGCCCCTCGGGCAAGGGGTGAAGGGCCCGCACGACCGCCTCGGAGAGCTCCACGGGCACGTCGCGGTCGACGTCGTGGGGGGAGAGCGGCGGCCCCGACTTCTGCAGCCGGGCGAGGTCGGTCAGCGACGCCGCCTCGTAGGGCAGGCGGTTGGTCAGCAGCTGGTAGGAGACCACCCCGAGCGCGTAGAGGTCGGCAGGAGGCCCCGCGGGCTCGCCGCGCGCCTGCTCCGGGGACAGGTAGGCCGCGGTGCCCAGCACCGACCCCACCTTGGTGATGTCCGACTGCTCGGCCGCCTTGGCGATGCCGAAGTCCGCGAGCTTGACCACGCCCTCGCGATTGCGGAGCAGGTTGCCCGGCTTGACGTCGCGGTGCACGACGCCGTTGCGGTGTGCGTAGTCGAGCCCCCGGCAGGACTGGGTGAGGATCGACACCGCCTCCTCGACGGGCAGCGCGCCCCGATCGCGCAGGATCTCCGCGCAGGACTGGCCGTCAACCCGCTCCATCACGATGAACTGGCGTCCCGTGGCCTCGTCGAGCCCGAAGTCGAAGACCTGGACGACGTTGGGATGCACGAGCCGGGCCGCGGCGAGCGCCTCGCGGCGGAAGCGCGACACGAAGCTCGCGTCCTCGGCCAGGTGCTCGGCCAGCAGCTTGACCGCGACGTAACGCTCCAGGCGGGTGTCGAAGGCCAGCTGCACCGTCGACATGCCGCCCACGCCGAGGCGGCGCTCGAGTCGGTAGCGGTCGGCGAACAGCTCGTCGGTGACCGGGGTCATCGCTCAGCCCTCATTGCCCGGATTGACACCGCCGGTGCCCGGCGGTTCCACCGTCGGGACCTCGGTCGGGGCGGGCGTCTCGGTCGGCGTGGGGCTCGGTGTCTTGGTCTTCTCGGGCGAGGCCGTGGGGGAGGGCGTCTCGGTCTCCTCCGGCGTCGCCGAGGGCGTGGGAGTCTCCTCCGGAGCGGGGTTGCAGTCCTTGGGCACCTCGTCGGCGAGGTGGTCGAGCCATTCGTTGATGTTGGCCCTGAGCTCGGCGTCCACGCGCCGCGGCAGCTCCGCCACCTGGCCGCGAGCCCGCTGGACGGCGCGCTGCGCGCCCGTGCAGTCCTCCGCGTCCGTGCGCCGGGCGATCTGGTCCACCGTGTCCGTGAGCGCCTCGGCCCGCGTCTGCGGGATCAGGCGCGGGTTCTCCCGGCCGCATCCCGAGAGAAGCAGGGTGGCGAGCGCCAGCCCGAGCGACACGGAGCGAAGCATGCCTATTGACCGTACTGAAGGCGCTCGGCGAGCGAGTCCGGCAGGTTGGCGGCGCGGATCGCCGTCTGGGCTGCCTCGATGTCGTACTCCGCGCGGCGCCACTCGGCGGTCCAGCGCTCGGTGTCGAGCATCAGCCACGCGGCCCGCGGGTCGCCGTCGCGCGGCTGGCCGGTGCTGCCCGGGTTGATCAGCCACTCGCCAGCGGAGATGTCGAGCTCGTCGCCCTCCCGGCGGGTGGAGCCCGTGGCCGGCTCGCCCTCGGTCCGGTGGAACGAGAGCGCCACGTGCGAGTGCCCGATGAACGAGACCCGGTAGTCCGTAGCGTCGAGGCACAGCTCGGCGGTCAGCCCCGAGAGCACGTACTCCCAGATCGCGTCGCGCGGGGAGGCGTGGTAGAGCCCGACGCCTTCGGCGCCCCCCTCCGGCGACAGCGAGAGCAGGAACTCACGCGTCTCCGGGGCGATCGTCTCCTGCGTCCACTTGGCGGCCAGCGCGGCGCCGCGCGAGAAGTCCTCGAGCGAGAGGATCTCCACCACGGCCAGGTCGTGGTTGCCGGCCAGGCAGATCGCGCAGTGCTTCATGGCCAGCGCGACGCAGGCGTCGGGCTCGGCGCCGTAGCCCACGAGGTCCCCGAGGCACCACAGCTCCTCCGCCTCGGCCTCGGCCGCGGCGATGACGGCCTCGAAGGCCTGCTTGTTGCCATGGATATCTGACGCGATCGCGATGCGCATGTGCGGCCCCGGTGCGAGCGGCGACGTAGAGTCTTTTCGGTGCCTCGGACGCTGCGCCTGCCCGTCGCGCTGGTGGCCGCGGTCGTGGTTGCGGAGGTGGCCGTCGTGCTCCTCCGTCCCCGCGACAGCGGGCCCGAGCCCGTTGTGGTTGACGCGCGAGCCTATTTCAGCCCCGGCCAGATTGAAAAGGGCCGGGACTTCCGGCGAGGCCAGCTCGCGCTCTACGGGGCGCGGCTGTTGATCGAGGGCGGGCTGCTGGTGCTGCTCGTCCGCCGGCCCCCGGAGCGGCTGCGCCGGGACTACCGACGCCCCGTGCTCGCGGGCGCGACAGCGGCGGCGGCGCTGTCGGTGGCGCTCGGGCTTGCGCCGCTGCCCGTGAGCGCGCTCGCCCGCGAGCGCGCCAAGGACGTGGGGCTGGTCAGCCAGAGCTGGACGGGCTGGCTGGGCGATGTCGCCAAGGGCGAGGCCATCGGCGCGGCGATCGCCGGCGCCGGCGGGGCGCTGCTCCTGCTCGGGATGCGGCGCTTAGGACCGCGCTGGTGGGCGCCTGGCGCGGTCGTCGTGGTGGCGTTCGGGATCGCCTTCACGTATGCCGGGCCCGTGGTGCTCGATCCGGTGTTCAACCGCTTCACGCCCCTGCCCGCGGGGCGGGCGCGCACCGAGGTGCTCGACCTCGCCCGCCGAGCGGGCCTGCGCGTGGGGGAGGTATACGAGGTCGACGCCTCGCGCCGCACCACCGCCGCCAACGCCTACGTCACCGGGCTGGGGCACACCAAGCGCGTGGTGATCTACGACAACCTGCTGCGCGACTTCACGCCCGCCGAGACGCGGCTGGTCGTCGCCCACGAGCTCGGTCACGTCCGCTACCACGACGTGCCACGCGGGCTGCTCTACCTCGCCATCGTCGCGCCCTTCGGGATGCTCGCCGTCGCTCTGCTGGCCGACCGGCTCGCGCCCCGCGACGGGCAGCGCACCCCCGCCGCCCTCCCAGCGGTGGCGCTCGCGATCGCGCTGGTGTCTCCCGCGATCACCGTCGTCTCCAACCAGCTCTCGCGGGCGGTCGAGCGCCGTGCCGACGTCTACTCGCTCCAGCTGACCTCCGAGCCGCGCAGCCTGATCGACTTCCAGCGCCGGATCGCCGTCAAGAACGTCTCCGATGTCGACCCGCCCGCCTGGGTCAGCTTCATGCTCGGGACGCACCCGCCGACGCTCGAGCGCATCGGCGCGGCCGAGGCCTTCGAGCGCGGGCGCTAGCTCGAGTTGGCGGCGGCGGCGAGCGCCGTGTCGCGGTCGGCGTAGACCCGGAAGCGACCCGTCAGGTTGGTGATCTCGAGCAGGCGCCGCACTGGACCATCGTCGACGATCACGATCAGCGCCTTGCCGACCGCCTCACAATCGCTGCTCGCGCGCATGATCGCCGCAAGCGCCGTCGAGTCGATGAAGTGCACCGGCAGGAGGTCGAGCACCACGGTGGGCTCGGGGCTCGCCGTCGCCATCGATAGAACGGTGGCGAGCCGGGGCGCGGCGGCGAGGTCGAGCTCGCCCTCGGCGACGACCAGATGGGCCCCCTGCACCGGGTCGTGGTCGACCGAGTAGGCCGCATCCTCAGCCGGTTGCATCCTGTCCCCCCGTCTTGCGCCGGCGCTCCTCGACCTCGGGCAGGTTCTTGATGCCCTCGCGGGTGCTCCACTTGGAGTAGTTGTCCTCCATCGCGTCGATCAGCTCGCGCATGAAGCGGGCGGAGAGGTTGATGCGGGACACGACCACGCCGGGGATCTCGTCCTCCTCGACCTCGTGGTCGACGCGGGCGAAGGTGATGGTGAACTCGTAGTCGGAGTGTGAGACGTTGGCGAAGTTCGCGTAGACCCCGGCCATGATCTCCGGCGAGGTGTGGATGTTGATGTGGCGCTCGCGCTCGTCGTCTCCCATCCCGGTCGTAGTATCGCGCACGTGCGGTACATCGTGCTCGCGGTCGGGAGGCTGCGTCCGCCCTACTCCGACGACGTCGCGCACTATCGGAAGTTGCTCGCCCGCCACGCCCGGGTGGAGCTGATCGAGGTCCGCGAGGACGAGCAGGTCGGGCGCCGCATCCCCAATCGGGCGCACCTCGTCCTGCTCGACCGTCATGGCACGAGGTATGACTCCGAGGCGTTTTCCCGGTTCCTGGAGGAACGTCGGCAGGCGGGCCTCGACGTGTGCTTCGTCGTCGGTGGGCCGTACGGGACCAGCCTGGCCCGCGAGCATCAGCTGCTCTCCCTCGGTCCCATGACGCTGCCCCACCAGCTCGCCCGTGTCGTCCTGCTCGAGCAGCTCTTCCGCGCCCACAAGATCCTGGCCG
>DASQFQ010000319.1:0-14774 GCA_035633075.1 Solirubrobacteraceae bacterium | reverse complement strand
TCTCGAGCGTGGCGCCGTCGACGGTTGCCGTCTGGCTCCTGTACGAAACCCTGTCGAGCGCGGCGGCCGCGTTCGCATGGTCGGCGTTGCCGGCGGTGGCCGCGCGCGTGGCGTTGCCGGCCGCGGCAGCCGAGGGCACCTGGCCCAGGGACCCCTCGTTGATGTCGGTGCCGGTGAGCGAGTCGTCCTTCACCTTGGCGCCGGTGACGGCCTTGTTCTTGATGTTCGCCGTGCCGACGGCCTTGCTCCTCAACTGCTTGCTCCCGACGCTCTTCGACGGCAGCGTCGTGACGGCGTATGACGTGCCGCCGAGAGCGACCGTCATCGCGAGGAACGCCACGACCATCGACGGGGATGGGCGGAATCGCCCGGTCAACATCCTCACCTTGCTCACCTCTTGTGGTCTTGCCCGCGCGCGGCAGCTGTCGTGAATCTCCACGGCCTCGCTCTCGCCACAGATAACGGGCAGGACGTGTGAGAGCGAACGGCGCAAGGCTAGTCAGGTTCCGCAGCGCTCAGCGCGCGGCAGCCTGAACACCCGTCTAGGTTATGGTCAGAACCCTTGCCTTGGCGCCGCAGGCGTGGGATGTTCGCGCTGGCACAGACGGAGGTGCAACTTGACCTACGAAACGTGGGTCCGGGTTTTGCGTGGCTCAAGTGCCGCACTAAAGCGGCGGGCCAAGCGGGGCCAGGGACGGTGAAGGCATTCGGAAACAGGCGGCTCGCTGTCCTCGCGCTGCTCGCGCTGGTCGGACTGGCCGTGGTCGGCTGGGCGGCGGCGCAGCAGATTCGCTCGCCGGCGAAGGTGGCGGCGGAGACGGCGGCGCCGAACGCGTCGCCGATCACGGTGCCGATCGAGCGGCGGACGCTGGCGACGAAGGTCATCGTGCGCGGCACGGTACGGTACGGGGCCGCGCAGGCGGCCCAGCTCGCGACCTCGAAGCTCAAGCAGGGCTCGGACATCGTGACCCGGTCGCCGCGGCGGCGGGCTCAGCTGGACGCCGGCGAAGTGGCGATGAGCGTAGACGGCCGTCCGGTGTTCGTGCTCCCCGGAGCCATCCCGATGCATCGCGACCTGACCCGAGGCGACGTCGGGCCCGACGTGCGCCAGCTCGAGGAGGCGCTGACCCGGTTCGGCTTCAGTCCCGGCCGAGTCGACGGCCGCTACGACGCCGCCACCGGCGCCGCCGTGTCCGCGTTCTACCTGGACCGTGGCTCGGACCCCTTCGGGCCGACCGACCTTCAGCTGGACCAGCTGCGCACCGCCCAGACGGCGACCGCGCAGGCCCGCGACTCCCACCTGCAGGCCATCAACGCCGCCGAGCAGGCGCGGCGGGGGGCGACGAAGGCCGAGGTGGAGCAGGCGCGGGCCGACGCCGTCACCGCCCGCGACAACCGCGACACGGCCGTGCTGGGCGTCGCGAGCGCGCGGGCGAAGCTCGACACCACACGATCGCTGGCGGCGAACGCACCGGCCGTCAAGCGGCTGGGGGTGGCCAACAGCCAGCGTGACCAGGCGCTGGCGGATACGGACGTCGAGGTCAAGCGCGCCGCGCTCAACACCGCCGTCGACGACGAGCGCGTCGCCAGCATGAAGCGCTTCGAGGTCCCGCTCGACGCGCCGCCGTCCGAGCGTGAGCTCGCCGCCGCGCAGTGGCGCCAGGCGGCCGAGGCGGTCGGGCGCGCGCAGGCCGAGCTGAACGCGGCGATCGCGGCTGCAAGCGCCGCACGTGCCGGTGGCGTGGACACCGTGGCACGCGCACGCCACGACGCGGCCCAGCTCGTGCTCGACGTCAAGGGCGCCGAGAGCGAGCTGAACCGTGCGCGGCGGGCCGTCGACACCGCCCGGCGGCAAGTCACGCTGGCCGACCAGCGCGTTCAGGTGCTGCGCCGGCCGGCGGACATCCGCACGCAACGGGCGGTAATCGCCTCCGCGGCCCAGGAGGCCCGCCGCACGCGCGGGGAGGTGGCGCGGCTGTCGGCGGAGACGTCGGTGCAGGTCCCGGCCAATGAGATCCTGTTCTTCCCGAATCTGCCGCTGCAGGTGGACGCGATCAAGGCCCGGCGCGGCAGCACGGTGACCGGGAGCGTGATGACCGTGACCAGCTCCCGCCTGGCGGTGGACTCGTCGCTGTCGGTCTCCGATCGCAAGCTGGTGCGCCCTGGCGACCCCGTGACGATCGAGGAGCAGGACCTGGGCGTCAACGCGCGCGGTTCGGTCGGGCGAGTCTCCGCCACCCCCGGCACCAACCGTGTCGACCCCAACCGCTTCTACATGTCGGTGAGCCCGGCCGCCGGCCTTCCGTCGCTGGTGGGCGCGTCCGTGAAGCTGACGATCTCCGTCAAGAGCACCAGGGGCGCCGTGCTGGCGGTCCCGACGAGCGCGCTGTCGGTCGGCGGCGATGGCAGCTCGCGGGTTCAGGTGCGCCGCAAGGGGCAGACCCGACTGGTCACCGTGGTGCCCGGCCTCGCCGCAGAGGGGCTCGTGGAGGTCAGGCCGACCGGCGGTCAACGTCTGGCCCCGGGCGACCTCGTGATCGTCGGCAAGGGCCGGTGAGACGCTCTCCGCCTCGCGGGGGCCTGGTGATGGACGCCGTTGCGGTCAACGGGCGGCGGCCGCAGAACGGTGCCGCCGCGGGCGCCGCGGCGGTCAGCCTGCAGGGCATCGGCCGGAGGTTCGGCAGTGACCCGCCGGTGGTGGCGCTGCGCGACGTGGACTTCACGCTGCCCCACGGGGACTCGGTGGCGATCGTGGGGCCGTCGGGCTCGGGCAAGTCGACGCTCCTCAACGTCCTCGGCTGCCTCGACGCCCAGACGTCCGGGACCTACCTCTTCGACGGCGTCGACGTCGGCCGCCTCAGCGACGGCGAGCGCGCCGCACTGCGGGCGCAGCGGATCGGGTTCGTCTTCCAGACCTTCAACCTGCTCGCGCACCGCACGGTGCTCGACAACGTGATGCTCGGCGAGGTCTACCGCGGCGCTTCCCGCGAGGGTCGCGCCGACCGCGCCCTCGCGGCGCTCGAGCGCGTCGGGATGACCCACCGCGCGGGCTTCCTGCCCACCAGGGCCTCCGGGGGCGAGCAGCAGCGCGTCGCGATCGCGCGCGCGCTGATGGGAGACCGCAGCCTGCTGCTGTGCGACGAGCCGACCGGCAACCTCGACTCGGTCAACACCGAGTCGGTCCTCTCGCTCTTCGACGAGCTGAGCGGCGCGGGCCTCACGATCGTGCTCATCACGCACGAGAACAACGTGGCCCAGCATGCCAGCCGGCGGGTGCGCATGGTGGATGGGCGCCTGACCGAGGAGGTAACGTGAGCCGCGTGCGCAATCCGCGGCGGTGGCGATCGCAATCCACCGGGCCGCCCGGCCCGCGCATGCGCGCACGCGACTTGGTGGAGGAATCGATCGCGGGCCTGCTTGCTCGCCCCGCGCGCGTGATCCTGACCGTGCTGGGGACGGTGATCGGGGTCGGGGCGCTCGTCGCCACGCTCGGGCTCTCGAAGACGGCCGGCAACCAGATCGTCGGGCGCTTCAACGCTCTCTCGGCGACGGATGTGGTGGTCAGCCCCTCCACGCGCGCCGGGGGGTCCGGCGCAGTCGTGCTGCCCTGGGACGCGGAGCCGCGCCTGCGGCGGCTCAACGGGGTGGTCGCCGCCGGGACGCTGGCGGACGTCAACGTGCGCGGGGAGCTCGTGCGCTCCGTGCCGATCAACGACCCGCAGGCCGCCGGCGCGGTGCAGCTGCCGATGAAGGCCGCCTCGCCGGGCCTGTTCCGCGCGGTTCACGCCCGGCTGTCCGCCGGCCGGACGTTCGACGCGGGGCACTCCAGCCGCGGCGATCGCGTGCTCGTGCTGGGCTCCAACGCCGCCAGCCGCCTGGGCATCGAACGCGTCGACCAGCAGCCCGCGGTCTTCATCGGCGACCGCCTCTATTCGGTCATCGGGCTGGTCTCCAACGTGCGCCGCCACGCCTCGCTGCTCGGGTCGGCGATCATGCCCGAGGGCACCGCGCGCAAGGAGTTCGGTCTCCCGGCGCCCAAGCTGGCGCAGGTGGAGACGCGCATCGGCGCCGTCGACCTGATCGCCCGCCAGGCTCCGGTCGCGCTCAGCCCAAGCAACCCCAGCCTGCTCAAGGTCGCCGCTCCACCCGACCCGCGCCTGCTGCGCGGCGCCGTCCGGGACGATCTCAACGCCCTCTTCCTCCTGCTCGGCGGCGTCTCGCTCCTTGTCGGAGCGATCGGGATCGCGAACGTCACGCTCGTCTCCGTGCTCGAGCGCGTCGGCGAGATCGGGCTGCGCCGCGCGCTCGGCGCCGCTCGCCGCCACATCGCCGGCCAGTTCCTGCTCGAGAGCACGGCAATGGGACTGGCCGGCGGCATCGCCGGCGCCAGCTTCGGCACCCTGGTCGTCGTCGGCGTCTCCGCCAGCAACACGTGGACCCCCGTCCTCGACCCCTGGGTCCCACTCGGCGCTCCGCTGCTCGGCGCCGTCATCGGCCTGCTCTCCGGCACCTACCCCGCGCTGCGTGCCGCCGCGCTCGAACCGGTCGACGCGCTGCGTGCCGGCACCTGATCTGACCCCCGCGATCACGGAGGAACGCATGCGCCCCCCACCCGCCCCGACCCCACCGGCCGGCGGCGCGCCCTACATACACTCCTCGCCGCGACCCTCACCGGCACCGCGCTCGCCTTGGCCGCCTGCGGGGGGGGCGACACGCCCGCGTCCGGCGGCGGGCCCGCGCCCAAGAAGGCGCCGGCGATCGAGCTCGAGGATCAGCTCGGCTTCGACCAGGCCGGGATCCAGGCCCGGCAGAGCCGCGTCGAGGCTGCCGTCCGCGACTGCATGAAGGCCGAGGGCTTCGACTACGTCCCGATCGACCCGCTCGCCCAGCGCGCGGCGCTCGTCGGCTCCAGCCGCCTCAGCGACGAGGATTTCCTGCAGCAGTTCGGCTACGGGATCAGCACGCTCTGGGGACGCGGGAACCCTCAGTCCGATCCGAACCAGCCCCTGCGCGCGAGCCTGGGTCCCGCGGACCGCAGGGCCTACGACCGCGCGCTGTTCGGCGAGAACGTGGGAACGACGTTCGCCTCCGCGGTCGAGAACGGCGACTTCGCGAAGCTCGGCGGCTGCACCCGGAAGGCGACGGAGGCCGTCTTCGGCGGCGCCCAGGTGCTCACGCAGGTCCAGGGCAAGTTCGACGCGCTCGACGAGCGCATCCTCGAGGACCAGCGGATGGTGAAGGCGAACGAGAAGTGGGCGACGTGCATGGCGGACGCCGGTTACCGCTACGAGGAGCCCGACGAGATCGACGGCGATCTGCAGAAGCGCGCCGAGAAGATTCTCGGCCCCCTGAGCGGGCCGTTCGCGACCGGACCCGCGCAGGGCGAGAAGCAGCGGCCCTACGACCGCGGAGCGCTCGCCAAGCTCCAGCGCGAGGAAGTCGCGATCGCGCGCGCGGACTACGACTGCGAGCTCAAGCACATCACCCCCGTGGAATCGGTCGTCCGGCCCCAGTACGAAGCCCGCTTCCGCGAGCAGAACCAGGGCCTCATCAGCCAGATCAAGCCGGTGCGTTGAGCGCCAAGAGGAGCAGATCCATGCAAGGACGGACCTTTGCGGTGTCGCGACGCCTTCGGATCGGGCTGGTGGCTGCCGGGGCGCTGCTGGCGCTCGGAATCCCGCTCGCCTGGGGTGTGAGCGGCTCCAACGGTGCGGGCCCCGACGAGGCCACCGACCGTGACTTCGACCGCAATAACTTCTCCAAAGGGCCGGCCGAGATCAACAACAAGTGGAGTCCCTTCCCCGCGGGCACGCAGTTCATCCTCGAAGGGCGCGCCAACCGCGGAGGAGGGCGCCTTCCCCACCGTGTGGTGTTCACTGTCACCGACCTGACGAAGGTGATCGACGGCGTGCGCACCCGGGTCATCTGGGACCGTGACCTCAACGCCGGCCGGTTGTTCGAGGGGGAGCTCGCCTTCTTCGCACAGGACGACGACGGGAACGTCTGGACCGTCGGCGAGTACCCGGAGGAGTACGACAAGCGGGGGGGGTTCAAGGGGGCCCCGGACACCTGGCTGGCCGGCCTGGAGGGTGCGAGGGCGGGTGTTCACATGCGGGCGAACCCGCGGCTGGGCACCTCCAGCTACCTTCAGGGATGGGCGCCCAAGATCGAGTTCGCGGACCGGGCGAGGGTGCTCCGGACGGGCCAGCGGGACTGTGTCCCGCTCCGCTGCTACGGGAACGTCCTGGTGACCGACGAATGGAACCCGAGCGAGCCCGGCGCGCACCAGCAGAAGTTCTACGCCACCGGTGTGGGGAACATCCGGGTCGGCGCCGCCGGAGGCAAGGAACGCGAGACGCTGGTCCTGATCAAGGTCAGGCGCCTTCGCCCGGGCGGCCTGGCGTTCGTCCGCAGGGAGGCGCTGAAGCTGGAGAAGCGCGCCTACCAGGTCTCGAAGGACCTGTACGGCAAGACGCCTCCGATGGAGCGGATGCCCTAGGCCCGCCGCTCCGCTGGGCTACAGACCGGGCTCCCGTGGCAGCGCGAGCGAGAACGCGCTGCCCTCTCCCTCCTCGCTGTCCACCCACACGCGCCCGCCGTGCGCAACGGCGATCTCGCGGCAGATCGCGAGGCCGAGTCCGCTTCCGCCCGCCTCGCGCCCGCGGGCCCGGTCGACCCGGTAGAAGCGATCGAAGACAAGCTCGCGGGCGCCGGCGGGGATGCCGGGCCCATCGTCCGTCACCGTCACTCCGATCTCTTCGCCGCGGCGCCATGCGGTCACGCGCACCTCGCCTCCGGGCTGGGCGAACTTGATCGCGTTCTCGACAAAGTTCGTGAGCGCCTGGTGCAGGCGGTGGGGATCCGCCTGAGCCTCGCCGCCGGATCCGCCGTCGACCTCGAGGCGCAGCCGCTTGGCGGCCGCCACGGGCCGAAGCGGGCGCACTGCGGACTCGATCGCCTCGCGCAGCGACACGCGCGTCGTGAGGAGCTTGAGCCTGCCTTCGTCGACCTGGGCGAGCGTCAGCAGGTTGTCGACCGTACGGCTCATCCTGTCGACCTCCTCGAGCGTGCTCTCGAGCACCGCGCGCGCCGCGGCCGGCAGGTCGTCCCCGCGGAGGCTGACGTCGAGCTCTGCGCGCATGACGGCGAGCGGCGTGCGCAGCTCATGCGACGCGTCGGCGATGAGTCGGCGCTTCTCCTCTACCCCCTGCTCGAGGCGGTCGAGCATCGCGTTGAGCGTCGTCGCGAGGTGGGCGACCTCGTCGTCGGCCTGCGGGACCGCGACCCGCTCGTGCAGCCGGTCGATCCCGATCTGCTTGGCCTCCGAGGTCATCCGCTCAACGGGCCGCAGCGCCTTGCGTGCCAGCCACCAACCCCCGAGCGCGGTCGCGGCGAGCGCCGCGGGCCCGGCGAGCAGCAACAGCACGAGGACACGCTGCACCGACGCCTCGACCTCCCGCAGCGACTCGGCAACCACGAGGATGTGTCGCTCGCCGAGCCGCGGGACGGGCGAGACGATCGCCCGGAAGCGCTGCCGGCGCCGACCCAGGGCGACGCTGAGCAGGCGCCGCTCGCCCGCGAGCGCGGCAGCCCGCGCGCTTGGTGGGGCGATTCGCTCGGCACCGGCGAGGTCGCCGTAGGACCCGAGCAGGCGGCCGCCGGTGTCGAGCACCTGCGACGCGCTGCCGCGCGGTAGCACCACCTCGCTGACCTCTTGGAAGTCCTCGAGGCCTTCACGGGCGTAGTCACGCGCGATGTGGGTCCAGCTCTCCCGCAGGTCGCGGTCGATCGGCCCCTGCAGGTCGGCTCTCAGCTGCAGCAGGAGAAACGCACCGAGTGCCACGATGATCGCCGCGAGCAGCGCCGCGTACCAGGCCGTGAGGAGGACTCGGATCGGCAGTCTCACCCAGACTCCAGCAGGAACCCCACGCCGCGCACCGTGCGGATGAGCCGTGGGCCGGAGGGCCGCTCGAGCTTCCTGCGCAGGTAGCCCACGTAGACGTCCACGACGTTGGGCGATCCGTCGAAGTTCTCGTCCCAGACTTCCTCCAGCAGCTGCGTCCTCGACACCACCTGGCCCGGGTGCCGTGCCAGGAGCTCGAGCACGTCGAACTCGCGTGCCGTGAGCTCGACCTGGCGGCCGGATCGGGTCGCGACGCGCGTCGCCGGGTCGACGCGAAGGTCGCCGAGCTCGAGCACCGGGGGACGCTCGGCTGGGCCGCGGCGCAAGAGCGCTCGCAGGCGCGCGAGCAGCTCGCCGAAGTCGAACGGCTTGACGAGGTAGTCGTCGGCGCCGGCGTCGAGGCCCCGAATGCGGTCGCTCACGGCGGCGCGGGCGGTGAGCATCAACACGGGCACGGAGCGCTCGCTGCGCCGCAGCGCCTGGCACACCTCGAAGCCGTCCAACCCGGGGAGCATGACGTCGAGGACGACCGCGTCGTAGTCGCGAGCGACCGCCCGCGAGAGCGCCTCGTCCCCGGTGCTCGCAGTGTCGATCTCGTAGCCCTCCCGCTGGAGCCCGCTTTGCAGGGCCCGTGCGAGCTTGATGTCGTCTTCGACGAGCAGCAGCCGCATTGTCGCATGGCTCGGTTCGGACATCTCGCCTTGGTGACCTCCCGTCCAGATTAGACGTCCAGGTCCTAGTCGTTTGGGGGGCGAACGAGGTTGCAACCAGAAGGCGGCCAGCGTATTTCTAAGAGCGCTCTCAGAAAGGCTCTGAGAGAAGGAAGCCCCGCTGTCAGATGACCGCGGGTGATTCGTGGGGCTGCGCAGCCTGGACGCGCGACCCCCTCTTCACCAGACGGCTGTCAAGAGTTGGAAGGCAAGTGCAATCGCGGTGACCCGACATGGAGTGGAAGGTAACTCAAAGGTGACTTCACGATGATTCGTTCGATCATTACCACAAGCTTGAAGTTCCGGCTCCTCGTCGTCGCCATCGCGGTGGGAGTGATGGCCCTCGGCTTCACCCAGCTTCGCGACGCGCCCGTCGACGTCCTGCCGGAGTTCACGCCGCCGTACGCCGAGGTCCAGACCGAGGCCCTCGGCCTCTCGGCGGACGAGGTCGAGCAGCTGATCACCGTTCCGCTCGAGGCGGACCTGCTGAATGGCGTGGAGGGCGTCGAGGTCATCCGCTCCGAGTCCCTCCCGAGCATGTCGTCGATCACGCTCGTCTTCAAGCCCGGCACCGACGTCTACCGCGGCCGGCAGCTCGTCAACGAGCGGCTGATCCAGGCGCACGCGCTTCCGAACGTGTCGAAGCCGCCCACGCTGCTCCAGCCGCTGTCGTCGTCCAGCCGGGTGATGATGATCGGACTGTCCTCGAAGGATCTCTCGCCGATCGAGAAGTCGGTGATCGCGCGCTGGACGATGCGGCCGCGCCTGATGGGCGTGCCCGGCGTGGCGAACGTCGCCATCTGGGGCATGCGCGACCAGGAGCTCCAGGTGCAGGTCGACCCGGAGCGGCTGCGCGAGAAGAACGTCACGCTCAATCAGGTGATCAAGACCGCGGGTAACGCGCAGGTCGTGTCCCCGCTGAGCTTCCTCGAGGCCTCCACGCCCGGCACGGGCGGCTTCATCGAGACCCCGCAGCAGCGCCTCCAGGTCCGCAACGTGCTGGACAAGATCGCCGACCCCCAGGAGCTGGGCAAGGTGCCGATCGATGGCACGGGCGGCAAGCTGCGCCTGACCGACGTCGCGGACCTCAAGGTCGATCACCAGCCGCTGATCGGCGACGCGGTCGTCAACGACGGCGAAGGGCTCCTGCTCGTCGTCGAGAAGTTCCCGGGCGCCAACACGCTCGACGTGACCCGCGGTGTCGAGGCGGCGCTAGACAAGCTGCGGCCCGGCCTTGCCGGCATGGGTACGGACACGTCCGTCTTCCGCCCGGCCACCTTCATCGAGAACGCGACGAGCAACCTCACGCTCGCGCTGATCATCGGGGGCGTGCTGATGGCGCTGATCCTCGCCGCCTTCCTGTTCCAGTGGCGCTCGGTGTTCGTGGCCCTCGTGACGATCCCGCTGGCGCTGACCGCGGCGGCGCTCGTGCTCGACGTCCTCGGTGAGACCTTCAACGCGATCTCCTTTGCGGGGCTTGCGCTCGCCGTCGCGCTGGTCGTCGACGACGCCGTCGTCGGCGTCGAGAACGTCGCGAAGCGGCTGAGGCAAGATCGCGCAGCGGGTGGCAAGCTGACCACGAACAGCGTGCTCGAAGCATCGCGAGAGGTGCGCAGCCCCCTCGCGTACGCGACGTTGATCTCCCTTCTCGCGATCGTGCCCGTCGCCGTCATGGTGGGGCGGCCCGGCGCCTTCTTCGAGCCGCTCGCGCTGTCCTACGCGCTGGCCGTCGCGGCCGCGATGCTGGTGGCGCTGACGGTCACTCCGGCGCTGAGTCTGCTGCTCTTCTCGAGGGGGGCGCCCGGGCTCCGGGAGTCCCCGCTCCTGCGGAAGATCGGCCCGCACTACGACGGGGCGCTCTCGCGCTTCATGCGCAGGCCGCGGACGGCGCTCCTCGCCGCCGGCGCCTGTGTCGTCGCCGGCCTGATCGCGCTGCCGCTGATGGGCACGTCGCTGATCCCGTCGTTCAAGGACCGCGACGTGCTGGTCCGCCTGGACGCCGAGCCCGGCACCTCGAGCCCGAGGATGACCCGGATCGCGACCGAGCTCAGCCGCAAGCTGCGGGCGATCCCGGGGGTCGACAACGTCGGCGCCCACGTCGGGCGCGCCGTCACCGGCGATCAGATCGTGGACGTCAACTCCAGCGAGGTCTGGGTGAGCGTCGACTCCGGCGCCGACTACGACAAGACGGTCGCATCGATCGAGAACGCCGTTCGCCGCGTGCGCGGAGTCGAGCGCGACGTCGTGACCTACTCCGAGCAGAAGATCAGGAACGTCGGGGCGCTGAACGATGGACGCAACGACGTCAAGGGCGACGGCCTCTCCGTGCTGACCGGGACCGACAGGGACCTCGCCGTCCGCGTCTACGGCCAGGACCTCGCCGTCCTGCGCAACGAGGCGAACAAGGTGCGCGAGGTGATCTCGCGGGTCGACGGCGTCGTCGACCCCCGCGTCGAGATGGCGCCCGAGCAGCCGACGCTCGAGATCGAGGTGGACCTCGCCAAGGCGCGGCGCTTCGGGATCAAGCCCGGCGACGTGCGCCGAGCAGAGGCGACGCTGCTGCAGGGCATCCACGTCGGCAGTGTGTTCGAGCAGCAGAAGGTCTTCGACGTGATCGTGCAGGGAGTGCCGGGGACGCAGGAGAGCGTCGAGTCCGTGCGCAACCTGCTGATCGACCGGCCCGGCGGCGGTCACGTGCGCCTCGGCCAGGTCGCGGACGTGCGGGTCGCCCAGACGCCGATCGCCATCCAGCGTGAGGCCGTCTCGCGCCGCGTCGACGTCGTCGCCGGCGTCAGCGGGCGCAGCGACGACGCGGTGTCCGCAGACATCGAGAAGCGGCTCGCGAACGTCAAGTTCCCGCTCGAGTACCACGCGGAGGTTCAGCGCGCGACCACCGGCGAGGAGATCGGCGCGGCGAGCATGCTCGCCTTCGCGTTCGCCGCCGTGATCGCGGCCTTCCTGCTGCTCCAGGCGGCCTTCAGGAGCTGGCGCCTCGCGGCGGTGGCGTTCCTGGCACTGCCGGTCGCGCTGGTCGGCGGCCTGCTGGCGGCGCTGATCGCCGGCGCCGAGCTGTCGCTGGGCTCCCTGATCGGCTTGCTGGCGCTGTTCGGGCTAGCCGCGCGCCAGAGCGTGGTGCTGCTCCGCCACTTCCAGGATCTCGAGCGGGACGAGGGGGTGACCTTCGGGCCCGCGTTGGTCCAGCAGGGCTCGCGCGACCGGCTCGCGCCGATCCTGACGACCGGCGCGGCGGTGGCGGTGTTCCTCCTGCCGTGCGTGATCCTGGGCTCCCGGCCCGGCCTCGAGGTGGCCCACCCGATGGCCACGGTCATCCTGGGCGGCCTCGTCACCTCGACGTTCGTGAGCCTGTTCGTGCTGCCCGCCCTGTACCTGCGCGTGGCGGCGGGCGCTCGGCCCGAGATGGCACCTGGGGATGAGCTGATGCGTCGCTGGATCGGCGTCGAGCCTGCGCTCGCAGGTGGGGCCGCGGGCGTTGGCGTCGAGCCCGAGCCGGTGGCCGGAGATGGACGTGAGCCCAGGGGGCAGGCTCCTGCGAGGGGCTTGCCAGAGCCCGACGGCGCGCGCCAGGCCGCCGACACGGAGAAGGGGTCGGCGGCGTGAGCCCGAAGCTGACGCCCGAGTGGCGGCCACGTCTGCTCCCGGCCGGGTTGGTGCTGGTCATCGGCGCCCTTGGCCTCTCGGCCTGCACTGAGGTCGAGTCGGCGGACGTGAGTGGCTACGAGCCCTCGAAGCTCGAGGAGGTCAAGGGAACCGACGCCAAGCGCGTGACGTTCACGGCGGAGGGCGCCAGGCGTACCGGTCTGCAGACGGCGGCGCTCCGAGACAGCGGGAAGCGCACGGTCGCCCCGTACGCCGCTCTGATCTACGACGGTGAGGGCAAGACCTTCGTCTACACGAGCCCGCAGCCCCTGTCCTTCATGCGAGCGGCGGTCAAGGTCGACCGCATCGACGCAGATCGCGTCCTGATGTCGGCCGGTCCGCCGGCCGGCACGCAGGTCGTGACCGTGGGGGCGGCCGAGGTATACGGCACCGAGCTCGAGATCGGAGGGGGGCACTGATGCGCTGGATCGTCGGACAGAGCCTGCGGTTCCGGTGGCTGGTGCTGTTCACCGCCGCCGCGATGATGGCCTTCGGCATCGCCCAGATCCCGAGCGCGAAGGTCGACGTCTTCCCCGAGTTCGCGCCGCCGCGAGTCGAGATCCAGACGATCGCGCTCGGCAACTCCTCCAGCGAGGTGGAGCAGCTCATCACCGTCCCGATCGAGGAACAGCTCAACGGCCTGGAGGGGCTCGACGAGCTGCGCTCCAAGTCGGTCTCCCAGCTCTCCGCGATCGAGCTCATCTTCAAGCGCGGCACGGATGAGATGCGCGCACGGCAGCTCGTCGAGGAGCGCATCGCGCAGATCACCGCGAGCCTGCCGACCTGGGCAAGTCCGCCGTTCATGATGCCCCCGGTGTCGGCGACCAGCCGGATCATGAAGATCGGGCTCACCTCGGACGACGTGAGCCTGATCGAGATGTCGTCGATCGCCTACTGGAAGATCAGGCAGCGCCTTCTCCGCGTGGACGGCGTGGCCGCCGTGAACATCTACGGCGAGCGGCTCCAGCAGCGTCACGTGCAGGTCGATCCCGCGAAGCTCGCCAAGAACGGCGCGACGATGCAACAGGTGATGGACGTCTCCGCGGACGCGCTCGACGCCGGCCTGCTGCAGTACTCCGACGGCGCCGTCATCGGCACCGGAGGGTTCATCGAGACCAATGGCAAGCGGCTGAACGTGCGCAACGTGCAGGCGATCGCCGGGCCGGAGGACCTGGCCCAGGTGCCGGTCCTCGAGCGGGGCGGCAAGACGGTTCGCCTGTCCGACATCGGCAACGTGGTCGAGGACCACATCCCGCTCTGGGGCGACGCCGTCATCAACGACCGCCAGGGCCTGATGCTGATCGTCCAGAAGTTCCGCGGAGCCAACACGATGGAGGTCACGCGCGGGGTCGAAGAGGCGATCAAGGACATGAAGCCCGGGCTTCGCGGGATCGCGATCGACACCGCGATCTTCCGCCCGGCCACCTTCATCGAGATGGCGATGGACAACCTCATCACGGCGCTGCTGCTCGGCTGCGCGCTCGTGGTCCTGATCCTCCTCGCCTTCCTGTTCGAGTGGCGAACCGCGTTCATCAGCCTGACCGCCATCCCGCTGTCGCTGGTGGCGGCCCTGCTCGTGCTCGATCTGCGCGGCGAGACCATCAACGTGATGATCCTCGCGGGGCTGGTGGTGTCCGTCGGCGTGGTCGTCGACGACGCCATCATCGGCGTGGAGAACATCGTGCGGCGCCTACGTCAGGCACGCCAGGAGGGCAGTGACAAGTCGACTGCGGCGGTCGTGCTCGAGGCCACCATCGAGGTCCGGAGCGCCATCACCTACGCGACCCTGATCATCCTGGTCGCCGTGATCCCGGTGTTCTTCCTGCAAGGCCTTTCCGGGTCGTTCTTCAAGCCCTTGGTCGTCTCCTACGGCCTGGCCGTGCTCGTGTCGATGCTGGTCGCGCTCGTCGTGACGCCGGCGATGTGCCTGATCCTCCTGCGCAAGTCATCGCTCGAGCGGCGCGAGTCGCCGCTTCTGCGAGTGCTCAAGCGCGGCTACGGGGCGGTCCTCGCACGCGTCATCCGCAGGCCGAGCCCCGCGGTGGTCACGGCGGCCGTCCTGCTGGTCGCCGGGTTCATGATCTTCCCGACGCTCGGGTCGTCGCTGCTGCCGAACTTCAAGGAGCGCGACTTCCTCATGCACTGGCTCACCCAGCCGGGGACGTCGCAGCCGGAGGAGACGCGGATCACGGTCCGGGCCTGCAAGGACCTGCGGAAGATCCCGGGGGTCCAGAACTGCGGATCGCACATCGGGCAGGCGCTGCTGGCCGACGAGGTCTACGGCGTGGACTTCGGCGAGAACTGGATCAGCGTCAGCCCCGACGTCGACTACGACAAGACACTGGCCTCGATCCACAGGACCGTCGAGGGCTACCCCGGCGTCTTCCGGGACGTGCAGACATACCTGAGGGAGAGGATCAAGGAGGTGCTGACCGGGACCAGCGAGTCGATCGTCGTGCGCCTCTTCGGTCCCGACCTGAAGGTCCTGGAGCAGAAGTCGGACG
>DASQFQ010000318.1:0-4244 GCA_035633075.1 Solirubrobacteraceae bacterium | reverse complement strand
GAGCGGGCCGATGCCGCGGAGCGGGCGGCGCGGCGGGCGGTCAAGGAGGCCGATGCCGAGGCGGAGCGCAGGCGGACCGAAGCGCGGCGGGCACGCAAGGCCGCCGAGGCCCGCGGCTAGCCCGTCGCGGGATCCACGTCCCCGTCCTCGTCGGTCTCGGGATCCACGTCCCCGCCCTCATCGGCGGGAGGCGTCTCGGGCGCCTCGTCGGCCTCGGAGGCGATGCGCTCGTCGTGCTCGCGCAGGGCCTCGCGGGTGCGATCGAGGTCGGGGCGGTCGCGCTCGCCGGGGGGCATGGATCGAGGCTACCCGCCTGCGACCTTGACCACCGTGCGCCCGACGCCGCGCCCGGCGAGCACCTCGTCGAGGAACGGGTCGACCTCGTCGAGCGCGATCTCCCGGGTGATGCTCTCGTCGAGCCGGCCGGGGCGCAGGTCGCCGGCGAGGCGCTCCCACACGCGGCGGCGCTCGTCCTTCGGCGTGTTCACGGAGTCGACGCCTAGCAGCGAGACCGCGCGCAGGATGAACGGGAACACCGTCGTCTGAAGGTTCGTGCCGCCGGTGAGCCCGCTCGCGGCCACCGCGCATCCGTAGCGCAGCGTCCGCAGGGCGTAGGCGAGCGAGGTCCCGCCGACGGGGTCCACGCAACCCACCCAGCGCTCGGACTCCAGCGGGCGCTTGCTCTCCGCGGAGGTCTCCTCGCGCGTGAGCACCTCGGCCGCGCCCAGCCCGCGCAGGTAGTCGCCCTCCTCGGCCTTGCCCGTGCTCGCGTGCACCTCGTAGCCGCGCGCGGCGAGGATGCCGACGGCCGTCGAGCCCACGCCGCCGCTCGCGCCCAGCACGAGCACCGGCCCCTCGCCGGGCTTCAGCCCGTGGTCCTCCAGGCGCTGCACCGACAGCGCCGCCGTGAAGCCCGCCGTGCCGAGCGCCATGGCCTGGCGAGCGCTGAGGTCGCCGGGCAGCGGCACGACCCAATCGGCGGGGACTCGCGCGTACTCGGCGAAGCCGCCGTGGTGTGCGACGCCGAGGTCGTAGCCGTGCACGAGGACCTCGGCACCCTCGGAGACGTCGCCGGCGCCGGAGACGACGGTGCCAGCCAGGTCGACGCCGGGCACGAGCGGCGAGATCTGCGCGACGCGGCCCTTCGGCGAGACGGCGAGCGCGTCCTTGTAGTTGACGCTCGACCACGCGACCCGGACGACGACCTCGCCCTCGGGAAGGTCGCCCTCGCCCAGAGTGGTGAGCTCGCGCACGACCTCGCCGTCGCGCTTCTCTGCGACGAGCGCGCGGAAGGAGTCCGGGAGGGTGCTCATGGCCTGCACACTAGCGCTGGCGCCGCGGGCGGGGCAGGAGTACGCTCGGCTCGTGAAGCGTCTCGACTTCCTCTAGCGACGAGCGCGAGGACCGCCTTCAGACCGCCGCCTTCGGGCGGCGCAAATAGGCTGTGGCCGTGATCGGGCTGCTGAAGCTCTAGCCGCCAGCCCGGAGAGCTGAACGCGGCTCAGCTTTCTTGCCCGACTTCTTGCCGCCCTTCTTCGATGCGTCGGGCGTGTTGGCGATCTTGGCGGCGCGCTCCTTGCTCATGCCCTTCTTGCGCAGGCCCTCGTACTGCTGGTCGTTCTTGACGCTTGGCCCGTGATCGTTCGCCATCGTCCGCTCCCGCGACGCGCGCCCCGACCCTGCGCGAGGCGCTGATCCATGCTGAGATTGCCCTGGGAAGCGGGGCGGAAAACTCGAACGAGGGGAGACCCCGCCGTGAAGCAGACCAACCATCAGTTTCGCCTCGGCGCCCGTCCCACCGGGATGCCCGACCGCAGCGACTGGGACTACACCGAGGAGCCCGTGGCCGACCCGGCGGACGGAGAGCTGCTGGTCAAGGTGCTCTACATCTCGCTCGATCCGGCGATGCGCGGCTGGATGAACGACGCCAGGTCCTACATCGCCCCGGTCGGCATCGGCGAGGTGATGCGCGCCATCGGGGTCGGCCAGGTGATCGCGACACGGCATCCGCGGTTCGCCGAGGGCGACTGCATCACCGGCGGCGTCGGGGTCCAGGAGTACGCGATCCTCGACGGCGACGGGGCCGTGAAGGTCGACCCGGAGCTCGCGCCGCTTCCCGTCTACCTCAACACGCTCGGGATGCCCGGCATGACCGCCTACTTCGGGCTGCTCGACGTCGGCCGGCCGCAGCCCGGCGAGACGGTCGTCGTCTCAGGTGCGGCGGGTGCCGTCGGCGCGACCGTCGGGCAGATCGCCAAGCTCAAGGGCTGTCATGTGGTGGGGATCGCCGGCGGAGCCGGGAAATGCCGGCTGATCCTCGACGAGTTCGGCTTCGACGCCGCCATCGACTACAAGGCCGACGACGTTCGCGCCGCCCTGAAGAAGAGCTGCCCAGACCGCGTCCACGTCTACTTTGACAACGTCGGCGGCGACATCCTCGACGCCGTGCTCGCACGGCTCGCGCGAGGCGCCCGGATCGCCCTCTGCGGGGCGGTTTCGCAGTACAACAGCGAAGGCGGGATGAGGGGGCCGGCCAACTACATGTCGCTGCTCGTCAACCGTGCGAGCATGACCGGCTTCGTGGTGTTCGACTACGCCGACCGCTACGGCGACGCCGCACACGAGATGGGCGGCTGGATGGCAGAGGGCAAGCTCAAGTCGCGCGAGGACATCGTCGCCGGCCTCGAGACCTTCCCCGACACGCTGCTCAAGCTGTTCAGGGGAGAGAACACCGGCAAGCTGGTCCTGCAGGTCGCGGACGCCTAAGCGCGACGAGCTCGTGAGCCTCGTCGTGGGCATCGTCGCGTTCGGCGGAGGGCTGTGGCTGCTCGTCGAGTCGGTCGAGGGACTGATCGTGTCCCTGCGCGCGTGGGCGCTGGCCGCCGGGCTGTCGGGCGTGCTGGTCGGAGCGCTCGTGCTCGGCCTGGACCTCGAGTCGACCGCCGCCGGCGTCGCCGCAACGCTGAAGGACCTGCCGGGCACCGCGCTCGGCGCTACCGTCGGCTCGGCCATCTTCCTCGTGACGGTCGGCCTGGGCGCGGCCGGCCTGATCGCCCCGTTCGCGGTGCGTCCACCGGTTGCGCTGCTGGTTGCCGGCGCGCTGGCCACCGGCCTGTGCATCATCCTCGCCACCGACGGCCGGCTCAGCCGTCTCGACGGTGGCCTCCTGCTGGCGTCGTTTCCTCCGCTCGTCGCCGGCGTGGTTCTCGGCCGCCCCGCGGCCGGGCCGGGCGCGGACGAGCCGGTCGAGCGCCCCCCGCGGCTGGCCTTGCGGGTCCTCGGCGGCGTCGTCGGGCTGATCGCCGGCGCCGAGCTGCTGGTCTTCGGCACCGAGCGGGTGGTGTCCGAGCTCGGGTTCTCCGAGACCGTGTTCGGGCTCCTGATCGTGGGCGCGGCAGTGTCTTTCGAGGAGCTCATCCTGGAGGCGCTGCCGGCGTTCCGCGGCTTCCCCGAGCTCAGCGTCGGCAACGCGCTGGGCACGCTGGTGTTCCTGCTGACGGGGTCACTGGGCGTCATCGTCCTCGTCCGGCCGATCGCCGTGCCCGGCGCCGTGGTCGAATTCCACCTGCCCGCCCTTGGGGCCATGGTGCTCCTGGCCGGCGGCCTGCTCGCCCGGGGGCGCGTCGGCCGCATCGAGGGCAGCGTGCTCGTGGCGGCCTACCTGGCCTACGCCGCGGGGGCGCTGCTGAGGTGATGTGGCCGCCGCCTCAAACCAGCGCGCCCAGGGTTAGCCCCTGGGCGCGAGAACGTTCGTCGTATCGGTTTGGTGATGGTTGGCTAGAGCATCTGCCGGCGCATGCGCAGCCGGCTGAACGTGCTGGGGCCCGTCACGGCCTTCAGGGCCTTCTTGATGGTGTTCATCCGAGCCTCCTTGAATCTCGTTGCTTACACAACCATTGTAGCGGCCTGGGAGGGTGGCATCGGCGTACGATTGGGCCACGGTGAGCGAGTGGCGGACAAGCGAGTACGTCGCCGAGGACGTGATCCGGCCGATCGTCGGCTACCGCGAGTGGGTGCTCGTCGGCAACGAGATCCTCTCGCCGCTGGCGCGCACGCCCTGGGAGTCCGGGCCGATGCAAGCGGAGTGCCTTCCCAGCTGCCGGGGGGCCCGCGGGCTGTGGCGAACGGCGTCGGCGCACCCGGGGCCGGCTCCGGACCCCGGCTGCGTGTGCGGGATCTACGCGCTCTTCACGCCACACCGGCCCGGGGGCCGCGAGCGGCTGGCGCTCGTGCGCGGCGCCGTC
>DASQFQ010000317.1:0-12654 GCA_035633075.1 Solirubrobacteraceae bacterium | reverse complement strand
TAGCGGTGGTACGCAAGGGCCACGCGCGGGCACTTCCCGCACGTCGCAGCCTTATCGGGCCCATTCCCGCAAATAGGCGCGTTCACGCCTGTTTGACCCTCCTTGCGATACGCCCACCCCGCACTTTGGGCACATAGGGTGGATGGCCATGCGCGTCCTCCTCACCGGCGTCTCGGGCTACGTCGGCTCCGCCCTCGTGCCCCGGCTGCGCGGCGAGGGTCACAGCCTGCGCGGCTACGGCCGCTCGGCGGCGCGCGTGAGCGCCGCGGTGGACGAGATCGTCGAGGGCGATGCCGTGCTCGGCACCGGGCTGGCAGAGGCGCTCGACGGCGTGGAGGTCGCCTACTACCTGATCCACTCGATGGAGACGCTCGCCGGCGGCGCCTTCGCCGAGCAGGAGATCCGCGCCGCCGAGCACTTCGCGGAGGCGGCGCAGGCGGCGGGGGTGCGGCGCATCGTCTACCTCGGCGGCCTGGTGCCCCGGGACGGCGAGCTCTCCCGCCACCTCGCCTCGCGGCTCGCGGTCGAGCAGGCGCTGCTGGCGGCGGCGCCCGAGTCGGTGGCCATGCGCGCGTCGATCGTCATCGGTGCGCGCTCGCGCTCCTTCCGCTTCCTCGTCCGGCTGATCGAGCGCCTGCCGGTGCTCGCCCTGCCCGCTTGGCGGACGAACCGCACGCAACCGATCGACGGACGCGACCTGCTTGAGCTGCTGGCCCGGGCGGCGAGCGCCCCCCGGGAGCTGACGGGCCGGTCGTGGGACATCGCAGGCCCGGACGTGCTGTCCTACGGCGAGCTGATCGAGCGGATCGCGGACGCCATGCTCGTCTCCCGCCCCCAGGTCTCCCTCGGTGTGACGATGACGGGGCTGGCGTCGGTGTTGGCCGCCGCGGTCGCCGGAGAGGACGTCGGCCTGATCGGCCCCCTCATGGAATCCCTCGAGCACGACCTGCTTCCCCGCCACGACGGCGCCGCCGCGGCGTTCGGCGTGCGCCTTCACCGCTTCGATGCGGCCGTGGAGCGGGCACTGCGCGACTGGGAGATGGTCGAGGAGCTGGCCGCCCGATGAGCGTCGTGCGGGCATCGATCGACATCGACGCCTCCCCGCAGGAGATCTGGGACGTGATCATGGACCCCAAGCGCTTCGGCGAGTGGGTGACCATCCACCGCAAGCTCTGCCACGCCGACGACGGCCGGCTGCGCGAGGGCTTCCAGGTCGAGCAGCGGCTCGCGCTGCGCGGCGCCCCGTTCACCGTCCACTGGACCCTCACCGAGTGCGACGGCGCACGCCTCGGGACCTGGGAGGGCAAAGGACCGGCGGGCTCCTACGCGCGGGTCACGAACCGCCTCTCCGAGCTCGACGGGCGCGGCACCCATCTCGAGTACGAGAACGAGTTCGAGGCCCCGGGCGGGATGGTGGGGCGCTTCGCCTCCCGGGTGCTTGTGGGGGGCATGCCCGAGCGTGAGGCCGACAAGTCGCTCAAGCGGCTGAAGGCGCTGCTCGAAAGGCGATGACGAGTGCAGATCTTGCGCAGCGCCGACTTGAGCCGTCGCGGTTAGGGTGCGGCCATGTCATCGCACGCCCGCTACGAGCAGCACGGCGACGTCGGCGAGCTCGCGCTCGACGCCCCGCCACTGAACCTCTTCGGCCCTCAGATGCTCGACGGCCTGACCGCGGCGCTTGAAGACGTCGAGCGGGCCTCTCCGCGCGCGCTGATCGTCCGGGCGGAGAGCGACGTCTTCTCGGCCGGGGCCGATGTCGCCGTCTTCGCCGAGCTCGACGCGCGGAGCGCGAGCGCCTTCACCGAGCGGCTGCTCGGCTTCGCCCATGCGGTCGAGGACCTACCCTTCCCCACGCTGGCCGTCGTCCACGGACTCTGCCTCACCGCCGGGCTGGAGCTGTCACTGGCGTGCGACCTCATGTGGGCAGGCGAGGGCGTGCGGTTCGGCCTGGTGGAGGCAGTCGTGGGCATCACCCCGCTGATGGGCGGCACCCAGCGCATGGCCGAGCGGGCGGGTACGGCCCGCGCGCGCGAGTTCGTGATGACCGGCGGCCTCTACACCGCCGAGACGCTTCACCACTGGGGGGTTGTCAACCGCGTGCTCCCGGCGGCCGAGCTGCTCGAGTGCGGCCGGAGCTTCGCCGCGCGGCTGGCCGCGGGCCCGACGCAGGCGCACACCGCCACCAAGCGCATCGTGCGGGCGCAGGCCGACCACGGGACGCGCGGGGCGGACGAGCGCACCGCCGAGCTGACCTCTCACCTCTTCGAGACCGAGGACGCACGGAACGCGGTTTCCTCTTTTCTGGAACACGGTCCCGGCAAGGCGCACTTCACGGGACGGTGACCCTTCTGTTACTGTGATTTCACTGTCACACGGGTTTAACGAAAGGTTTTCGTGGCTGACTTCCTGGAGGAGAAGCGCAAAGAGATCTCGCAGCGGCTCAAGGAGCTGCGCCCGCTGGTGGACGAGTACCACCGTCTCGAGGCCGCCGAGCAGGCGCTCAGCGGCGTCGACGACCGGCCCTCTTCAGCCGCTCCTGCCCGCCGTGCGCGGACCACCCGCTCCAAGCCCACCAACGGCCGCCGCGGCCGCCCGCGCGGCAGCGGCACCCGTGCCAACCAGGCGCTCGGCCTCGTGCGCTCCAAGCCCGGGATCACCATCCCCGAGCTGGCCGAGGCCATGGGCATCAAGCAGAACTATCTGTACCGCGTCATGCCCAGCCTGGCGGAGGAGGGGAAGGTCAAGAAGTCGGGACGCGGGTGGCTCGCCCGCGACGCCGGCTAACCCGTCAGATCAGGTCGAGCCTCTTGACCGCGTCGCGCTCCTCGCGCAGCTCGGCGACCGTGGCCTCGATCTTCGAGCGGGAGAAGTCGCCGACCTCGAGCCCGTGTACGATCGACCACTCGCCGCCCGAGCAGTTGCACGGGAAGCTCGAGATGAGGCCCTCCTCGACGTCGTAGGACCCGTCGGAGGCGACGGCCATGGAGACCCAGTCACCCTCGGCGGTCCCCGCCACCCAGTCGCGCACGTGGTCGATCGCGGCGTTGGCGGCCGAGGCGGCGCTGGAGGCGCCCCGCGCCTCGATGATCGCCGCGCCGCGCTTGCCGACGGCCGGGATGAAGTCCTTCTCGTACCAGTCCTGGTCGTCGACGACCTCGGACGCCACCTTCCCTTTCACCTTCGCGTTGAAGAGGTCGGGGAACATCGTCGGCGAGTGGTTGCCCCAGACCGCCATGTTGGTGACGTCCGAGACCGGCACCCCCGCCTTGGCGGCGAGCTGTGCGACGGCGCGATTGTGATCGAGGCGCGTCATCGCGTTGAAGCGCTCGGCCGCGATGTCGGGGGCGTTCGACTGGGCGATCAGGCAGTTCGTGTTGGCGGGATTGCCGACCACGAGGACCCTGACGTCGTCGGCGGCGCCCGCGTTGAGGGCCTCACCCTGCGGCTTGAAGATGCCGCCGTTGGCCTCGAGCAGGTCGGCGCGCTCCATGCCCTTGCTGCGCGGGCGCGCGCCCACCAGTAGCGCGACGTTCACCCCGTCGAACGCCTGCTTGGGGTCGTCGAAGGCGCCGACGCCCGCGAGCAGCGGGAAGGCGCAGTCTTCGAGCTCCATGATCACGCCCTCCGCCGCCTTGACGGCATCGGGGATCTCGAGCAGGCGCAGCTCGACGGGCGTGCCGGGGCCGAGCATCTGCCCCGACGCGATGCGGAACAGCAGGGCGTAGCCGATGGCGCCGGCGGCGCCCGTCACGGTGACTCGCACAGGGGAAGCCATCAGGGTTTCATCTCCTCGATCACCGCGTCAGCGAACTCCGAGGTGCCGACGGCGGAGGGGTCGTCACGGGTGGGCTTGAGGTCATAGGTCACCTTCTCGCCCTTCTTGATCACGGCGGCGATCGCCGCCTCGAGTGCGTCGGCGGCCTCGAGCTCCGAGAGGTGGCGCAGCATCAGCACGCCCGACAGCATCAGCGCCGTGGGGTTCACCTTGTTCTGCCCCTTGTACTTGGGGGCCGAGCCGTGAGTGGCCTCGAACATGGCGGCCTCGGTGCCGATGTTGCCGCCGGGCGCCAGGCCCAGCCCGCCGATCATGCCGGCGCCGAGGTCGGACACGATGTCGCCGTAGAGGTTCGGCAGGACGATCACGTCGTATTCCTCGGGACGTGATACGAGCTGGTTGCAGAGGTTGTCGATGATGCGGTCCTCGAACTCGATGTCGGGATGGCGCCCGGCCACCTCCCGGGAGACGTCGAGGAAGAGCCCGTCGGTGTGCTTCATGATGTTGGCCTTGTGGGCGGCCGTCACCCTGCGGCGACCGTTCTGCTCGGCGTAGTCGAAGGCTGCCTCGACGATGCGCTCGGAGCCGAACTCCGAGATCGGCTTGATCGAGATGCCCGAGCCCTCGCGGACGTGCGCGTCGAGCTCGTCGGCCAGGAAGCGCGTCAGCTTCCGGTTGCCCTCCGAGCCGCGCTCGAACTCGATCCCCGCGTAGAGGTCCTCGGTGTTCTCGCGCACGATCACGATGTCGGTCTCGGGGAACCGCGTGCGCACACCCTCGTATGCCTTGCAGGGCCGGATGCACGCGTAGAGGTCGAGCTCCTTTCGCAGCAGCACGTTGACCGAGCGGAAGCCCGAGCCCACCGGTGTGGTCGTCGGGCCCTTGATGCCGACCGTGGTGCGCTTGATCGAGTCCAGCGTGCGATCGGGGAACGGCGTGCCCTCGTCCTCGTAGACGTCCTGGCCGGCAGGGTGCTCGTCCCACTGGAACTCCACGCCGGTGGCCTCGAGCACGCGCCGGGTCGCCTCGATGAGCTCGGGCCCGGTTCCGTCCCCGGGGATGAGGGTCACTTCGTGTGCCATGAACGTCCCTTTCGCTTGCCGAGGGCCGGGAGGCTAGTGGCCCGCGCTGTGCGACGATGCGCAGATGCTCGGCTCGGGCGGCTCGTTCCAACTCGCGCGGCTCTTCGGCATCCGGATCGGGGTGAACGCGTCCTGGTTCGTGATCCTGTTCCTGTTCATCTACTTCTTCCAGGACTCGTTCAGGAGCACGCTTGACGCCTCCGACACGGTGGCCTTCGCGACCGCGCTGGTGGCCGCCGTCCTGTTCTTCGGCTCGATCGTCCTGCACGAGCTGGGCCATGCCCTGGCCGCACGGCGCGCCGGCATCGAGGTGTCGGGCATCGACCTGTTCCTGTTCGGCGGCGTGATGAAGATGAACCGGGACACCGATTCGCCGCGCGACGAGTTCCGGGTCGCGGTGGCCGGGCCGCTGGTGACCCTGGGCCTCGTGCTCGCCGGCGCCGGGCTGGGGCTCGCGCTGGCGGGTCCGCAGGGCTTCTGGGACGCGGGGCGCCTGCGCGGTGACGCCGGCGCCGACGTGCCCTCGCTGCTCGTGTCCGTCCTCGTCGGCTTCAACGTCCTGCTGCTCGCCTTCAACCTCATCCCCGCCTTCCCGCTCGACGGCGGGCGGATCGCGCGCGCGGCCCTGTGGAAGCTGACCGGCGACCGCGCCAAGGCCACGCGGGTGTCCGCATGGCTCGGGCAGGGCTTCGCCGTGCTGCTGATCGCCTACGGCCTCTACCTCGTGCTGCTCGGCCGGACCTTCGACGGGCTCTGGCTCGGTGTGCTCGGCTGGCTGCTCGGCTCCGCCGCGCGCTCAGCCGTGCTGCAGACCGCCTTCACCGAGCGGCTGGGCGGCGTCACCGTGGCCGACGTCATGGACGCCGAGCCGGTCACCATCCCCGCGCAGCTTCCCGCCGCGCGGGCCTTCGAGGACTACTTCCTGCGCTACTACGGCTGGGAGTGGTTCGCCGTGGTGGATGAGGACGGGCGCCTCGTCGGCCTCGCCCATCGCGACCCGATCGAGCAGGCGGCCCACGGTCCCGACGGCGGCCGGCCGGTCCGCCAGATTCTGGCGCCGGCCGCCGCCGAGGGCCAGGTGCGCTCCGACACGCCGCTGGAGGCGCTGCTCGGCTCCGAGGCGCTGCGGCGGCTGGGCGCCCTCATGGCGGTCGATGCCGAGGGGCGCCTGCGCGGGGTCGTAACCTTCGAGCAGGTCTCGCGCGCGCTGCAGGCCCGGCTCGCCGTGAGCTGAGCGGCCGTCCCGAAAAGCGACGGATAGGATCCGGCCGCATGCCCGCACACGACGTCCTCATCATCGGCGCCGGACTGGCCGGCCAGCGCGCCGCGCTGGCCGCCACGGGGGCAGGGGCGAGCGTGGCCGTCATGAGCAAGGTCCACCCGGTCCGCTCGCACTCCAACGCGGCGGCGGGCGGCATCAACGCGGCGCTCAACCCCGACGACTCGTGGGAGTCGCACGCCTTCGACACCGTCAAGGGCTCGGACTACCTGGGCGACCAGGACGCCATCGAGATCATGTGCCGGGAGGCGCCCGACGAGGTCCTCTGGCTCGAGCATCAGGGCGTGACCTTCCACCGCAGCCCGGAGGGCAAGCTCGGGACCCGCGCCTTCGGCGGCGCCTCGGCCGCGCGCACCTACTACGTGGCCGACATCACGGGGCAGGCACTGCTGCACGTCCTCTACGAGCAGCTCATGCGCAACTACGAGACCATCGACCGCTACGAGGAGTGGTTCGCGACCGCGCTCGTCCGGGACGACCAGGGCGAGTGCAGCGGGGTGATCGCACGCGACGTCCGCGACGGGTCCATGGAGCTGTTCGCGGCCAAGTCGGTGATCCTCGCCTCCGGCGGTGCGGGCCAGGCCTTCAAGCCCACGACCAACGCGCTGATCTGCACGGGCGACGGCATCGCGCAGGCCTACCGCATCGGTGCCCCGCTGATGGACATGGAGATGGTCCAGTACCACCCGACCACGCTGGCGGGCAACGGGATCCTCATCACGGAGGGCGCGCGCGGCGAGGGCGCGCACCTCTACAACGCGAACGGCGATCGCTTCATGGAGACCTACGCGCCCAACAAGCTCGAGCTCGCCTCGCGCGACGTGGTCTCGCGCGCCGAGCAGACCGAGATCAACGAGGGCCGCGGCTACCCCGACGGCACGGTCGCGCTCGACATCACCAAGGTCCCGCGCAAGCGCACGCTGGAGGCCCTGCGCGAGATCGTCAACATCGGGCGCGACTTCGCGGGCGTGGACATCACCCGCGAGCCGATCCACATCCGCCCCGGCTGCCACTACATCATGGGCGGCGTCAAGACCGACGTGTGGGGCGCCACCTCGATCGGAGGCCTCTACGCGGCCGGCGAGGTGGCCTGCGTGTCGGTCCACGGAGGCAACCGCCTGGGCGCGAACTCCCTGCTCGACACGCTGATCTTCGGCCGCCGCTCGGGTGAGCACGCGGCGGCGCGCGCCAAGGGCATGGCCATGCCGGCGGCGCCGGAGGCCCGGCTCGCGGCCGAGCAGGCGACGATCAACCAGATCCTCGACCGCGAGAAGGGCGGCCGCAGGATCTCGGAGATCAAGGACGAGCTCGGCACGATGATGAACGAGAAGTGCGCGGTCTTCCGCGACCACGAGGGCCTCACCGTCGCTCACGAGACCATCCGTCGGCTGAAGGAGGAGGCGCTCACCGCCTACGTCGATGACCGCGGCACGGTCTTCAACCAGGACGTGCTGGGCGCGATCGAGCTCGGCTACATGCTGGACTGCGCGGAGGCGATCGTCGTGAGCGCGCTCGAGCGCAAGGAGTCGCGCGGCGCGCAGTTCCGCCTCGACTTCCCCAAGCGCAACGACGAGGAGTGGCTCAAGCACATCACGATCTCGGTCAACGGGGGCGACGCTCCCCAGGTCACGTACGCTCCCGTCACGATGACCAAGTGGGAGCCCCAGGAGCGCACCTACTAGATGCCCGAGTTCACCCTGAAGCTGCGGCGGTATTCACCCGACTCGGGTGACGCGCCCTATTGGCAGGAGTTCACCGTGGACCTCGACGGCAAGCGGTCGGTGCTCGACGGGATCCTTCAGGCCAGGGACCGCGAGGACGGCTCGATCGGGATCCGCTGCTCGTGCCGTGCGGCGATCTGCGGCTCGTGCGGCGTGCGCGTAAACGGACGCCCGATGCTGGCCTGCCACACGCATCTCGACAGGGCCGCCGAGACCGCGCCCAACGGAGCCATCGAGGTCGAGCCGATGGGCAACATGCCCGTGCTCAAGGACCTCATCGTCGACATGGACGCGGTCCACTGGAAGAAGATGCAGCGCGTCACGCCCTGGCTGCTGCCCGACGGCGACCCACCGGAGCGCGAGTACATCGTGTCGCCGGAGTCGATGATCGACGTCACGCAGACGATGGCCTGCATCCAGTGCGGCGCCTGCGTGTCGGACTGCCTCTCGATGGAGGTCGACCCGCTGTTCATCGGCCCGGCCGCGCTGGCCAAGGCCTATCGCTTCGTGGGCGACCCGCGCGACGGCCAGCGCCGCGAGCGCCTCACCGACCTCTCCGAGGACCCGCACGGCATCTACGACTGCACCCACTGCTTCAACTGCATCGACGCCTGCCCCAAGGGCGTGGCCCCTATGAGCCAGATCATGCGGCTGCGGCGGATCTCGGGCTCGGACGAGGAGATCGAGGACGCCAACAACGGCCTGCGCCACGAGCACGCGTTCGTGAGCAACATCGAGCGCCACGGCCTGCTCCACGAGGCCGACCTGCTGCCCGAGTCCTACGGGGGCAAGTTCCACCCGCGCGCCGTGCCCGAGTTGCTGCGCTCGCTCCCCGCGATCCTCACCGCGCTGCAGCGCCGCAAGGTCACCCCGCGCAAGGCGCTGCTGCACCCGCACAAGGCCGAGAACGGCGTGCGCCGCATCTTCGAGCACGTCCACGACAAGGACGACCGCTACGAGCTCAACCTCTACGTCACCGGGACCGAGGAGGAGCCGGACGACACGGGTCACGCGCCCGCCGAGAGGAGCCCGAACCGGTGAGGGTTGCCTACTGGCCCGGGTGCGTGAGCCGCGGCTTCACCCCCGAGCTGCACGGCTCGATGGCCAGGGTGGCGCCGTTGCTCGACATCGAGCTCGTCGAGCTCGATCGCGCCGCGTGCTGCGGCGCCGGCGTGATCGCCGAGCACAACCAGGAGCTCGCCGACTCCCTCAACGCCCGCACCTTCGCCCTCGCCCAGCAGGAGATCGACGCGGGCGCGGAGATGATGATGAACATCTGCTCGACCTGCCAGGGGGCGCAGAGCGAGTGCCAGGAGCGTCTGGACGCCAACACCGAGTACCGCGACCACGTCAACGAGACGCTCGCCGGGGAGGGCCTCTCCTACGAGCGCGGTATCGCCAACAAGCACTTCCTCTGGCTGATGGTCGAGGAGATCGGGCTCGACGCGATCGCGTCGAAGGTCACGCGCCCGCTGACCGATCTGCGCGTGGGCCCCTTCTACGGGTGCTACATCGTCCGCCCCGCCGACCGGCTGGGGATCGACCGCGACCATCCGCGCGACGACTACCTCCACCGCCTGATCGAGGCGCTCGGCGGCACGGTGGTCGACTACGCCGGCCAGTACAAGTGCTGTGGCTTTCCGATCATCACGATGAACCGCGAGGCGTCGCTCAAGCAGGCCGGCCGCCACCTCGGCGACGCCATCGACGCCGACGCCGACTGCCTCGTGACCCCGTGCCCGCTCTGCCATCTCAACCTCGACCTCCAGCAGCCGCTGGCCGAGAAGGTCGTCGGCCGCGAGCTGGGGATGCCGGTCCTGCACCTGCCCCAGCTCGTCGGACTCGCGCTCGGCCTCGACCCGGCCGAGCTCGGGCTCTCCAAGCACATCGTCAAGCCGACGTCGGTGATCGACTGGTCGACCTCGGTGGTCGGCGGCGTGGGTGCGTCCGGCAGCGTCGCCGCCGGATCGCGCGGCGGCTGATCGAGCTCGCTTCTGCGACGCGGCGAGGTGCTCGTGGCGGATGGCTTCGCCGGCGCCCGCATCGGCCCCCCAAGCCGCGGCGTCAAGCAGCGGCGCCCGCGCCCACCAGGCCGCGGGAGTGCAGCAGCTCGGCGAGCTGGACTGCGTTGGTCGCGGCGCCCTTGCGCAGGTTGTCGGAGACCACCCACAGCTGCAGCCCGCGCTCGTGGGACGGGTCGCGGCGGATGCGCCCGACGAAGACCTCGTCGTGCCCGGCCGACCCGGCAGCGGTCGGGTAGGGATCGACCAGCGCGATGCCCGGCGCACGCTCGAGCAGGGCGCGCGCCTCCTCGGGCTCCAGCGGCTCCCGCGTCTGCAGGTTGACCGACTCCGAGTGGGAGTAGGTGACGGGGACGCGCGCACAGGTGACGCTGATGGCGATCGACTCGTCGCCGAGGATCTTGCGCGTCTCGAACATCATCTTGCGCTCCTCGTCGGTGTGGTCGTCGCCGTGGGCGAAGTTGCCGGCGCCGCCCAGGACGTTGAACGCGATCGGGTGCGGATAGACCTCCGGCGGCGGCGGCGCCATGCCGTGCAGCAGCGCGTGGGTCTGGCCCTCGAGCTCCTCCACCGCCCTGACCCCCGTGCCCGACACGGACTGGTAGGTGGAGACGATCAGCCGCTCGATGCCGGCGGCGTCGTAGATCGGCTTCAGCGCCACCATGAGCTGCATCGTCGAGCAGTTGGGGTTGGCGACGATGCCCTTGTGCGCGTCGAGCGCCTGAGGGTTGACCTCGGCGACGACGAGCGGGATCTCGGGGTCGCGGCGGAAGGCGGAGGAGTTGTCGATCACCGCGCAGCCGGTGGCGGCGAACCGCGGCGCCCACTCCCTCGAGATCGTCGCGCCGGCTGAGAAGATCGCGATGTCGAAGCCGCCGATGGTGTCGTCCCGGAGCGGCTGCACCACGAGGCCGCCGTCGAGCGAGCGCCCGGCCGAGCGCTCGGAGGCGAACGGGACCACCTCACGGGCGGGGAACCTGCGCTCGCGCAGCTTCTCGAGCATGACGGTTCCGACGGCGCCCGTGGCGCCCACGACGGCGACGCGCAGGCTCATGCGCTGCCCGCCTGCTGGAAGGGGTGCTCGGCGCGCACGTCGTCGGCACCGAGCTCGAAGGCCTCGTGTAGCGCCCGCACGGCCTGAGGGACCTGGTCTGCCCGCACCACGCAGGAGATCTTGATCGGCGACGTGGAGATCATCTCGATGTTGATGCCCTCGCCCCCGAGGGTGGTGAACACCTTGGCCGCCACGCCCGGGTGCGACTTCATTCCCGCGCCGATGACGGACACCTTCCCCATCTCGGGGTCCTCGGCCACGGTGCCGATCCCGACCTCAGCGACGACTGACTCGAGGGCCGAGTGCGCGGCGGTCAGGTCCGCGCGCGGCACGGTGAAGGACATGTCGGCCGACGCGCCCTCGGACTCCGGCTCGTTCTGGATGATCATGTCCACGTTGACGTTCGCGTCGGCGAGCGCGGTGAAGATGCGGCCGGCCACGCCGGGATGGTCGGGCACGCCGAGCAGCGTGACCCGAGCTTCGTCGGTCGAGTGGGTCACGGCGGTGATCAGGGGGCGTTCCATGGTCTCTTCCTCGCCGACGACAAAGGTACCCGGCTCCTCGGTGAACGAGGAGCGGCAGTGGATCCGCACGCCGTGCGTGCGCGCGTACTCGACGGAGCGCAGCTGGAGCACGCGCGCGCCGGAGGCCGCCATCTCCAGCATCTCCTCGAAGGAGACCACGGGCAGCTTGCGGGCGTCGGGCACGATCCGCGGGTCGGCGCTGAACACCCCGGCGACGTCGGTGTAGATCTCGCAGACCTCGGCGTCCATGGCGGCGGCGAGCGCGACCGCGGTGGTGTCGGAGCCGCCGCGCCCGAGGGTGGTCACGTCCTTGGCGGTCGAGACCCCCTGGAATCCGGCGACGAGGACGATCAGGTCCTCGTCGTGAGCGTGGCGGATGCGGTCGGCGCGCACGTCGAGGATGCGCGCCTTCGTGTGCGAGGTGTCGGTGACGATCCCGGCCTGGGAGCCGGTGAGCGAGATGGCGCGGTGCCCGAGGTCGTTGATGGCCATCGCGCACAGCGCGCAGGAGATGCGCTCGCCCGCGGAGAGCAGCATGTCCATCTCGCGCGGGTCGGGGCTCGGCGAGACCTCCTCGGCCATGGCGACGAGCTCGTCGGTGGTGGCGCCGCGGGCCGAGAGCACGGCGAGCACGCGGTGGCCCTGCTCACGAGCGCGCACGATCCGGCACGCGGCGCGCTTGAGGCGCTCGGCGTCGGCCACCGAGGTCCCGCCGAACTTCATGACGACGGTGCTGGACACCGCCGATGAGTCTATGCGGCGGGCTCGGTGTGGTGTCTCGCGGACATCTTCTAGCCTTAACGCATTCGAGCTACAACTTGCCCGGTGGAGTACGCGGATTTCGCAGCGGGAAGAAAGGCACCGACGTGGTCGAATCGGCAATGAGCCGGAAGCTGGCAGGATCGGCGATCGCCGGAGCGCTCGGCCTCCTGGTCGCCTTCGCTCCCGCGCCTCGCCACGCACTGGGTCGTGACGGTGGGCCCAAGATCACCGAGCGGCCGCAGATCTCCGGCACCGCGGAGACCGGATGGACGCTGACCGCCACGCGGGGGAGGTGGCAGGGCAACCCGCCGCCCACGCCCACGTACCAGTGGCTGCGCTGCAGCGGGTCCTCTCCAGGGACGTGCGGCAACATCGCGGGCGCGAACGGCCTGAGCTACGCGCCGTCCGCCGAGGACGTCGGGCTCCGGTTGCGGAT
>DASQFQ010000316.1:0-24779 GCA_035633075.1 Solirubrobacteraceae bacterium | reverse complement strand
CGGCGGTGGCGGAGACGCCGAACTCCTCCTCGAGCGCCTTGATGCGCTCGGAGAGCTCGAGGACGGAGATCGCCTTGAGCTCCTCGATCCACGCCTGGGTGCTGGTGGCCATGATGGTTACTCCTTCTCGGTTACGGTTTCGCCGGCCGAGGCATTCTCGTCCGGGGAGGTTTCAGGGGCAGGATCCGGGTCGGCGCCCGGGTCGGACGGCTCGGGGGCCGGCCCGGCATCGGCCTCCTCGGCGGAACGCGTGTCCGCGGAAGAGGTGTCCGCCGCCGCCGGGATGTCCGGCGCGGGCGCGGCCTCGGCGGCCGCGGGCTCGGGAGAGGCGGTTTCGCCTGCCAGGGGAGCGCCGCCTTCGGCGCCCTCGCCTTCGGCGACGTTACGTTGCTCGGCGATCTGCGACAGCTGGCGGGCGAGCCCGCCGATCAGGCCGTTGAGGCTCGTGGCCAGCCCGGTAAGCGGCGAGGCCACCATGCCGACGAGGCGGCCGTAGAGGACGTCGCGGGCGGGCAGGCGAGCGATGGCGTCCATCTGCTCGGGGGTCAGCGCGTCGCCGTTCATCCACCCGCCCTTGAAGGTGAGCAGACCGGACGTGCGTCGAAAGTCGGCCAGCGCCTTCGCCGCCATCGCCGCGTCGCCGCGGACGAAGGTCATGGCGGTCGGCCCCTCGAGGTAGGCCTTCAGCGCCTCGGCGCCGGCGCGGTCGGCCGCACGCTCCGTCAGCGTGTTCTTCACCACGCGGAAGGTGGCGTCGGCCTCGCGCAGCCGGGCGCGCAGCTCGGCCGCCTGCGGGACCGAGGCGCCGCGGTAGTCGACCGCATAGACGGCCTCCGACTCCTGTATCTGGCGCGCCACCTCCTCGATGACGGCGGCCTTCTGCTCTCTGTCCACTGCGGTTGTCTCCTCCTGTCCCGGGCCTCTCGCCGGGTGGCGTGCCGGGGGTCTTGGGGGGATTGACGCTTTCGCCTGCTGGGCGCTTCGCGATCTCGCCTTCGGCGACGTTGCTCTAGGCGGCCGAAGCAGCCTCCTCCTCGATCATGTCCTTCGTCCGCGAGGGATCGACTTTCACACCCGGGCCCATGGTGGAGGCCATGGTGATCGAGCGGATGTACTTGCCCTTGGCGACCGACGGCTTGGCGCGGATGAGCTCCTCGATGACGGCCTGGTAGTTGCCGAGCAGCTTCTCGTCGTCGAAGGAGGTCTTGCCGACCACCATGTGGACGATCGCCGTGCGGTCGGTGCGGTACTCGACCTTGCCGGCCTTGGACTCCTCCACGGCCCTGCGGACGTCCATCGTGACCGTGCCGACCTTGGGGTTGGGCATCTTGCCCTGCGGGCCCAGGATGCGTCCCAGGCGCCCAACCACCGGCATCATGTCGGGCGTCGCGATCGCGACGTCGAAGTCGGTGAAGCCGTCGTTCTGCACCCGCTCTGCGAGGTCCTCGGCACCGACCACGTCGGCCCCGGCCTCCTCGGCCTCGCGCGCCTTGTCGCCCCGGGCGAAGACCGCGACCGTTACGGCCTTGCCGAGCCCGTAGGGCAGTGCGATCGTGCCGCGCAGCTGCTCGTCGGCGTGGCGGACGTTGAGCCCGGTGCGGACGTGGATCTCGACCGACTCGTCGAACGTCGGTCGCTTGAAGTCCTTGACCATCCGCACGGCCTCGTGCGGCGAGTAGAGCTTCTCGCGGTCGACCTTCGCGCGGGCCTCGGCGTAGTGCTTGCCGTGTCTGGCCATCAGGCGTCAGCTCCGCATCGGATCGTGATGTCCATGGTCATCTCAGGCTACGACGTCCACGCCCATCGAGCGCGCGGTGCCCTCGATGATCTTGGCCGCCTGGTCGACGTCGTGGGCGTTGAGGTCGTCCAGCTTCTTCTCGGCGATCTGGCGGACCTGGTTGGAGGTGATGGTCCCGACCTTCGTGCGGTTGGGCTCGCCCGACCCCTTCTCGATGCCGATGGCTTGGCGAATGAGCACGGCGGCGGGCGGCGTCTTGGTGATGAAGGTGAACGAGCGGTCCTCGAAGACCGTGATGACCACCGGGATCGTCGTGCCCATGTCGCCCTGGGTCTGGGCGTTGAAGGTCTTCACGAACTCCATGATGTTGATGCCGTGCTGGCCCAGTGCGGGGCCGACCGGCGGAGCCGGCGAGGCCTGGCCGCCCGGGGCTTGCAATTTGATTGTCGTCAGTACTTTCTTAGCCATGGAACGTTCCTGATCGGCTTTCGTCCGCTTCGGGACTCGCCTTCGGCGACGTTACCTCTAGATCTTCTTCACCTGGTCGTAGCCGACCTCGACCGGAGTCTCGCGGCCGAAGATGGATACCAGCACCTTGAGCTTGGCCGCATCCTCGTTGATCTCGGAGATCTCGCCGGAGAAGTCCGACAGCGGCCCGGAGATGACCTTGACGGACTCCCCGATGTTGAACTGGGCGCGGCTCGGGGCGCGCACCGCGACCTCGCGGTGCAGCAGGCGGTCGACCTCGGCCTGGGTGAGCGGGATCGGCTCGTTGGAGGCGCCGACGAAGCCGGTCACGCCCGGGGTGCCCTTGACGACCTGCCAGGAGTCCTCGTTGAGGTCCATGTTCACCAACACATAGCCGGGCATGGTGCGTTTCTCGACGGAGACCTTCTGGTTGTCCTTCATCTCCTGGACGGTCTCGGTCGGGACCACGACCTGGCGCACGGCGCGCTGCTGGCCGAGCGAGGACACGCGATGCTCGAGGTTCTGCTTGACCTTCTTCTCGTGCCCGGAATAGGTGTTGATGACGTACCAGCGAAACATGGGTTCTCTCAGGTTGGGGAGCTAGAGGACGGCGTCGATGACGGGCTTCCAGACGGCGTCCATCAGCCCCAGGTAGCCGCCGGCGAGGACGACGAAGCCGAGCACCACCGCGGTGGCCTGCCCGACCTGGCGGCGATTGGGCCACTGGACGCGCCGCAGCTCGTCGACGCAGTGCCGCAGGAAGGTGAGGGCGCGACCGCGCGGCTTCGCCGTCCGGCGCGCCTCGGCGCGCTCCTCGGCCAGGGCGGGATCGATGTCGCGGTCGGGGACGAGGTCGCGCTCGACGAGGTCGGGAGCCCGCTCGAAGTCGTCGACATCCGCGTCGTCGCCAACGGCGGGCGGCTGCTCGCCCGCCTCGGCGAGCCTGGCCTCCTCCACGTCGGCCGAGGCGTTCTCGAGCGGGTCGGGCGCCGGCGTGGCGCCGCCGAGCCCGGCGTCCTCGACCGCCGCGTCGTCGAGCCCGACGTCGCGGGCGGCGCGGGCGCGGGCCGTGTTGCGGCTGGAGCTGCCGGCGCCGGCCTGGCGCTTGCGACGCTGCTTGGCGCGTTGTCGATCTCGGGCCACCTTCGGTCTTCCTAGCGGGTCTCGCGGTGCCCGGTGTGTCGCCGGCACCAGCGGCAGTACTTGCGCAGCGCGATGCGATCCGGGTTGTTGCGCTTGGACTTGTTGGTCTGGTAGTTCCGGCGCTTGCAGTCCTCGCAGGCGAGGGTTACGGCGATCCGGACGTCTCCACGGGCCATGAGTCGGTAGCTCCGAGGTTGGGCTTCAGTGGCACCGGCGCGAAAAGACCCCGGCACCGGTGCGAGGTCGGCTCCGCAGGATAGCGCAGCGATCGGAGGCGGATGTGATGCCTGCCTACCTCGAGGCGGATGTGGTGTCCGCCTCCCTTTAAGCGGGCACCGTGGTCATCCGCTCGCGCGCCGCCTGCCGCGACAGCGGCCGCTTTCCCCAGCGTGTCTCTCGGGCGTAGTCCATGAGCGTCGGGAAGTAGTCGCGCAGCGGCGGGGGATGGATCCCCGCCGGGCCGAGCACGGCGCGCGAGCGCGCGTCGTCGAAGACCAGGCGCATGTCGAAGTAGGGCTCGAAGACCGAGCCCTGGTCGTCGGACGCCGCCGTCTCCTCTGCCCTGGCCGGGTCCACGAGCGGCGGGCTGGGCCGGTCGAAGTGCCCGGAGGCGAGCTCGGCCAGCTCGGCGACCCGAAGCGCCTCGCGTCCGGCGACGAGGTTGAACACACCGGCTTCGCGCCGTCCCAGCAGGTGGACCAGGGCGTCGGCCACATAGTCGACCGGCACCACGTCGACCCTGCCGTCGGGCAGCGCCGGCACGGCGGCGAAGAGCCCGCGCGAGAACGCGCGCAGCGGCCAGTAGAGGACGTTGAAGGTCGGGGTCCACCCGGAGTCCGACTCCCCCATCACGATGCTGGGGCGCGCGATGGCGGGCCCGAGCTCGCGCGCGAGGCCCACGATCTCCTCGGCCTCCCACTTCGTCTGCTCGTAGGTGTTTCGGAACGTCTGCCCCGCGCCGAGCTGGCGTTCGCGGAACGTGCCGTCGTGGCGCCCCGCCACGAAGGCGGTCGACACGTGCAGGAAGCGCTGCAGCCCGCCGTTGGCCTGGGCCTCGACGGCGAAGTCGAGCACCCGGGCGGTCCCGTCGACGTTGATCGCCCGCGCCTCGTCGAGCGGGAGGTCGAAGGAGACGGAGGCGGCGCAGTGCAGCACCGCGCCCGTCGCCTCCGCCACCTCGGCGCGGCGGTCGTCGAGCCCCAGGTTGGGCTGGGTCACGTCGCCGCGCACCGCGCGCACCCGGCCGCGATAGGGCGCCGGATCGGTCCACAGCGTGCGCAGCACGTCCTCGAGGCGCTGCTGGGCCGCGGTGTCGTCGGACGCGCGGATGAGCGCGAGCACCTCGCGGTCGCCGGCCTCGAGCAGCCGCGCGAGGACCTCCATGCCGAGGAAGCCGGTCGCGCCGGTGAGGAAGACCGTGGGCTTCATGCCAGCGCCTCCTCGGGCTCACGCTCCTCGGTGAGCTGCGTGCCCATGGCGTGGAAGCCACCGTCGACGTGCAGGATCTCGCCCGTGATCGCGCGGGCGTGGTCGGAGAGCAGGAAGCACACCGCCGCCGCGACGGGCGCCGGGTCCTCGGTGTCCCATCCGAGCGGGGCCTGGCGCTGCCAGGCGGTCGCCAGTCCCTCGAAGCCGGGGATGCCGCGCGCGGCGAGCGTCCCGAGGGGCCCGGCGGAGACGAGGTTCACGCGCACGTGGCGCGGGCCCAGGTCACGGGCGAGGTAGCGCGAGACCGCTTCCAGCGCGGCCTTGGACACGCCCATCCAGTCATAGACCGGCCACGCCACGGAGGCGTCGAAGTCCATCCCCACGACGGCCCCGCCTTCCTCCATCAGCGGCAGCACCGCCTTGGTCAGGGCCTTCAGCGAGTAGGCGCTGGTCTGGAACGCGGCCGCCGCGCTCTCCGGCGGGGTGTCGAGGAAGCGCCCGCCCAGGGCGTCCTCGGGGGCGAACGCGATCGCGTGCAGCAGGCCGTCGAGGCGCCCCCAGCGCTCGCGCAGGTCCTTGGCGACCGCCTGCAGGTCGTCGGGATTGTTGACGTCGAGCTCGAGCACATCGACCGGCTGGGGCAGCTTGGCCGCCGCGCGATCGGTCATGCGCTTCGCGCGCCCGAACCCGGTCAGGACGACCTCCGCGCCGGCCTCCTGGGCCTGGCGGGCAACCTCCCAGGCGATCGAGTCGCGGGTGATGACGCCGGTGATGAGCAGTTTCTTGTCGGCGAGCATCACAGCGGGATGGCGACGAAGCCGTCATCGGAGCCGGCGGGGGCGTGGGCGTCGGCGCGCCAGAGCACCTCGACCCGCGCGCGGCAGACCGTCTGGCCGTCCTGGTTGGCGATCGTCCAGGAGAACGTGGCGAGTCCGGCGTCGTCGTCGACGGGGCGCAGGTCGGCGAGCTTGCCGTGGACGCAGATGGTGTCGCCCAACCGCACGGCGCGCTTGAACACGACATCCGCCAGCCGCCGCAGCGCGATGACGCGGCGGGGGTCGAAGGGCACGAGGCCGCCGGCCAGCGAGACGACCAGCAGGCCGTGGGCGATGCGCTCGCCGAAGGCGGAGTCGGCCGCCCACTCCGCGTCGGAGTGCTGGGGGTGCCAGTCGCCGGTCAGCGACGCGAAGCCGACCACGTCGGCCTCGGTCACGGTGCGTGCGCGGGTGACGAACGTCTGGCCCACGTCGAGCGCGTGGAAGGGGGCCGACCACTCGACCGTGGTCGGCCGCGTTGCGGTGAGTGTCATAGGGGGATGTTCCGAATCCGGGTGACCGCAGGGGCCACCGCGTCGAGGGTGGTCAAGGCTTCGATCAAGTGGCGGCGGGTGTCCCGCGGCGCGATGACCTCGTCGACGAACCCCTCGGCCGCCGCGGTGTCGGCGCTGAGGTGCTCCTCCGTGTAGCGGGCCGCGAACTCGTCCCGCAGGGCTATCGGATCCTCGGCGGCGGCGATCTCGCGCCGGTTGACGATCCCGACCGCCTGCTGCGCGCCCATCACGCCCAGCGTGGCCTGCGGCCACGCGAAGGTGTAATCGGCACCGAGGTCGCGCGCGTTCATGGCGATGAAGGCGCCGCCGAAGGCCTTGCGCAGCACGACGGTCATCTTCGGCACGCTCGCCTCGGCGAAGGCGTGCACGAGCTTGGCGCCGTGGCGGATCACGCCGCCCTTCTCCTGGCGGGTGCCCGGCATGAACCCCGGCGTGTCGACCATGACGACGAGCGGCAGCCGGAACGCGTTGCACGTGCGCACGAAGCGCGCCGCCTTGGAGGCGCTCTCGGCGTCGAGCACGCCGCCGAGGTAGCGCGGCTGGTTGGCGACGACGCCGACCGGCCGGCCCTCCAGGCGCGCGAAGCCGCACACCACGTTGCGCGCCCAGCGCGGCGCGTACTCGAGCAGTCGCCCGCCGTCGACGGTCCCGCGGATGACGTCGCGCACGTCGTAGACCTTGCGGTCGGACTTCGGGACGTGGTCGCCGGGGTCATAGCCGGGCGGCTCGGCCGAGCGCCAGCGCGGGGGGCGCTCGCCGGAGTTCGCCGGCAGGTGGTCGAGCAGGTCGCGGGCGAGCACGGCGGCGTCCTCGTCGGTCGGCACGACGAAGTGCGCCACGCCGTTGCGGTCGTGGACCTTGGGCCCGCCCAGGTCGGCAGCCGAGACGTCCTCTCCCATGACCTCGCGCACCACGCCGGGGCCGGTGAGGAACATCGACGCGCGCTCTGTCAGTACGACGAAGTCGGTCAGCGCCGGGGAGTAGGAGCCCCCGCCCGCGCTCGCGCCGCAGATGACGGAGATCTGCGGGATCTGACCCGACAGCTCGACGTGCGCGCGGAAGATCTTCGCGTAGCCGCCGAGCGCCTCCAGGCCCTCCTGCATGCGCGCGCCGCCGGACTCGATGAAGCCGACCACCGGCGCGCCGGCGCGGCCCGCGAGGCGCAATACGCGCACGATCGACTCGGCATGCTGCGCCCCCAGCGAGCCGCCCAGGTAGGTCGGGTCCTGGGCGTAGCAGAACACCGGCCGGCCGTCGACGCGGCCGGCTCCGGCGATCACGCCGTCGCCCGCCCTCGCCTTGGCGCCCATGCGCCGCGACACCACGTCGGAGCGCAGGAGCGTCAGCGAGTCCGTGTCGCACAGGGCCTCGAGGCGCTCGAGCGGCGACAGGCGACCGTCGTCGACAGGGGTCGCGGGGGCGGCGGGGGTGGGAGTGGCCGTCGTCGGGGGCCTGACCGTGACGCTCATGCGACCTCCAGGCAGAGAACGGCGTTGTGGCCGCCGAACCCGAACGCGTTGGAGAGCGCGATGGCCGGCTTGCCGTTGATATCGAGCGGACGCGCCTGGTTGGGCACGTAGTCGAGGTCGAGCCCCTCCTCAACCTCCTCGTAGTGGAGCGTCGGGGGAGCGACCCTGTCGCGCAGGGCGAGCATCGTCGCGACGGCCTCCACGGCGCCGGCCGCGCCGAGCAGGTGCCCGATGGCCGACTTGGTCGAGGAGACCGGGATGCGCGCGGCGTGCTCTCCGAGCGCCTTCTTGATCGCGAGCGTCTCGGCGCGGTCGTTGAGCGGCGTCGAGGTGCCGTGGGCGTTGACGTAGACGACGTCCTCGGGCGTCAGGCCCGCGCTGTCGAGCGCCTGGGTCATCGCCTGGGCCGCGCCGGTGCCCTCCTTCTCGGGCGCCGTGAGGTGGAAGGCGTCCGAGGAGGCGCCATAGCCGCGCACTGTGGCGAGGATCTTGGCCCCGCGCTCGCGCGCCTTCTGGGCGTCCTCGAGCACGAGCACCGCGGCGCCCTCGCCCATGACGAACCCGTCACGGCGGGCGTCGAAGGGACGCGAGATGCCCGACGGCGACAGCGCGTCGAGCGCGGCGAAGGCGGCCTTCGACAGCGGCGTGAGCGCCGCCTCGGAGCCGCCCGTGACCACGGCGTCGGCGATGCCGGCCTGGATCAGGCCGGCGGCGGTGCCGATGGCGTGGGCGCCCGCCGCGCAGGCGGACACGATGCCGTAGGTGTGGCCACGCAGCTTGTGCCGCATGGCCAGCGCCGCCGGGGCGGCGTTGCTCATCATCAGCGGGACGGCGAGCGGGGAGACCTTTTCGGGTCCCTGGTCGCGCAGCACGTCGTGGTTGCCCTCGAGCGTGCCGATGCCGCCGATACCGGTGCCGACGATGCAGCCGATCCGCGTGGAGTCGTAGGGCAGCTCGCCGGCCCAGCCGGCCTCGGCCAGCGCCTCGTCGCCGGCCACCAGCGCGAATTGCGTGAAGCGGTCCGCGCGGCGGGCCTCCTTGACCGAGAGGTGGTCGGTGGGGTCGAACTCGCGGGCGACGCCCTCGCCGTCCTCGATACCGGACTCGCCGGCGCTCCAGCGCTCATGAAGGGTGCGGGCGCCGACCCCCAGCGGGGTGACGGCGCCGATACCGGTGACGACTACCTGGTTCATCCCGCCCGGTTCACCACCAGGTCGATGGCGTCGCCGACGGTCTTGATCTTGCCGACGTCGTCGCCCTGAAGCTTGACGCCGTACTCGTCCTCGATGATCTGCGACAGCTCGGCGAGGTCGAGCGAGTCGACGTCGAGCTCCTCGAAGGTCGCCTCGCGCTTGATCTGATCAGGCTCGGGGCCGAACTGGACGAGCGCGTCCTTGACGGTCGTCTCGACGGCCTCGGGGGTGATGGTGCTGGGCATGGTGGTTCCTTTCGTGTGTGGGGTCAGGCGGACATGCCGCCGTCGACGAACAGCGTGGTACCGGTGACGTAGCCGGCCGAGTCGGACGCGAGGAACCGCACGGCGGCGGCCACCTCCTCCGGCTTGCCGGCCCGATTCGCGGGCACTGCGTCGAGGACGGACTCGGGAAGCTCTGCGGTCATGTCGGTGTCGATGAAGCCGGGGGCCACCGCGTTGACCGTCACGCCGCGGCGGGCAACCTCGGCGGCCACTGTCTTGGTCAGGCCGATCAGCCCGGCCTTGGCGGCCGCGTAGTTGGCCTGGCCGGCGTTGGCCCGGGGCCCGACCACGGACGCGACGTTGACGATGCGGCCGAAGCGCGCCTTGATCATCGGGCGCATGGCGCGGCGCGTCATCCGGAAGGCCGCCGTGAGGTTGGTCTCGATGACGCGCGACCAGTCGTCGTCCTCGAGCTGGATCGCGAGACCGTCGGCGCGCACCCCAGCGTTGTTGACGAGCGCGAGCACGGGCCCGAGTTCCTCCTCCAGGCGCGCGAAGAGGTCGTCGGCCACGCCGTTGGCGTCGGACACGTCCCCGCACACGGCGAGCGCGCGCCCGCCGGCCGCCTCGATGGCGGCGACCGTGCGGTCGGCCCCCTCGCGGTCGGACCGGTAGTTGACGCCGACGTTCCAGCCGTCCTCGGCCAGGGCGCAGGCGATGGCGGCGCCGATACCCTTCGAGGCGCCGGTCACCAGAGCGGTGGCGCGGTCGGGGCGGCTCATGAGCCACTCCAGCGCAGGACGCTCGCGCCCCAGGTGAAGCCGGCGCCGACGGCGGCCACGACGACCGTGTCGCCGGCGTGCAGCCGGTCGTCCTCGCGCGCCGCGGCGAGCGCCAGCGGGATCGAGGCGGCCGACGTGTTGCCCATGTCGGCGACGTAGTCGGCCACGCGCTCTGCGGGCAGCTCGAGCCGCTCGGACACGGCGTGCGTGATCCGGCCGTTGGCCTGGTGGAAGGCGAAGAGATCGACGTCGTCGAGCTCCACGCCCGCGCGCTCGCACGCGCGGCGCGTGGATTCCACCAGCGCGCCGACGGCGGCGTTGAAGGTCGTGTGCCCGTCCATGCGCATGACCGGGTCCTCGCGGCGGGCGATGATCGCCTCCGACAGCGTTGCGTCGGAGCCGAACACGAACGGCCCGACGGAGCCCTCCCCGCCGGCGCCGAGCACCACGGCGCCCGCGCCGTCGCCGAACAGCGACGCCGTGCGCTTGTCGTCATAGTCGGTGTAGCGCGAGAGCACGTCGGCGCCGATCACGAGCGCCGTCTCCGCGCGGCCGCTCTCGATGAACGAGGCGCCCACGCTGAGCGCCGACACCCACGCGGTGCACGCGGCGCCGATGTCCATGGCGGCGGCCCGCGTGGCACCGAGCGCGGTGGCCACGTAGGGAGCCGCGTTGGGCGTGATCTCGTCGGCGCTCGTCGTCCCGACGAGCACGACGTCGAGCTCCTCGGGGTCGACACCCGCGTCGGCGACGGCGCCCCGGCCGGCCTCGATGGCGAGGTCCGACAGGCGCTGGTCGGGCGTGGCGTGCCGCCGCGAGCGGATGCCCGTGCGCTTGACGATCCACGCGTCGTCGATCCCCAGGCGCTCGGCGATCGGGAGGTTGGAGACGACGGTCTCGGGGAGGAAGTGCCCGAGGCCGAGGACCGAGGCGGTTCGCTGTGCCACGGCGCCGCCGGCGGTCTGCTGAAACTCAGGAGCGCTACGCATGGGTGGGGGCCTCCCTCGTGATCCGCTTCGCGAGCTTGGTGAGGACCTTGCCGGGGCCGACCTCGGCGAAGTCCCGTGCGCCGTCGGCGAGCATGGCCAGGAACGTCTCGCGCCAGCGGACCGGGTGGGTCAGCGCGGCGGCCAGCTCGGCGCGCACATCGGTGAATGGGGACGCGGTGGCGCACGAGTAGACGGAGAAGCCCGGCTCGTGCACGTCGACCTCGTCGAGGGCGGCGCGGAACGGCGCCACGGCCGGCTCCATCGATGGGGAGTGGAAGGCGCCTGCGACGTCGAGCGGCGTCGCGCGGACCTCGTACTCGCGCGCGGCCTTCTCGGCCTCGGCGAGCTTGTCGCGCTGGCCGGACAGGACGACCTGGCCGGGCGCGTTGTCGTTGGCGACGGTGACGCCGCACTGCTGCGCGATCGCCTCGGCGTCCTCGCGGCTGCCGCCCAGCAGCGCGAGCATGGAGCCGGCGTCGTCGGCCTCGGCCATCAGGCGGCCGCGCAGGATGACGAGCCGCAGCGCGTCGTCGAGGTCGAGCACGCCGGCGGAGACCAGCGCGCCGAGCTCGCCGAGCGAATGGCCGGCCGCGGCGCGCGGCTGCACGTCATGAAGGGCCGACCAGCCGGCGATGCTCGCGCAGAAGATGGCGGGCTGGGCGAAGCGCGTGCTCTCCTCCACCCGCTCGAAGGGGTCCTCGCCCACCAGCTCGACGCAGCGGTCAAGCAGCTCGGGGCGCTGCCGCGCGACGTCGTCGCGCATGTTGGGGGTATGGCTGCCCTGGCCGGGAAAGAGCAGCGCGATGTCGGTTGTCGAGTTCACGCTTCCACACCCTGGCGGCTCAAAGCGCGTCCTTCGAGGCCCAGCGGGGTGGCACCCCCCGGGCGGGGGGGAACGCACACGCGGGGTGGGGGGGATCGGACCTACTTCTAGGAGATCAGCGCCCGGGCGACATCAGACCTTCTTCTAGGAGATCAGCCCGAGCCGCTGGGCCTTCTGGACGGCCTCGGCGCGGTTGCGCACTCCGAGCTTGCGATACAGCGCGGAGGTGTGCTCCTTGATCGTGTGCGGGGAGAGGAACAGGCGCTCGGCGATCTCGCGGTTGGTCGCGCCCCCGGCCACGAGGTCGAGCACCTCGCGCTCGCGGTCGGTCAATGGCGGCCCGGTGGGCGACTCGTTGGGCTTGAAGACGGTCATGCCCAGGCCCACCATCCGTACGGCGCCGGCGATGTCGACGGCCGGCCAGTCCTTGGAGATGAACCCGGCGGCGCCCGCCGCCTTGGCGGCGTTGGGCGAGATGCGCCCGGCGCCGGAGATCAGCAGCACCTTGGTGTTCGGGGTCAGGAAGCGCAGCCGCTCGCAGATCTCGGCGCCGGACTCCTGGCCGACGAACAGGTCCACCAGCGCGACGTGCGGCTCGTAGCGGCGCGCGAGCGCGAGCGCCTCGTCGCCGTTGCGCGCGCTCAGGCAGCGCTCGACCCACGGCTGCTCGCCCAGCATCAGCCGGAAGCCCCAGTGCACGACCTCGTGGTCGTCGACCACGAGCACGCGCAGGCGCTTCTCCGAGGAGCCGGCGGCGAGGCGGCCGGGATTGATCTCAGGCGCGCTCAAGCGGGACCGCCAGCCGCACCCGCCAGGTCTCGGAGTCGCGCTTCCCGAACTCGACGATCCCGCCCGCCTGGAGCGCCTCCAGGGCAGCGAGGCGCAGCCCCATGCCCGACTCCGGTCGCGTGTCGCCGAGCAGGCCGTCGTTGCAGACCTCCATCACCCACGCCCCGTCGATGTGCTCGAGCGCCACCTCGACCTCGGTCGGCTCGGCGTGCTTGTGCGCGTTGCGCACGGCCTCGATGAGCACGGACTGCGCGAGCGCCTCGAGATGGGACGGGACATCGAGGCGCTCCGGGTCCGACTTGAGCCGCAGGCCGAGGTCGGGGTGCTCGCGCTGGAGGCGCTCGACCTCGGCGAGCAGCGTCGTCTGCGTGGGGCGCGACATGCGCCCGAGCGGGCGCTGCAGCGCGCGGCGCAGGTCGAGCAGCGCACCGTGCAGCTCGTCGGCGATGCGGTCGCGCGCTTCGCGCGAGAGCTCGTTCTCGCTCGAGAACGCCATCGTGATCCCGAACAGCCGCTGGATGACGCCCTCGTGGATGTCGCGCGCGAGGTCGATCCGCTCCTGCAGCTGTCGTGCGCGCTCCTGCTGGGTGGTCGCCACGCGCGCGTGCGTCGCGAGCGCGACGGTCTTGCCGATCGTCCACAGCAGGTAGCGCTCGGAGTCCGGCAGCGGGTCGCGCCCCTTACGATCGGAGAGGATCACCCCGGTCCAGCGGCCCGAGGCGGCGATCGGCGTGCAGACCAGCAGGCCGTCGCGCAGGATGTCGCGGAAGCTCTCGGGCACGTCGATCTCCGCGCTCTCGGGCACGTCGATGACGCGGTCCTCCATCAGGGCCTGGCGGGCGATCGCGGCGTCCTCGACGGTGATGTGCACGCCCGCGAACGCGTCGAGCGAGATGTTGTGGGTGCCGACGGCGCGCACGCGCCGGTGCGCCTCGTCGTAGCGGAAGATGATCGCCCGCTCCATCGAGGTCAGCGCGCAGGTCGCCTCGCACAGGCGGCCGTAGAACGCGTCGGAGGAGCCGTCCTCCTCCACGCGCGCGAGGAGGTCGACGATCCGCTCGAGCGCGTCGATGCGGACGGCCGGCGCCTGGTCGGAGTCGACCGTCGTGCCGGGGGTGCTCGTCTCCGGACTCACCGCCGACACACCCTACTCGCGGCGGCCCGCCCCCAGTCGCGTAACCGGTGACGTTGCCCCACTAGGTCCTCCCCCTCGCGCGGGCGTGCTGGACCGCCGCGCCGACGCCGCTCCCCCACGGGTCGCCGTGGCCGAAGGCGACCACGGCCGCCTGGACGGGCTCGAGCTTCGAGAGCGAGGCGAGAGCTTGCTCGCTGGAGACGTTGAACGCGGCCGGCGGCACCTGCGGGCCCTCGCGCCCGGTGAGCGGGTTGCGCGAGCACAGAACGTCGCCCACGAGCAGCGCGCCGTGGCTCTCGAAGTACAGGGCCACGCAGCCGCGGCTGTGGCCGGGGCAGTGGATCACCCGCGGGAGGCCGGGCACGTCGAGCGTCTCGCCGTCGGCGAACGTGCTGAGGGCACCCACCCGCTGGCGCTTGGCGCCCCCGTAGCGCAGCATGTGGCCGATCAGGCGGTAGGCCGCCGGGTAGCGCAGGTAGGCGAACGGCAGCCGCTCGCCTCTGGGCACCTTGCCCGTGCGGGCCATCTCGGCGTCCTCGGCGTGCACATGGACGGTTACGCCGTGCTCGGTCCGCAGCCGCTCCGCGAAGCCGACGTGGTCGGCGTGCGCGTGGGTGAGCACGAGCGCCCGGATGTCCTCCCACGTCCGGCCGGTCTCGCGCACGCCCGCCTCGAGGCGCTCGTAGAAGCGCGGCAGCCCGGCGTCGACGATCGTGACCCCGCCGGCGTCCTCGACGAGGTAGAAGTTGACGAGGTCGGATCCCAGGCGCTGGACGCCCTCGGCGATGCGCTGCATGGCGGGATTATCCCCAGGCCAGCGCGGCCTCGTAGAGCGTGCGCGCGTCGCGCGCGGCGAGCTGCGTCTCGCCGATGGCGATCGCGGGCCAGCCGAGGAACGAGAACGCGCGCGCGTAGGCCGACAGGGGCACGCGGTACTCCTCCTCGTGCGTCTCGATCGCCGGCAGCTCGGCGAGGCCGAGGGTCGGCGAGACGATGACGTCAGGGAGCGGCACGATCGCCGCCGCCTCGCGCCAGGCGCGCAGCGCATCCCGGGCGGCGGCGACGACCTCGGGCTCGATCGCGATGGCGTGCTCGAGCTTGGCGCGGATGATCGGGCCGTAGTCGGCGGCGCGCGCCGGGAAGGTCTCTTGGTGCGAATCGGCCGCGTCAGCGGAGAAGACCGCCCAGATGTCGGCCGCGGGGACCGGCAGCTCGACCTCGGTGTCGCCGAGGGCGGCGGCCCTCGGGTCGGGGCCCTCGGCCTCTGGCCGGCCGAGGCTCGGGTGCCTGGCGAGCACGCCGACGGTCTTGGCGTCGAGGCTCGGCGCCGGCACCGCCCGGCCGGTGAGGATGGACCACGCCAGCGCGCAGTCCTCGACGCTGCGTGCCATCGGCCCGACGGTGTCGAAGCTGCGCGCGAGCGGAAAGACCCCTTCGGTCGAGATCGCCCCGAGCTCCGGCTTCATCCCCACCACGCCGCATGCCGCCGCCGGCAGGCGTACCGAGCCTCCGGTGTCGGTGCCGAGCGCCAGCGCGCCGATGCCCACCGCCAGGGCGGCGGCGTTGCCGCTGCTCGATCCGCTGGCGATCCGCCCGGGGTGGCGTGGGTTCTGGGTGTCGCCCCAGTGGACGTTCTGACCGCAGACGCCCCAGGCGAACTCGTCGCAGTTGGTCTTGGCGATCACGATCGCCCCCTCGGCCTCGAGCGCCCGCACGCATGGCGCGCTCGTCTCGGCGACGCGGTCGGCGTAGATCTTGGAGCCGAAGGTCGTGCGGGTGCCGGCGACGTCGATGAGGTCCTTGACCAGCAGCGGGACGCCCGCGAGCCGGCCCGAGACCCCGCCGCGCGCCCGCGCACGCGCCTCCGTGCCGCAGACGGTGAGCACGGCGTTGAGGTCGCGGTGCTCCTCGATCGCCGCCAGCGCCTCCTCGACCACCGCGACAGGATCGAGCTCGCCGGCGCCCACCGCGCGCGCGATCTCGGCGGCGCTCCTCATCGCGAGTCGAGGGCGCGCTCGCGGATCGCCGACAGCGACGCGTGCGGGGTCAGCGCCTCGGCGTCGGTCATCAGCTCGAGCAGCGCCGGCCTGCCGGCCCCACGCGCCCGCTCGAACGCCCCTGGGAAGTCCTCAGCTTCCTCGACGCGCTCCCCGTGGGCCCCGTAGGCGCGCGCGAGCGCGGCGAAGTCGGGGTTGTGCAGGTCGGTGGCGATCACCCGCGCGGGGAAGTGGCGCTCCTGGTGCATGCGGATGGTCCCGTAGGTGCCGTTGTTGACCACCACGACGATGATCGGCAGGCGCTCCTGCACGGCCGTCGCGAGCTCCTGGCCGTACATCTGGAAGTCGCCGTCGCCGGCGAACGCGATCACCGTGCGCTCGGGGTGCAGCAGCTGGGCGGCCAGCGCGGCGGGCACTCCGTAGCCCATGGCCCCACTCTGCGGTCCGAGCTGGGTGCCGAAGCGCCGCCAGGTGTAGAAGCGCGACACCCAGCCCGAGAAGTTGCCCGCGCCGTTGGCGACGATCGTGTCCGCGGGCAGCGTCTCGCGCAGGTACGCCACGACCTCGCCGAGGTCGACGCCGTGTCCGGGCGCCGGCGGATGGCGCAGGTGCACCTCGTAGTCAGCGCGCGCGGCGGCCGTCCACTCGGCCCAGCGCGAGCCGTCCACGGCGGGCGCCGCGGCGGCGAACTCGGCCATGCCGCTGAGGATCGGCAGGGTCGGCTGATAGACGCGCCCGAGCTCGTCGGGGTCGGGGTGGACATGCACGAGCGGCTGCGGCGCAACCGGCGGCGCCGGCAGGGTGTAGCCCTGCGTCTCGATCTCGGTCAGGCGCGTGCCGACCGCGATCAGCAGGTCGCAGTCACGGATGCGCGCGGCGAGCTTCGGGTTGACCCCGATCCCAACGTCGCCCACGTAGCAGGAACGGGTGTTGTCGACGATGTCCTGGCGGCGGAAGGTCGCCCCCACGGGCAGCCCGCACTGCAGCGCCCAGCCGGTGAAGCGCTCGGCCGAGTCCTCGTCCCACGGGCTGCCGCCGACCATGACGAACGGCCGCTGCGCGCGCCGCAGGCGCTGCTCGAGCTCGGCGATCGCCGCCGGGTCGGGCGCGGGCTGGTGGGCGCGGTAGCGCTCGGCGTCGGGCACCTCGGCGGTCCCCGACAGCACGTCCTCGGGCAGCGACAGCACCACAGGGCCGGGCCGCCCGCTGGTCGCGGTCGAATACGCGCGCGCGAGGAGCTCGGGGATCCGGGCCGTGTCGTCGATCTCGAACGCCCACTTGCACATCGGCCCGAAGACGCGCTCGTAGTCGAGCTCCTGAAAGGACTCGCGGCCCCGCTCCTCGCGCGCAACCTGCCCGACCAGCAGCAGCAGCGGCGTGGAGTCCTGCATCGCGGTGTGGACTCCGGTGGCGGCGTGCGTCGCCCCCGGCCCGCGCGTGACCATGCAGATACCCGGCCGCCCGGTGAGCTTCCCGTAGGCGTCGGCCGCGTTGGCCGCCGCGCCCTCGTGGCGGCAGTTGACGATCCGGAACGCGTCGCGGTGCTCGTAGAGACCGTCGAGCAGCGCGAGGTAGCTCTCCCCCGGGACGCAGAACGCCAGCTCGGAGCCGTGCAGGACGAGCTGGTCGGCGAGGATCTGTCCGCCCGAGCGTGTCACGGGTCGAGCCTGAGCTCGCTAGCGCCGGCGCGCCGCGGGCCGGAGCGCCGGGTTCTGCCAACCCGCGTCGGTGGGGTTGATGTTCGTGCCCGGCGGGACGATCTCGTCGATCCGGTCGAGGACGGCATCGCTGAGCTGCACGTCGGTCGCGGTGAGCTGGGACTCGAGCTGCTCCATCGTGCGCGGCCCGACGATCGCGGCGGTGACCGCCGGGTGGCGGATCACGAAGGCCAGCGCCATCTCGATGAGCGTCATCCCCGCATCCTCGGCGAGCGCGGCGAGCTGGTCGGCGGCCTCGAGCTTGCGCTGGTTGGCGGGGATCGAGAGGTCATAGCGCCCGGGCAGGCGCTGGGCGCGCGTGCTGTCAGGCGCGTCCTGGCCCTTGCGCCAGCGGCCCGAGAGCCAACCGCCCGCCAGCGGGCTCCAGGGGATGACGCCCATGCCGTAGCGCCGGCAGACCGGGAGCACGTCGGCCTCCACCCCGCGCACCAGCAGCGAGTACGGCGGCTGCTCACACATGAAGCGCTCGCGCGCGCGACGCTCGGCGACCCACTGCGCCTCGACGATCTCCGAGGCCGGGAAGGTCGAGCTGCCGATCGCCCGGACCTTGCCGGCGTGGATCAGGTCCGAGAGCGCGCCGAGCGTCTCGTCGATGTCGGTGCCGGGCTCGGGACGATGGATCTGGTAGAGGTCGATCCAGTCGGTGCCGAGCCGGCGCAGGCTGTTGTCGACCTCGCGGACGATCCAGCGGCGCGAGTTGCCGTACTCGTTGGGATCGTCGCCCATCGTCCCGTGGACCTTGGTCGCGAGCACGACGTTGTCGCGCCGCCCTCCGGCGAGGGCCTTGCCGACGATCTCCTCCGATTCGCCGCGCGAGTAGACGTCGGCGGTGTCGATGAAGTTGATCCCCGCGTCGAGCGCGCGGTGGATGATCCGGATCGACTCGTCGTGGTCGGGGTTGCCCCAGGCGCCGAACATCATGGCGCCGAGGCACAGGGGGCTGACATGCATGCCGGTGCGGCCGAGGGTGCGGTGCTCCATCTCACGAGGCTACCCTGGCCCCATGGACACAGGCGTCGCGATGTTCCCGACCCACGACGCGATCGACCCGGCCGCGCTCGGCCGCCTCGTCGAGGAGCGCGGGCACGGCGCGCTGTACTTCCCCGAGCACACGCACATCCCCGCGAGCCGGGAGACCCCCTGGCCCGGGGGCGACGAGCTGCCGCGCAAGTACTCCCACACCTACGACCTCTTCGTGGCGATGACGGCGGCCGCGGTCGCTACGCGGCGCCTGCGGATCGGCAGCGGCATCTGCCTGGTCATCGAGCGCGACCCGATCACCACCGCCAAGCAGGTCGCGAGCGTCGACCGGCTGTCGGGAGGGCGGGTGGACTTCGGCGTCGGGGCCGGCTGGAACCGCGAGGAGATGGCCAACCACGGCACCGACCCACGCAAGCGGTTCGCGGTCATGCGCGAGCGCGTGGAGGCCATGAAGGCGATCTGGACCTCCGAGGAGGCGAGCTATCGCTCAGAGCACGTCGCCTTCGAGCGGATCTGGTCCTGGCCCAAGCCGGCGCAGCGGCCGCATCCGCCCGTGCTCGTGGGCGGCAACGGCAGGACGGTGCTCGATCGCGTCCTCGCCTTCGGCGACGCCTGGATGCCGACCCACCGAGGCGGTGGCGTGGTGGAGCGGATCGACCAGCTGCGCAAGCGCGCCGAGGAGGCAGGGCGCGAGATCCCGGTGTCCGTGATGGGCGTCCCCGCCGACGCGCGCGTGCTGGAGCGCTACGCGAAGGCGGGCGTGTCCGGAGCGCTGTTCTGGCTGCCCTCGTCGACGCGGGGGCCGCTCGAGCAGGCGCTCGAGCGCTTCGAGGGCGCGGTCGCCGAGCTCCACGGCGAGTGACCTCCGACGCGGCGCGGCGGCTCTTCGCGGCGGCGCGCGTCGCGCGCCTCGCGACCGCCGACGCGTCAGGTGGTCCGCACCTCGTCCCGATCGTCTTCGCTCTCGCGGGCGACACGATCGTCAGCGCCGTCGACGCCAAGCCGAAGCGGACGACCGCCTTGCGTCGGCTGCGCAACGTCGCGGAGAACCCGCGGGTGGCGCTGCTCGCCGACCACTACGACGACGCGGACTGGAGCGAGCTGTGGTGGGTGCGCGCCGAGGGCGAGGCGCGCGTGCTCGGGGGCGACGACGCCGCGCCCGGCCTCGCGCTGCTGTGCGAGCGCTACGCGCAGTACCGCGCCGAGCGGCCGGCCGGTCCGGTGCTCGCCATCGAGGTCGACCGCTGGTCGGGCTGGCACGCATGACCGAGGACGCGCCCGGTCACGCCCTCAACTGCTGCTCAGCGCGGCGCCGCCGGGCTCGCGCTGAAGCGCTCCTGCGGGGAGCCCGCGCGGAGCACCCGAGCGCTCAGCTTGTAGACCCGCGGCCGGGTCGCCTTGTCGAGCTTGGTGACCCGGTAGAGCGTGAGCTCGGCGACCGCGGCGCGCGCGGGCACGCGCGTGATCTTGATGAGCCCGGCGGTGCCGTAGGTCACGGACGGCTTGCCGGCGCCGCTGAGCAGCGCGAGGCCCTTGCGCGGGAGCACGAGCTCGAAGCGACGGCGCTTCTGGCCTGCGATGAGTAAGCGCACGAACCCGATCTTGCGCGCCCTCGTCGTCTGCGTGGGCAGCAGCCCGGCGGGCACCCTGAAGGCGATCCGCTGCAGCGCGGTGCGCGCGTCGATGCGCAGGCGCAGCCCTGCACCCGCGGTCGTCTTCCAGCGCTGCGCGGTGAACAGCGTCCGACAGGGAACGGTCTTGAGCTTGAGCGCGACCTGCTGGGACGCGCCCCGCTTGCCCTTGAGCGTCGCCTTGAGCGTGTGGAGGCCGATGCGCTTGAGCTGGGCGGGCGTGATCTTCGCCAGGTAGCGAGGAGCCTTCTTGGCCTTCAGGGCCTTGCCGTCGAGCTGGTAGCGCACCGACTTCGCGCCCCCGCCCGTGACCTGGGTCGAGACCCGCATCGGCGTGACCTTCATCGCCGGGCCGCTCGTGTAGGCGCGCAGCCGGACCGTGCCGATGCCGGCGAGCTTGACGCGGCGGTACTTGGCGTTGCCGGAGAGCTGCTGGCAGCTCGCGTCTGCCAGCAGGTTGCCCGGGACCGCGCCGAGGTCGCCGCTCCACTGGCGTGGATCGGCGGTCGGCGTCCGGCCCTCCACCGTCGTACCCGACATCGCGGGCGGGCCGGCCGGCTCGGCGACGGGTGGCGCGAGGCCGACGATCGCGGTTGTCGCGGAGCTCGCGGTCGCCGGGACCGTCCCGTTGTCGCCGGTGACCTCGACGAGCACGACGTGCCCGACGTCGCCGGGAACGAGCTCGTAGGTCTGCCCGGTGGCGCCGTCGATGTCGACGCAGTTGCTGCCGTCGGCGTCACAGCGCTGCCACTGGTATTCGAAGTCGATCGGGTCGGTGCTCGTCCACGTCCCGGGGTCCGCGGTCAGGATCTCGCCGTCCGTGGGCGCGCCGGCGATGGTCGGCGTCCCCGTGTTGGCGGGCAGGTCCTGCAGGACCGTCGCGGTCTGGTTCGACGTCGCGGGGCTGGAGGCGCCGGCGTCGTTGGTGGCGATCACGACGACGCGGATCGTGCTGCCGATGTCCGCGGCGGTCTGGTCGTAGGTCTGGGCGGTCGCGCCCGTGATGTCGGTGCAGTTGAGCCCGTTGACGTCGCAGCGCTGCCACTGGTAGCCGTAGGTGATGGTCGGGGTGCCCTGCCAGGCGCCCGGGTCGGCGGTGAGCGTGGCGCCGTCACGGGCGACGCCGCCGATCGTCGGGTCGCTGCTGTTGACCGCGGGGCCCTCGTCGGTGACGAGGTAGAGGGCCGTGGGCGCGAAGTAATCCGACGTCGAGGCGAACGCCAGCACCGCGGAGCTCTGGTTGTTGGTCAGCAGCCCCGTGCGCGTGCTGCTGTCGATGTCGATCCCCATCTGGTTGACGTAGTCGGGGTTCTTCGCCGTGAGATGGGCGTCGTTGCTCGAGATCGTCGAGTTGAAGACGTTGTTGGCGGGGTTCAGCGTGTCGGAGAAGCCCGTGCCGGCGAAGGTCATGCTGTCCGACGCGATGCCGGCGTCCCCCTCGTAGCTGACGAGCCCGACGGTCGCGGTGACCGGACCGCTGCTGGGCGTGAGGAAGGGTCCGATGTTCGTTGAGAAGGAGCTGCCTGGTTCAACCGTGCCGAGGCCGTCGAAGACGTTGAGGCGGCGGCTGGCCTGGGTGTCGTCGCGGTAGGCGACGATCAGCGCCCAGCCCGCGAAGCGGTCCTGGCCGGTGCCGGCCTGCACGTCGGCCACGGTGTAGGTGCCGCTGCCCACGGCGGGCAGCAGGTTGGTGACGTCGCGGAAGGCGCGATAGCGCGTCGGCCGCGTCGTCGAGGTCAGCACGTCGGCGGCCGAGGCCGAGATCGTCTGGTAGCCCGAGCCGGCGTCGAAGCGCACGCTGTCGCTAGAGGCGGGAGCGGGGGCGTCGGCGCTTCCGCCGGCGCCGCTCGTGTCGGCGCCCCAGTACAGGCCCGCCCACACGACGCTGGAGCCGGCCGGCAGGGAGACCGTGGCGGATGAGGAGTTGAACGTCGCGGCGTCGGAGTCGACGTCGACGTTGCCCATGGTGTAGCTGTTGTTGTTGAGCGTGGAGCCGGTGCCGGCCTGGGCGTTGGCGCAGTTGGCGTCGGCCGCGGGGCAGGTCAGCAGCGTGTTGCCGACCGCGCGGATGTCACCGCGCACGGTCTGGGCGAAGCGGGTGGAGAACGGCGTGTCGACCGCGAGCGCAGCAGGCGCGGCCGCCAGGGAGACCCCGAGGGCGGCGAGCAGGCAGAGGAATCGGGAGGTGGCTTTGGGCATCAGGGCGGTGTCCGAGCCCTGATCCGCAGGTCCCGATGGACGCATGATCGGCTCTTCGGGACGCGCGCTTAAGCCCTGCTAGACGATTGTTACCGTCGCCCGCGCGTAGTCTGGGCGCCATGCTCCAGCACGTCACGCTCGAGGTCCGCCCGGGTCAGGTCGACGCCTGCGTCGGCTTCTGGGAGCTGCTCGGCTTCCGCCGCATGACGCCTCCCCCCGCGCTGCGCGACCGCTTCACCTGGGTGCAGCGCGAGGGCACCCAGATCCACCTCCTGCCCAAGGAGTCCCCCGCCACGACGCACGACGGCCACGCCGCGGTGCTCGCCGAGGACTACGAGGCCGCGCTGGCGCGGCTGCGCGAGGCCGGCTTCGACCCGCGGCCGGGCACCGACGCCTGGAACGCCCCGCGCTCGTTCGTGCGCGACCCTGCCGGGAACCTCGTCGAGGTGATGTCGGCGGTGCCGGAGCCACCGTGGCCCGGGGAGTAGGCGGCTGACCGGGAGAGCGCCGGAGGCGCTAGCTTCCCGCCATGGTGAGCGCTGACGAGTATCTGCTCGACACCCCGCTCGTGCGTGGGTTCGTCGCCGACGTGCGGGCGGCGATCGCCGCTGCCGGGGCACCGGCGCAGGCCTGCGACGCGATCCGCCCGCGCTTCGCCGAGCTCCTCGCGGACCTGGCCTGGCTGCCGGCGCGCTACCAGGAGCCAAACCCCGACAGCGGCATGGGCGGCGGCATCGGCCAGTGGCTGCTGTTCCGCGCCGGCGACCGCTCGCTCACGCTGTTCGCGCTCGTCGTGCCGCCGGGCTCGCAGACGCCCATCCACGACCACCTGGCGTGGGGCCTGGTCGGCCTCTACCGGGGCACCCAGGACGAGGAGATCTACGCCGACCGCGACGGGCGCGTCGAGCCCGTCGAACGCCGCGCCCTCGCTCCCGGCGACTTCTACGTCCTGCTGCCCCCTCGCGACGACATCCATCGCGTGCGCACGACGTCGCCGGAGACGTCGGTGTCCATCCACCTGCTGACCAACGACACCGGCTGCGTCTGGCGCCACGCCTTCGACGAGCACTCCGGCCAGCCGAGGCCGTTCCGCTCGGGCTACGTCAACGTGGCCTGCGAGGACGAGGCCTCCAGCGCCCGCCTGATCTGACGGGACGATCGCCGGTGATCCGGCGCGGACCGTCACGACAACCTGGCGCGGATCGCGGCCTCGGCCAGCCGCTTGGGCGCGACGGTGAGGTACGCGTCCTCCACCACGCCGGCAATCTCGTTCCAGTCGAGGTTCCGGTCGAGCCGGACGCCAGCCGCGGTGCCCGACGTAGGGCGGGGGAACCGTGACTGAGCCGCTCGGTCGTCTGCGGCAGCGCGAGGCAGAGCGCCCGCACGCGGTCCAGGGGGGCGTCAGGCGGCGGCACTGCCCGCGCCGTCGTTCCAGGCCTGTTCGAGCGCCTGGAGCAGCAGGTCGGCGGGCTGCGCGCCCGACACCCCGTAGCGACGGTCGAGCACGAAGAAAGGCACCCCGCGAATGCCGAGCCGCCCCGCCAGACGCTCGTCCTCGCGCACCGCGTCGGCGTAGCGGTCGCCGTCGAGCACCGCCCGCGCCTCGTCGGAGTCGACGCCGACCTCGGCCACGAGTCGGACCAGCGCGTCGGCGTCGCCGATCGGCCCTCCCTCGGTGAAGTAGGCGCGCATCAGGCGCTCCTTGACCGTGTCCTGCGCGTCATGCGCGGCCGCGAGGTGGATCAGACGGTGCGCGTCGAAGGTGTTGCCGCTGCGCGTGCGGTCGAAGTGGAACTCCAGGCCCTCCGCGGCGGCCAGCTCGGTCATCTGCGCGTGCATCGCCTCGGCCTGCTCGACGCTCATGGCGTACTTGCCGGCCAGCCGCTCGGCCGCCGGCAGCTCGGTCGTGCGCGGCGCCTCCGGATCGAGCTCGAAGCTGCGCCACGTCACCGTCACCTCATCGCGATGGGCGAAGCGCGCGAGCGCGGACTCGAACCGGCGCTTGCCGATGTAGCACCAGGGACACACGACGTCGGACCAGATGTCGACCGTCAGCGGCATGCCTCCATGCTACGAGCGGCGGTAGCCTGTGGCAGATGGGCGAAGCCGAGGCCGCTCGAGCCTCCGAGCATTCCGTTCGGCTGGACGGGGTCTTCAAGGCCTTCGTCGCCCGGGGGCGGGGCGACGAGGCGGTGCTGGCGCTGGAGGACGTCTCATTCACCGCTCGACCGGGCGAGTTCATCAGCCTGGTCGGACCGTCGGGGTGCGGCAAGTCGACGGTCCTGAACCTGCTCGCGGGCCTGATCGCGCCGTCGACCGGCGAGGTCTACTACCGCGACAAGATCGTGCGCGGGATCAACAAGGACATCGGCTACATCACCCAGGACGACAACCTGCTCCCGTGGCGCTCGATGCTCGGGAACGTCGAGTTCGCCCTCGAGCTGCGCGGGATGCCCAAGGCGGAACGGCGCGCGCGTGCGCGAGACTTCATCGGCCTGGTGGGCCTCGGCGGCTTCGAGGACCACTACCCCCACGAGCTCTCCGGTGGCATGCGCAAGCGTGCGGGCATCATCCGCACGCTGATCTATGACAGTCCCGCGGTGTTGATGGACGAGCCCTTCGGGCCGCTCGACGCCCAGACGCGGGTGATCCTGCAGGACGAGCTGCTCACGCTGTGGGAGCGGCTGCAGCCCACGGTCCTCTTCGTGACCCACGATCTCGTCGAGGCGATCGCCCTCAGCG
>DASQFQ010000315.1:0-13631 GCA_035633075.1 Solirubrobacteraceae bacterium | reverse complement strand
CTACTTCGCGCTGCGGGCGGCGCTGTGCTCCTCGCGCGCGGACCTCGCCACGTTCGCCGAGGCCTTCGCGACGGTGTTCGCCGAGTCGACCGACGAGCGCCCCGACCCGCTCGAGGAGCTCGGCCAGGTTGCGCGGATGGCGCTGCCGCGCGTGGGGGTCCCGGGAGAGGCCGCCGGCCCGGTCGCGCTCCAGCTCGCGCCCGTGCCCGCCGCCTGGAGCGAGGAGGAGCTGCTCCGCGACAAGGACTTCGCCCTTTACACCGACGCCGAGCGGGCCGCCGCGCGACGGCTCCTGACGCGGCTGGCGCGGCGCGGGCCGCGGCGCCTGAGCCGCCGCACCAATCCGACGCGGCGCCGGCGCGACGTCCACGACCTGCGCGCGACCGTGCGCGTCTCCCTGCGCCTCGGCGGGGAGCTGGTGGAGCGGCGCTTCCGCACCCCGGCCGAGCGGCCGCGCCGGCTCGTGCTCGTCTGCGACGTGTCGGGCTCGATGGCGCCCTACGCGCGGATGCTCCTGCAGTACCTCCAGGCGTGCGTCGCCGCGCGGGCGCGCGTCGAGGCCTTCGTGTTCGGCACGCGCCTGACGCGCGTGACCCGCGAGCTCGCCGGCCGCGACCCCGACCGGGCGCTGCGCCGCGCGGCCGAGCACGTCTCCGACTGGTCGGGGGGGACGCGGATCGGCGCCGCCCTCGCCGAGCTCAACCGCCTCCACGGCCGGCGGATCGGGCGCGGCGCACTGGTGGTCGTCCTGTCCGACGGCTGGGACCGCGGCGACCCCGAGGAGCTGGCGGCCGAGATGGCGCGCCTCGCGCGCTGCGCGCACCGCGTGGTGTGGCTGAACCCGCTCGCCGCCGACCCGCGCTACGAGCCGCTCACCCGCGGCATGCAGGCGGCGCTGCCCCACGTCGACCACCTCCTGCCGGGCAACTCGATCGCGTCGCTGGAGGCGCTCGCCGAGCTGATGGAGGAGGGCGTCCCGGTTTGACGCGGCCGCCCAAGCAGGCCGAGCCGGAGCCCGATCGCGTGGGGGGCGAGACCACGCTCGGCGGGATCGTCCTGGCCGCCGGGGAGTCCAAGCGCTTCGGTGGCGCCAAGCAGCTGGCCGACCTGCAGGGCCGGCCGTTGCTCGAGCACCCGATCCTCGCGATGCTCGCGGTCCCGGCCGTCTGGCCCGTCGTGGTCGTCCTCGGCGCCCATGCCGAGGAGATCCGCGCGCGCGTCGACTTCGGCGACGCCCAACCGGTCCTCTGCCCCGCGTGGGCGGAGGGCCAGTCCGCGTCCCTGCGCGCCGGCGTCGCCGCGCTGGGAGCCGTGGACGCCGCGATCGTCACGCTCGGCGACCAGCCGTTCATCACCCCGCAGGTCATCGCCGGGGTGCTCGACCAGCGCAGCCCCCACTGTGACGCTGTGCGCGCCACCTACGGGGGCGACCCCGGCCACCCGGTCCTGCTCGAGCGGCGTGTGCTTTCGTGGGTGCACGACATCCGCGGCGAGTCCGGAGCGCGCGAGCTCCTGGCCCAGGTGCGGGTCCGCGAGTGGGACTGCGCGCACCTCTGCGATCCGACCGACGTCGACACCCCGGAGAAGCTCAAGGAGATCCAGGCATCATGAAGCTCGAGCAGTCCTTCCAGGTCGAGGCTCCCATCGAGCAGGTGTGGGAGGCGCTGATCGACCTCGAGCGCGTTGCGCCGTGCCTGCCCGGCGCGGCGATCACCGAGCGCGACGACGACGGCACCTATCACGGGACCTTCCAGGTCAGGCTCGGCCCGACCACGGCTTCCTACCGCGGCACGATCAGGATCGAGGAGGCCGACGAGGCGGCCCGCGCCGCGACGCTGAAGGCCCGCGGGACCGACAAGCGCGGCCAGGGCGGCGCGTCGGCGACCATCGTCAACCGCCTGGTGGAGGCCGACGGCGGCACACGGGTGGACGCCACGACGGACTTCACGATCACCGGCCGGCTCGCGCGCTTCGGGCGCGGGGGCATGATCGAGGACATCTCCAACCGCATGCTGCGCGACTTCGCGACGTGCCTGCAGACCCGGCTCGCCGAGGGTCCCGCGCCCAGCGGGCCGCCGAGCGGGGCGGACATCGCCTCCGGCGAGGCACCGCCGGAGGCCGCCGCCACGCCCCCGTCGGCGCCGGCAGTTCCGGCCTCGGCGCCGGCCGCGCCGGCGCCGCCGGTCAAGGGGTTCTCGCTCCTGGCCTCCGTGCTCTGGGAGCGGCTCAGGCGGCTGCTAGGGCGCCGCCGGAACTGACTCGGCGTGCGCGCGCAGCGCGCGCTCGATGAGCGCCGCCGCGCTGCCGAGGTAGCTGGAGGGGTCGAGCAGCGCCGCGGCGGCGCCAGGGCCGAGGTGCGCCGCGACCGCCGCCTGCTGCTCGAGCACGTCGGCGAACGGTCGCCCGGAGGCGTGCGTCTCGGCCGCCGCCCGCTGCACGAGGTCGTGCGCGGCCTGGCGGCCCAGCGCGGGCGCGAGCGCGGCCGTCACCCGCTCGGCCAGCAGGAGTCCGCCGGTGCAATCGAGGTTGGCGCGCATCCGCTCCGGGTCCACCTCGAGGTGCTCGAGGCAGTCGCGCAGCCAGATCGCGGCGGAGCCCGTCGCCCGCAGCAGCTCGGTGAGCGGTCGCCATTCGGCGTGCCAGGCGCCGGCGGCGCGCTCGTGCTCCTGCTCCATCGCGGCCAGCAGCGTGGCGACCAGGCCCGGGGCCTGGCGGGCGCACGCCTGCGCGGCGACCGCCGCCACCGGGTTGCGCTTGTGCGGCATCGTCGAGGAGCCGCCGCGGTCGCCGCCACCCTCGCGGACCTCGGCGACCTCGGTCTGGCTCAGCAGCACGACGTCGCGCGCGACCTTGCCGATGGCGCCGCACGCCTCGCCCAGCGCGCCGGCCAGCTCGGCCGGGCGCGTGCGGTCGGTGTGCCACGGCAGCACCGGCTCGGCCAGCCCGAGCTCGCGCGCGAGCCGGCTCGCAACCGCGACGCCGTGGTCGCCGAGGCTCGCGAGGGTGCCCGCGGCGCCGCCGAGCTGGACGGCGAGCCGCGTGCCGCGCACCTGCCTCAGCCGCGCCGCGCCCTCGTCGAGCGCGACCAGCCAGCCCGCGGCCTTGAGGCCGAAGGTGGTCGGCACCGCCTGCTGCAACAGCGTGCGCCCGGCCATCACCGTGGCCCGGTGCTCGCGGGCCAGTGCCGCCGCGGCGTCCGCCGCCGCGGCGAGGTCGGCCAGCAGGGGGCCCAGCGCGCGGTGGGCGACGAGCATCGCCGCGGAGTCGAGGATGTCCTGGCTGGTGGCGCCCCGATGCACCTGGCCGGCAGCGGGGCCCTCCACGGCGGCGGTGAGCGCCCGCGCCAGCGGGGCGGCGGGGTTGCCGGTGTCGGCGGCCCGCGCCCCGATCTCGGCGGCGTCGAAGCGCTCGGCCCGGCAGGAGGCCGCGATCTGCTCGGCGTGCTCGGCCGGCATCAACCCGGCCACCGCCAGCGAGCGCGCCAGCGCCGCCTCGACGTCGAGCATGGCCTGCAGCCACGCGCGGTCGCCGACCTCCTCGCGGACGCCGCCACGGGCGAGCACGCCGTCGAAGAGCTCAGACGTGCTCAAGGCCCACGTAGTTCTCGGCGAGGGAGGTGGACGCGGCGAGCGAGGCGCACACGTACTCGAGCTGCGAGAGCTGCAGCCGGGCCTCGAACGGGTCCTGCCCGGCCGGGCGATGGAGCATCGAGGTCATCCACCAGGAGAAGTGCTGCACGCGCCAAACGCGCCGCAGGCAGCGCCGCGAGTAGGCCTCGAGCCCGCCGGTGTCGCCGTCGCGGTACCAGGCGACCAGCGCCTCGGCCAGCACGCGCACGTCGGCCACCGCCACGTTGAGGCCCTTGGCTCCGGTGGGGGGGACGATGTGGGCGGCGTCGCCCGCCAGGAACAGCCGCCCGTACTGCATGGGTTCGACCACGGAGGAGCGCATGGGCGTGATGCCCTTCTCGAGGATCGGCCCCTCCGTGAGCCTGAAGCCGCTCTCCAGCGCGAAGCGGGCCTGGAGCTCCTCCCAGATGCGCTCGTCGGGCCAATCGTCGAGGTCCTCGTCCGGGTCGCACTGCAGGTACTGCCGCGTGACCTCCGGCGAGCGCATGCTGTGCAGGGCGAAGCCGCGCTCGTGGTTGGCGTAGATCAGCTCCTCGGAGGATGGGCGCGCGCGGGCGAGGATCCCCAGCCAGGCGAACGGATAGTCGCGCTCGTAGTGCGCGAGCGCGCCGTCGGGGATGGAGGGGCGGCAGACGCCGTGGGAGCCGTCGCAGCCGGCGATCACGTCGCAGCGCAGCTCGTGCTGCGCGCCGGCGTGGGAGAAGCGGACGGCCGGCCGCGCGGATTCGAGGTCGTGCACGCTCGTGTCCTCCACCTCGAACAGCAGCTCGCCCCCGTCGTTCAGGCGCGCGGCGATGAGGTCCTTGACGACCTCCTGCTGGCCGTAGACGGTGATCGTGCGGCCGCCCGTGAGGGCCTTGAAGTCGATCCGGTGGCCGCGCCCGCCGAAGCGCAGCTCCACTCCCTCGTGGACGAGCCCCTCGCGCCGCAGGCGGTCGCCCACGCCCGCCGCGGTCAGCGTGTCGACGGTGCCCTGCTCGAGCACCCCCGCCCTGACCCGTTGCTCGACGTACTCGCGGCTGCGCGTCTCGAGCACCACCGAGTCCACGCCCTCCAGCCGCAGGAGATGGGCGAGCAGCAGTCCGGCCGGACCGGCCCCCACGATCCCGACCTGTGTGTCCATCACAGCGACCTCGCGGGCGTCAGGGTGCGGCCGCGCGACGCCGCCAAGCCCGGGACCAGCTCGAGCGCCGTCAGCGCCGCCAGCAGCACGAGCGGGACGCTCCAGCCGTCGGTGGCGTCGTGGACCGCCCCGAGCAGCCAGGGCCCGGTCGCCGCCACCAGGTAGCCGACACACAGGGCCATCGCGGTGAGCGAGGCCACCGTCGCCGCGTCGCCGCCCCGGAGCACCGGCAGGATCAGCGCCAGCCCGAGCGCGCCGCCCTGTCCGAGCCCGAGCAGGACCATCCACAGGGGCGCCGCGCCGGGGGCCGCGAGCAGCCCGACCGGCGCGGCGACCGACAGCAGCACGACCGCCGCCAGGAGCCCCGCCTGCTGTGAGCGGCGCGCGGCCAGGATTGGGAGGACGAAGGCGGGCACGATCTGCAGGACGTTGCCGAGCGCTTGCAGGGCCCCCGCCTCGCCGGCCTCGTAGCCGGCGTCCTCGAGCACCGACGGCAGCCAGGCCAGGCCGGCATAGAAGGTCATCGACTGCACCCCGAAGAAGAGACTGACCGACCACGCGAGTGGCCTGCGCCACAGCGCCGGAGGCGGGGCGCCGCGGACGACGGTACCCGCCCCGAGCGCCGCCGGCAGCCACAGCACGGTCGCCAGCGCGGCGGGCACCGCCCACGCCGCCAGCGAGGCCGCCCAGCTGCCGCCGAGCAGGCGCTCGAGCGGTACCGCCGCGCCGGCTGCGAGCGCGGCGCCGAGCGTCAGTGACATCGAGAACGCCCCGGTGAGCGGGCCGGCCTGCGCCGGGAAACGCGTGCGGATGAACGCCGGCAGGACGGCCTGCGCGAGCGCGATCGCCACCCCGGCCAGCACGCTGCCGGTGAACAGCGGCGCGGCGCCCCCGGCGCCGCGGAGCGCGGCGGCCCCCGCGGTGAGCAGGCCGCACGCCACCACCAGGCGCTCGATCGGCACCCTGCGCGCCAGGAGTGGCGCCAGCGGCGCCAGCGCGCCGAAGCACAGCACCGGGAGCGTCGTGAGCAGCCCCGCCGCGGCGGCCGACAGGCCCAGCTCCCCCCGCACCTCGGCGAGCAGCGGCGGCAGGCTCGCGACGATCGTGCGCAGGTTGAGCGCCAGCAGCACGATGGCCAGGAACACCCCGAGGCCGGCGCGCGCGGGCGCGGCCTGGCGCCGCCGCTCGCCCGTCCGGGGAGAGCCGGCGCGGGTGGCCGGCGAGAAGGCGTCGGTGACCGGGCTCATCCGCCGGCGGACCGTCGTGGACGGCTGGCCGACACGACGCGCATCTCGGCCTCGATCCGCGCGGCCGTCGCGAGCAACGGCGGCACGAGCTGCCGGCGGACCGACTCCGTCGACATGCGGCTCGCGTGGGCCGAGAGGTTGACCGCGGCGACCACTCGCCCCGCGCGGTCCCGGATCGGCGCCGCGACCGAGCGCAGGCCCTCCTCGAGCTCCTGGTCCACCAGCGCCCAGCCCTGGCTGCGGGTGCGCGCCAGCTCGGCGCGCAGCGCCGTCACGGACGTGATCGTCCGCGGGGAGAGGCGCCTGAGCTCGACGTGGGCGAGGTAGTCCTCGAGCTCGGCCTCGGCCAGCCCGGAAAGCAGCACCCGTCCCATCGACGTCGCGTAGGCGGGGAAGCGGGTGCCCACGTTGATCGAGACGGTCATGATGCGCGAGGTCGGCACGCGGGCGACGTAGACCACGTCCCCGCCGTCGAGCACGGAGACCGACGAGGACTCGTGGACCTCGGCGACGAGGCGCTCGAGATGGGGTTCTGCGACCTCCGGCAGCGAGAGGCTCGAGAGATAGGCGTATCCGAGCTCGAGCACCCGGGCGGTGAGGGAGAATTGACGCCCGTCCGTACGGACGTAGCCGAGGTCGGCCAGCGTGAGCAGGAAGCGCCGGGCGGCCGCGCGCGTGATCCCGGTCGACCGGGCGACGTCCGAAAGCGTCAGCTCCGGCCTGTCGGCGTCGAAGGCGCGGATCACGGCCAGGCCCCGCTCGAGCGACTGCACGAAGTGCGTCGCCCGCCCGGCCTCGACGAGGCCGCCGCTCACGGGCTCCCCGGTGCGCTCTCGCAGGCCTCGGCGAGCGTGCGCTGGGCGACGGCGAAGGCCGTGTTGGCCGCCGGCACTCCCGCGTACACGGCGGTATGCAGCAGCACCTCGCCGATCTCCTCGCGCGTGAGCCCGTTGCGCAGGGCCGCCCGCACGTGCATGGCGAGCTCGTCCTCGCAGCGCAGCGCGGTCAGGACCGCCAGGGTGATCGCGCTGCGGATGCGGCGGTCCAGGCCGGGACGCGTCCACACCTCCCCCCAGGCCGCGCGGGTGATGTAGTCCTGAAACGGCGCGGTGAAGGCCGTGGCCTGCGCCGTCGCGCGGTCGACGTGCTCGTCGCCAAGGACCTCGCGGCGCACGCGCATGCCGTCGGCGTGGGCGTCCTCAGATGGCGAAGAAGAGGGTCTCATCCGGTCCTTGCAGGTAGACGTCGAAACGGTATCCGTCCCCGCTGGGCTCCGCGAGCAGGGTTCCGCGGGAGGCGTCGCCGGCCAGCGCGCCGAGCACCGGATCGGCGGCGTTGGCCTCGGGCTCGTCGGCGAAGTAGATGCGGGTCACGACCCGGTTGAGCAGGCCGCGCGCGAGCACCGAGACGGCGACGTGCGGCGCCTGCGTGCCGCCGTCGGGGCCGGGCACCGGTCCGGGCTTGAGCGTGAGGATGCCCCAGGCCCCGCCCTCGTCGGTGGCGCAGCGGCCGAAGCCACGGAAGCCGCCTGCGGCGTCACGGGGGTCCTCGGGGTGGTCGAAGCGCCCATCGGGGCCGGCCTGCCAGGTCTCCACGAGCGCGTCGGGCACGGGGTCGCCGGCGCCGTCGAGCACGCGCCCGCGCAGCCAGATCGCGCCCTCGGTGCCCTCCGGCACGACGAACGGCCCGTCCGGCCACGGGAGCGCGAGGGCGAAGAAGGGCCCGACGGTCTGCGACGGCGTCGTGCCGAGCGTCACGGGTGGCCGTCCTCGTCCTCCACCGGCGTCGCGTCGCGGCCGCGCAGCACGATGTCGAAGCGGTAGGCGAGCGCCCACTCGGGCTCGGTCGACTCGAGGTCGAAGCTGCAGATCAGGCGCTCGCGCGCCCCCGGGTCGCGCACCGAGTTGAAGATCGGGTCCTGGAAGAACAGCGGGTCGCCGGGGAAGTACATCTGCGTCACCAGGCGCTGGGTGAACGCGCGGCCGAACAGCGAGAAGTGGATGTGGGCCGGCCGCCAGGCGTTGGGGTGGTTGCCCCACGGATAGGCGCCCGGCTTGACCGTCACGAAGCGGAAGCGCCCCTCGGCGTCGGTGAGGCAGCGCCCGACGCCGGAGAAGTTGGGGTCCAGCGGCGCCGGGTGGCGGTCGCCGTCGTGCGGATAGCGCCCGGCGGCGTTGGCCTGCCAGGCCTCCACGAGCGTGCCGGGTACGAGGCGCCCATCGTCCTCGAGCACGCGGCCGTGCACGATGATGCGCTCGCCCAGCGGCTCGCCGTCGTGCTGGCGGGTGAGGTCGTGGTCGAGCTCGCCTACCCGGCCCTCCCCGAGCAGCGGGCCTGTGAGCTCGGTCAGGGTGTGCGCGAGCGGGCGCAGCGGGTTACGGGGCGCGCGCAACCGGGTGGAGCCGTAGTCCGGCCAGTCCAGCGGCGGGTGCGACTCCGCGTCCCGGCGGTAGCGAGGCAGGACCAGGGTCACGCCTCCACCACCACGGCCAACCCCTGCCCGACCCCGATGCACAGCGCGGCCAACCCCCAGCCGCCGCCGCGCTCGCGCAGGGCGTGAGCGAGCGTGCCCAGGATGCGGACGCCCGAGGCCCCCAGGGGATGCCCAAGGGCGATCGCGCCGCCGTTGACGTTGAGCATGTCGGGGTCGAGCTCGCCCCACTCGGCCAGGCAGGCCAGCGACTGGGAGGCGAAGGCCTCGTTGAGCTCGACGAGGTCGAGGTCGCCCCAGCCGATCCCGGCTCGCTGCAGCGCCCGGTTGGCGGCCTCCACCGGGCCGATCCCGAACACGTCGGGGTCGACGGCGGACGTTCCTCGTCCGGCGATGCGGGCCATCGGCTCGAGGCGGGCGGCCTCGGCGGCCTCCGCGTCGCCCACCAGGAGCGCCCCCGCCCCGTCGTTGAGCGGCGACGCGTTGCCCGCGGTGACCGTGCCGTCCTTCGCGAAGGCGGGCTTGAGCTTGGCCAACGCCTCGACCGAGCTGTCGGCCCGGATGCCCTCGTCGCGGGCGAGGTCGACGTCGGGGAGGGGGACCACCCAGCCGTCGTAGCGACCGCCGTCCCACGCCTCCGCCGCCCACCGGTGGCTGCGGACCGCGAACTCGTCCTGGGCCTCGCGCGATATGCCGTACATCTGGGCGAGCTTCTGCGCACTCGCGCCGAGGGAGATCGTCCAGTGCTCGGGCATCTCCGGGTTGACCATCCGCCAGCCCAGCGTGGTCGAGTGCAGCTCCTGATCGGTGCGGGGGTAGGGTCGCTCCGGCTTGAGCAGCACCCAGGGCGCCCGGCTCATCGACTCCACGCCGCCCACCAGCACGAGCGAGGCGTCGCCGGTCTCGACCGCCCGGCTGGCCTGCATGGCGGCATCCAGGCTGGACCCGCACAGGCGGTTCACGGTCGAGCCCGGCACGCTTGTCGGCAGGCCGGCCAGCAGGACGGCCATGCGCGCGACGTTGCGGTTGTCCTCGCCCGCGCCGTTGGCGTTGCCGAACACGACGTCGTCGATCCGCCCGGGATCGAGGTCGGGCGCGCGGTCGAGGAGCGCGCGCACGACGTGCGCGGCGAGGTCGTCGGGCCTGGTCCCCGCCAGTGCCCCGCCGTGGCGCCCGAACGGCGACCGCACAGCGTCGAGGATGTACGCCCCGGCGCTCACGTCTCGTGCCCCGACCGCTCCAGCTCGCGCAGGGCGCCGAGCTCCTCGGGGGTCGGCGCAGGGGTGGCCTTCAGGTCCTGCGCCACGGCCAGCTCCCAGCCCGTCGCCTCCCGGGCGCGCTCGGCGTCCACGCCAGGGTGGACCTGTGTCATCGTCAGCTCGAGGCGCTCGGGGTCGGGCTCGAGGACGCCGAGGTCGGTGATGACGCGCACGGGCCCGCGCCCGGTCAGCCCGAGGCGCTCGCGATCGCCCGGGCCGTGCCCGTAGCCGACGGAGGTGACGAAGTCGACGCGCTCGACGAAGGTCCGGGTGCTCTGGCGCACGATCACGATGACCTCGCCGCAGGAGGCGGCGATCTCCGGCGCTCCGCCCGCGCCGGGCAGGCGGACCTTCGGGCTGCGGTAGTCCTCGCCGATCACGGTCGTGTTGATGTTGCCGAAGCGGTCGATCTGGGCGGCGCCGAGGAAGCCGACGTCGATCCGCCCCGGCTGCACCCAGTAGTTGAAGATCTCGGGCACCGTGACCACCGCGTCGGCGGTTCGCGCCAGCACCCCGTCGCCGATCGAGAGCGGGAGCCGGTCGGGCTTGGCACCGATCGCCCCTGCCTCGTAGATCAGCACGAGCCCCGGGGCGTGCGTGCGACGGGCGAGGTTCGCCGCCGTGCTCGGCAACCCGATCCCGACGAAGCAGGACGCGCCTTCGTGCAGGGTGCGGGCCGCCGCCACGGTCATGATCTCGTCGGTCGTCCAGTCGCCGACGGGCTCTGAGCGCGCCGACGCTTGCGGGCCCGCGCTCATCGCGAGCCCCCGGCGCCGTCGAGGATCTGCTCGGCCAGCCATGCCGTGAAGGTCTCGCGGTCGCGGCTGATCGCGTCCCACTCCCGGTAGTACTCGTTGTCGCGCTCGTAGTAGTCGTGGGCGTAGGAAGGGTGCGCTCCCCGTGGAGCCTCGGCGACGCGTGTGAGGACCCACTCGGGGAGGACCACGGCGCCGGGCCGCGGCTCGAGCTTCTCGACGATCTCCTCGACGGTCACGAGCGAGCGGTCGGCGCCGAGCACCGCCTCCTTCTGCACGCCGGTGAACCCCCACATCTGCACGTTGCCCGCCCGGTCGGCACGCTGCGCATGGACGATCGCCACGTCGAGGTCCAGCGCCGGCACGGCGGTCAGCACCTCGCCGGTGAACGGGCACGCGATCGGCGCGATCATCGCGGTGTGCTTGGGCAGGTCGGTGCCCTGATAGCCGCGCAGGACAGCGAAGGGCAGGCCGGACGCCGCCGCGACGTAGCGGTTGGCCAGCCCGGCATGGCTGTGCTCCTCGATCTCGAGGGAACTCGGCCAGCCGTTCTGGATCGCGTCCCGGAAGCGGTGCAGCGACCCCACGCCCGGGTTGCCGCCCCAGGAGAACACGAGCTTGCTCGCGCAGCCGGCGCCGATGAGCTGGTCGTAGACGATGTCCGGTGTCAGCCGCACGAGCGTCAGGTCGCGGAGGCGCTGGCGAATGACCTCGTGACCGGCGGCGACCGGGATGAGATGGGTGAAACCCTCGAGCGCCACGGTGTCGCCGTCGTGGACGAGGTCGGCGACGGCGTCGCTCAGCGGGGCGATGCGAGACGAAAGTGTGCGCATACGTGGACGGGTGTGCTCACAGCGCACGGTAGACGACTTGCGTGGGGTCATGCCGCGTCGCCCCCGCTGGTGAGAGGAGAAGTGGGTGACGATGCGCGGCAGCGCGCCCGCGTACCCGTTCTAGTGGACCTCTGCTAGAGGAGCACGGCGTCGACCATGGCGCCGGCGGGCAGCTCGCCGGCGTCGTAGGGCGCGACCACGAAGCCGTCCGACGACCCGAGCGCGCCCGTCAGGTGCGAGCCCTGCGCCTCGGTGGGCGTCGCCTCGAGCACCCCGTCGGGCCCGGGGACGAGGCGGGAGCTGAGGAAGGTCGTGCGGCCGTCGGAGGGGCCGGCGGGCGCGGCCAGGCGTGCGCGGACGGTGCGCATGGCGGCGCCCGGCTCTCCGTGCATGCGCCGCAGGGCGGGGTCGATGAAGGCCAGGAAGCCGACGATGCTCGAGAGCGGGTTGCCGGGCAGCCCGAACGCGAGCGTGTCGCCGCGGCGCCCGAACCACAGCGGCTTGCCGGGCTTCAGGCGCACGCGCCAGAAGACCTCCTCGACGCCGCAGGCCGCGAAGGCCGGCCGCACGTGGTCGTGCGGGCCGACCGACACGCCACCGCAGACCACCAGGACGTCGCCCCCGAGCCCCGCCTCGACGGCGGCCCGGGTGGCCGCCGCGTCGTCGGCGACGACGCCGTGCTCGGTGGTGGCGGCGCCGGCGCGCTCGGCGAGCAGGCGCACGAGCAGGCCGTTGGACTCGTGGATCTTTCCCGGCTCGGGCGGCGCACCGAGGGGCAGCAGCTCCGAGCCCGTGACCACCACGTGCAGGCGCGCGCGCCGGTGGACTGCGACCTCGCCGACGCCCGCGGCGGCCAGCGAGCTCACCCGGGGCAGCGTCAGCGCCGTGCCCGCGGGCGCCAACACGTCGCCCGCCTGCACGTCCTCGCCGCGATAGCGGACGTGGCGGCCGGGGGGGACGGGCTCGGCCGCGCGCACGTGCCCGTCGGCGACCGTCGCCAGCTCGGACTGCAGGATGGCATCGGCGCCGGGCGGGAGGGGGGCTCCCGTCGCGATCCCGACCGCGGTGCCCGGCTCGAGCGTCACGGACGCGGTGGCGCCCGCCGCGACCTCGCCGGCCACGCGCAGCGCCCCGGCGGCCGTATCGGCGGCGCGAACGGCGTAGCCGTCCATGGCCGAGCGGTCGAACGGCGGCAGGTCGACGGCGCTGCAGGCGTCCTCGGCGACGATCCGGCCGTGCGCCCGCGCGAGCGCGACGCGCTCGACCGGCAGCGGGCGGGCTGCCCCGGCGACGAGCGCCCACGCCTCCGGAAGCTCGATCACCCGCCGATTCGCGACATCGTGCGCGCTGGCTGGCGGAACCCCTTGTCGCCGATGTGGTGTTTGAGCTCCTTGCGCCAGACCGCCTCGCGGACGATCGTCGCGAGCTCGGAGTCGCTCGCGCCCGCCCGCATCGGTTCGCGCAGGTCGGTCTCATGCAGGGAGAACAGGCATGTCCGCAGCATTCCCTCGGCGGTGAGGCGGATGCGGTTGCAGTCGCCGCAGAAGGGCTCGGAGACGGGGGAGATGAAGCCGATCTCGCCCTGCCCGTCAGCGAAGCGCCAGCGCCGCGAGGTCCCGTGCCGCTCGCGGCCGACGGCCTCCAGCGGGTAGACGGCGTCGATCATCGCGCGGATCTCGGCGTTGGGCAGAACCTTGTCGCTCGTCCACGCCCGGTCGGCGTCGAGCGGCATGAACTCGATGAAGCGCACGACGAAGGGTCGCGTGCGGGCGAACTCCGCGAAGCGCACGACCTCCTCCTCGGTGAAGTCGCGCAGCGCGACGACGTTGACCTTGATCGGGCGCAGCTCGGGGTGGCTCTGGGCGGCCTCGAGCCCCTCGAGGACCTGGGCGAGCGAGTCGCGGCGGGTGAGCTGGAAGAAGCGGTCGGGGGCGAGCGAGTCGAGCGAGACGTTCACGCGCCGCAGGCCGGCGGCGACGAGGTCGTCGACCTGGCGGGCGAGCAGGTAGCCGTTGGTGGTGAGCGAGAGGTCGTGGACGTCCTCGATCGCCGAGACCATCTCCACGAGCCGCCACAGCTCCCGGCGCACGAGCGGCTCGCCGCCCGTCAGGCGGACGTCGTGGACGCCCATCGAGGACAGCAGCGCCACGAGCCGCGCGATCTCCTCGTAGGAGAGCAGCGACTCGCGCTGAAGCCACGGCAGGCCCTCGGCCGGCATGCAGTACTGGCAGCGGAAGTTGCAGCGGTCGGTGACCGAGATCCGGACGTCGCCGATGGGGCGGCCGTGGCCGTCGACGAGCGGCTTCATGCGCGGTGGAAGTCGGACTTGCCGCCGGTCTTCTCGAGCAGCTCCA
>DASQFQ010000314.1:0-8054 GCA_035633075.1 Solirubrobacteraceae bacterium | reverse complement strand
TCTCGGCGAAATCCACCTCGGGGTTGCGCTCCACGAGCGCCCTCAGCGGCACCGCGGCCAGGTCGTCGGCGCGCACGTCCTTCAGCGATCCCTTGACGGCGCGCCCGATGGGCGTCCGGACCGCATCGACGATGACGGCTTCGGGCATGGTCCACTTCCTTTGATCGACTCGCCCAGTCAATCCTATTGCGCGCGCTTGAAGGGCTGCCGTGACACAATGCGGCACTCCGTGCCCCGCCTGGTCGTCCCCCTCCTCCTTCTGGCCACGCTTCTGGTGCCCGCCGGCACAAACGCCGCGGCCACCCGTTCCTACGACGTCCTAAAGCTGCTCGAGCGCCCCCTCAAGGCGGTCAAGCGGGGTTCGGACCTCAGCGTCCTGCTGCCCAGCCGGATACCCGCTGACTTCAAGCGGCTCTTCTCGTTGGGCCGTGGCAGCCCCGGCCACTACGAGTTCGACATCGCGTCAGCGCGCAACTGCGACGGCGCGACGGCGTGCTTCGTGGCCGCCTTCACCGCCCGCCGCGGCGTGCGCCCCAGCGCCACCCACCAGGTCACGCTCGCCGAGGGCCGGACGGGCTTCTTCCAGCCCATGCTCTGCGGCGCCTCGTGCGCGCCACCGAGCCTGGAGTGGCTCGAGGGCGACGTGCTCCACACGATCCAGGCGAAGCTCGGCACGACGAGCACGGAGCGCACGATCCTCATCCGGCTGGCCAATTCGGCCATCCGGAACGGTCCTCGCTGAGCTAGGCGATCCGCTTGCCGTCGAGCGCGGCGTGCGCGGCGACCCGCTCGGCGAAGCCCAGGAAGTCGCGCGCGTACAGCGCCTGCGGACCGTCGCACAGTGCTTCGTCGGGATCGTCGTGAACCTCGACGAGGACACCGTCGGCCCCCACCGCCGCCGCACCGCGGGCGAGCGGCTCGACCAGACGGCGATCGCCCGAGGCGTGGCTGGGATCGACGATCACCGGCAGGTGGGAGTGCAGCTTGAGCCACGGCACCGCCGAGAGGTCGAGCGTGAACCGGGTGGCCGTCTCGAAGGTGCGGATCCCGCGCTCGCAGAGCATCACCCGCTCGTTGCCCTCCTTGAGGATGTAGTCGGCCGCCATCAGCAGCTCGTCGAGCGATGAGGACAGTCCGCGCTTGAGCAGCACGGGCTTGCCGAGTCGGCCCGCAACCTCGAGCAGCGCGTAGTTCTGCATGTTGCGGGCGCCGATCTGCACCACGTCGGCGTGCTCGGCGATGGCGTCGGCGTGCTGGGAGTCCAACAGCTCGGTGACCACGGGCAGGCCGGTCTCGGCGCGGGCCTCGGCGAGGATCTCGAGCGCTGCGCGTCCCAGGCCCTTGAACGCGAACGGCGACGTGCGCGGCTTGAAGGCGCCGCCGCGCAGCATGGAGGCGCCGCCGGCCATGACGGTGCGGGCCACCGACAGCGTCTGCTCCCGCGTTTCCACGGTGCAGGGCCCGGCGATCAGGCAGAACGTGCGGTCTCCGACGAGGCGCCCGTCGACGCGGAAGGAGGTCGGCTCGTTGTGAGAGAGCTCGGAGGAGGCGAGCTTGTAGGGGCGTGAGATCGGCACCACGCGGTCGACCCCCGCCATCCCCTCCAACCCCAGCTCGCGCACGCCCTCGGGGTCGCCGATCGCCCCGATCGCGGTCGTCAGCTCGCCGGGCATGACCAGGACGTGGACCCCGGTGTCCTCCAGGCGGGCGCGCACCGCCGCGACCTCGGCCTCGGTGGCCTTGGGTGTCATCACGATCATCACAGGCCCAGCTCCCTCACTCCCAGCTCGCTCGCCCCGAGGTGATGGGCGAGCTCATGCCGCACGGTGCGCGTCACCTGCGCGCGCAGCTCGTCGGCGTCGTGGCCGAAGTCGCGCAGGAGCGTGTCGCGGAAGATCACGATGCGGTCGGGCGAGTCGTCACGGGCCACGCCGTCGCCCTGGTAGAGGCCGTAGGCCCGGTTGCGCCGCCCCTTGTCGGAGATCACGACGGCGACGTGGACGAGCGACTTGCGCAGGAGCTCGGGCAAGTCGTCGAGCGCTTCGCGCACCAGCTCCTCGAAGTCGGCCGGGTTGCGCGGGTCGAGCGTGAGGAACTCGTCCTCGTCGGGCTCGGCGGCCAGGTTGTCGCGCGCGAGGCGCTCCGAGCGCTGCACGAGCAGCTCGAACTCCTCCTCGTCGGCCGGCTCGGAGTAGTCGGCCAGCCGCGTGGTCACGACGGCGATGAGCATGCCGAGCAGGCCGAGCCCGCCCGCGGCGGTCGCGAGCACCTGCAGGACGCGCAGCGGGTAGCTGGCGGCGAAGCCGCGGAAGACCGTGATGACCAGGACCGCGACGCACAGGCAGAAGAGCCCCGAGAGAGCGGTCCGGCGCGATGTGGGCCAGTGCGCGAGCATCACCTCAGCGTCCGCGCGATCACGAGCCGCTGGATCTCGTTCGTGCCCTCGTAGATCTGGGTGATCTTGGCGTCGCGCATGAAGCGCTCGACCGGGTACTCGCTGACGTAGCCGTAGCCGCCGAGCACCTGCACCCCCTCGATGGTCACCGCCATGGCGGTATCGGAGGCGAACAGCTTGGCCATGGCGGAGTACTTGCCCATGTCTGGCTCGTGGCGGTCGACCTTGGCGCATGCCTTGTAGAGCAGCTCGCGGGCCGCGGCCGTGCGCGTCTCCATGTCGGCCAGCTTGAACTGAATCGCCTGGAACTCGCTGATCGGCTTGCCGAACTGCTTGCGCTCGCGCGCGTAGGCGGCGGCGTAGTCCGTCGCCCCCTGGGCGAGGCCCACCGCCTGCGCGGCGACGCCGAGGCGCGAGTGGTCAAGGGTGCGCAGAGCGACGGAGAGGCCGTTGCCCTCCGTGCCGATCAGGTTCTCGTGGGGGACGCGGACGTCCTCGAAGATCGGCTGGCCGGTGGGCGCGCCCTTGATGCCGAGCTTGTGCTCGACCTTGCCGACGCTGAACCCGGGGCGATCGGCCTCCACCACGAAGGCCGAGATCCTCCGGCTCACGGCCCTGCCCCGCGTACCCGTGGCGCCGCCACCCTCGCGGTCGAGCCCATCGCCTGCGTCACCGCGGCTTGTCACGGCGAACACCACGTAGAAGTCGGCGATCCCGAGGTTGGTGATCCAGTTCTTGGTCCCGTTGATCACCCACCCGTCGCCGTCGCGCCGGGCACTCGTGATCATCCCGCCGGGATCCGAGCCGGCCTCGGGCTCCGACAGCGCAAAGGCAGGCGACCACTCGCCGCTCGCGCACATCGGGAGGAAGCGGGTCTTGAGCTCGTCGGAGCCGAAGAGCCGGATCGGAAGCGTGCCGAGCTCCTGCACCATCAGGATCAGCGCGCTCGAGGCGCAGGCCTTGGCGATCTCCTCGATCGCGAGGTTCAGCGTCAGCGCGCCGGTCCCCGTCCCGCCGTACTCCGTGTCGAAGGGCAGGCCGAGCAGGTCCTGCTCGGCGAACAGCCGGCGCAGGTCCCAGGGGTACTCCCCCTTGGCGTCGATCTCGGCCGCGCGGGGCTCCACGCGCTCGCGGACGATCTGGCGGATGGTGTCGCGGAAGGCGACCTGGTCGTCGGACAGCGCGTAGGCGTCGGAGGGCGACGTCGTGGCCATGGCGTGAGCCTAGAACACGCGTCCGCAGGGGTTTGCGTCGCGACGTTGAACGGGCATCCAGAGTGGTGAACCCTCGAGAGGAGACGCACCTGTGGGCATCGGCACCTCCATCTTCCTGATCGCGGTCGGTGCGATCCTGTACTTCGCAGTGAACGCGGACGTCTCGGGGCTCGAGATCTCGACCGTCGGGCTCATCCTCATGATCGTCGGCGTCCTTGGGCTGCTGATCTCGCTCTACTACACGACCCTCTACACACGTCGCCGCCCCGGAGAGGTCCCCGCGGACCGTCCCGTGGCGCGCGAGCGCGACCTCTGAGCAGGTTCCGCCGCTGCGCGGCTGACCTGCTCACATTCGGTGGACGCCGCGAGCGTAGGCAGGCGGCATCTTCGCTGCTGAGCCTGCTCACATTGGGTGGACGCCGCGACCGTGGGCTTGCGGAATCTAGAGAACCGTCTCGCCCAGGGGCGGCGCCTCCTCGGGCTCCTTGGGGCCCGGCGGCGCGCCGGGGCGGTCGGGGACCTGGCGCCATTCCGTGAACCGGCGCCCGCGGATGACGAACGCCACGCGGACGAGCTCGCCCGCGGCGGTGCACTGCTTCCCCGTGCGCTCGGTCAGCCGGAAGGTGCCCACCACGTAACGGCCGTCGTGCGTCACGTCGAGCAGCCGCGCGCCGCACGGCAGCCCGTCGTTGAACCTCCGGATCTGGTCACGCGTCTGCAGCTCGACGGTCTGGCTCTGGGCTACGATCGCCGGGATCGCAAAGTAGCCCGCCGCGCGCTCGGCATCGCCGCGGCGGACCGCCTCGGCCCACCCGGCGAGCACCGGCCGCAGCCGCTCGGCGTCGCGCTGGCTGGGATCGCCCTCGCGCCGGCGGGCCGCGCCGGGGGGCGCGGGCGTTTCGATCGGCGCCTCTCCGACCGCCGCCGGCGGGGTCTTCAGGGTGTAGTCGGGCCCGTGGCTTCCGCATCCCGCCAGGAGCGCGGCGCCGAGCGCCGCGGCGGCGGCCCGGGCCCGGCGCGGCGGCGTGGCGGCCATGAATAGGTGATACCCCACGCGACCGCGCATCGCAACGCGGTCGAGCCTTGTGCGTGAACCTCCTACATACCGGCCGGGTGGCGGACCGTGTAGCCGCCGGTGGAGCGCATGTCCGCGTGCCAGCGGGTGCCGTCGCTCGAGCGCCCGCTCGTGTCGAAGCGCAAGCCGGCGACGCGCATGAAGGAGTGGCTGCCCTTCGCGTAGATCGTCACCCACTCCCCCTTGCCCGGGTCCCCCCAGCTCATGAAGCCACTCGAGTCGAGCGCCTCGTCGAGGAGGCCCGCGCCATGCAGGGCGTAGGACATCGAGCCCGAGCAGTCATAGCCCGAGTCGTTCCAGCGGCCGTGCCCGCCGCCGTACTTGTAGGGCTTGGCGGCGATCTCGTTGCCCGACTCGATGATGGCTTTGACCTCCGGCGGCGCGGAGATCGGCACCGTCGCCAGGCCGTCGGGGCCGACCGTAGCCGTCTCCGTGAGCGCCGCGACCGGAATGGCCTCCGGCGCATGAGCGCTCGAGTCGACCGCGGTGCGCAGCGCCCGCGCGTCCGCACGGCTCACCCGGCCATTGACCGGCCGGCCGGTGCGGCGCTCCCAGGAGCGCACGCGGTGGCGCGTGCCGGGACCGAAGCGGCCGTCGACCGCCGTGCGCAGCCCGGCGCGCGTGAGGAAGTCCTGCAGGACGCGAACGTCGCGACCGCGCATGCCCTCCTGCAGCGGGCGCGACCCGAATATCAGCGTGCCTGCGCCCGCCTGGGCGGCGGGAACTGCAAGGGTCGCGAAGGCCATCAGGCCCGCGGCGAGGCTACGACACCGTGACAACGACGATTCCTTTCTTTCGTCGCCTACGGGGTTAGCTGTCGGGCTCGCGCGGAAAGAATCGCGCTACGCCGCATGTCTACGGCGATTCGCCCCTGAGCCGGGAAGTCCTTGGCTCTTTGGTTCCCCCGCTCCCCGCCGGCGTGACCGGCGGAGACTCGGCGTTATGTGTCCGAACCGAAGCGCTGAAGATAGCGCAGTGTCCGGCGGGTAGCGTCCAGTGGCGATGACGAGTGACCAGCAGCGGCTCGATCGCGCCACCGCCGGGCTCGAGCCGCCGTTCGCCGCCGTCGACCTCGACGCGTTCGACGGCAATGCCGCCGACCTGCTGCGCCGGGCGGGCCCCACCCCCGTCCGGCTGGCCTCCAAGTCGGTTCGCTGCCGTGCCCTGATCGAGCGCGCGCTGGCAGCGGGGCTGCGGGGGATCCTGGCCTTCACCCTGCCCGAGGCGCTGTGGCTGGCGCAGCGGGGCTTCGACGATCTGGTGGTCGCCTATCCCAGCGTGGATCGCGCCGCCCTGCGGGCGCTGGCGACGGGTCCGCGCGACCGGGTGACGGTGATGGTCGACTGCGTCGAGCATCTCGACCTCGTCGCGGCGATCGCCCGAGATGCGGGCAGCGGGCCGGTCCGCGTCTGCCTCGATCTCGACGCCGGCTGGTGGCCGCTGCGGGGCCGGATCCGCATCGGTGCCCGACGCTCACCGGTTCGCACCCCCGAGCAGGCCGTGGCGCTGGCGCGCGAGGCGCTGCGCCGGCCGGAGCTCGTCCTCGACGGGCTCATGAGCTACGAGGCCCACATCGCGGGACTCGGAGACCGCCCGCCGGGGCAGCCGCTGCTGGGCGCGGCGATCCGGCTCATGCAGCGGGCCTCGGCGCGCGAGCTGGCCGTCCGGCGCGCGGCGGTGGTCGCGGCCGTGCGCGAGCTCGCCCCGCTGCGCCTCGTCAACGGCGGTGGGACCGGTTCGGTCGAGCGCACCGCCGCCGAGTCGGCGGTGACCGAGGTCAGCGCGGGCTCGGGGCTCTACGGGCCCACACTGTTCGACTCCTACGCCGCATTCTCGCCGCGCCCCGCGGCCTTCTTCGCGCTGCCCGTCGTGCGCCGCCCCGACCTGCGGACGGCGACCGCGCTCGGTGGCGGCTACCCTGCGTCGGGCGCGGCCGGCGCCGATCGCCTGCCGCGGCCCGTGCTGCCTGGGGGCCTACGACTCGACCGCGTGGAGGGCGCCGGCGAGGTCCAGACCCCGCTGCGCGGAGCGCCCGCGGCCGACCTGCGGATCGGCGACCGGGTGTGGTTCCGCCACGCCAAGGCGGGTGAGCTGTGCGAGCGCTTCGACCGTCTGCACCTTATCGCCGGCGAGGCGATGGTGGACGTGGTGCCGACCTACCGCGGCGAGGGCGGCTGCTTCCTCTAAGCGCCAAGGATGCCGCGAGCGCTTGTCCTGCGCTATGGCGAAGCGGCATGAGCGTCACCAGGCTGCCGCCGGCGTTCCAACAGGGCGGTGTCGGGAGACGCCTTGCTGGACACCTTGGTCTCCGTCGAAAGAAGCGGTCGGGCCGGCTCCGCCACACCCGCACATCGTCGTCTTGGTGCTGCGGTTCGTGTGATCGCGCCGCGCGATCACGCGTCGCGTGGCGTCAGCAACTCAGCTCTCGGAGACCAGGTATGCCAGCTCGGTTTCCCACTTGGAGTAGTCAGTCTCCTCGACTGGGCCGACGTGGTAGTGCTCGACGTAACAGCGAAACGCAGACCCGCGGTCCGTGTCCCAGCGGTCCCAAGGGATGCCCTGCTGCACGGCCCAGTCCTGGACCATCGCGCGGGCGGCGGCAAGATCGGGCTCCGTCGTGCTGCGGTAAGGCCCGGCGTGGAGGAACGTCACGTAGCGACCGGCTGGGAGGACTTCCGCCAGGACGCGCTCGTCGCCTTCCACTCCACCAACGACAGGCACAGCCACCTCAAGCTCGAGCGGCTCGCCCTGAGCGTCGACCTCGAGGAAGCGGATGAACGGCGGCCCCGAGGGCTTCACTCCATGCTCTCCCAGCCATCCGAACAGCTCGGGGAAAGCACTGTCTACTGCTGCCGGGACTCCATCCGTCACTTGCCGCCGGATCGCCACATACGGCTGCTCAACACGCTTCTGGACCTGCGGTTCATGCTGCACAAGCATCTCCTGTCTTCGGTCATCCTCCTAAAGACCAGGCGCGTACCCGGGACTCATCGCCGGCCGAGACTCTCTCAGCGCGGCTTGAGGCGCAGGAGCTCCCGCTTCGCCGGAAACTCGGCGGCGTCGAGTTCGCTCCCCGCTGAGGACAAGCAGCACGCTCAGCTCATGCTCGCCGCGCTCCGGCTTTCCACCGCAGCGAGCGTCTCGGCCAAACGATGACGGTGCACGGCACATCGCTCGGGCAGGGCGGGCGAACGGTCGAGCTGTCACTCGGCATCGCGCGAGCTGGCGCCCGCGGTCAGGTCTGAAGCGACACCAGTACCACGCCCGTAAGCGCAGCGGCGACGCCAGCCGCCTGCGCTCGGCTCAGGCGTTCGCCGAGGAACGCGAACGCGAGCGTGACGGTGACGAGCGGGAAGAGGCAGCCGAGGAC
>DASQFQ010000313.1:0-2947 GCA_035633075.1 Solirubrobacteraceae bacterium | reverse complement strand
CAGCCTCGGCCGCCTCCGGGTCGGCGACCTCGAGGTGGATCCCCCGTCGCGCGAGGTGCGCCTGCGCGGCGACCGCGTGGAGCTCTCCCAGAAGGAGTTCGCCCTGCTCAGGACGCTGGCCTCCCACCCCACGCGGGTGTTTACCAAAGAGGAGCTGCTGCGCGACGTCTGGGGCTATCGCTCGATGGGCACCACGCGCACGCTCGACTCCCATGCCTGCCGTCTGCGCCACAAGCTCGGCGCCGCCGGCGACCGCTTCGTGGTCAACGTGTGGGGCGTCGGGTACCGCCTGATCGACGGGCCGGTGCCAGCGTGACCGCGCTCGCCCTCGCGGGCTGGCCGCTCGCGGCGGCGGCACTCGCGCTCGCCGCGTTCCTGCGGGCACGGCTCGCGCGCACCCTCCGGCTGGTGGCCGAGGCCGGCCACGAGCTTCGGGGCCCCCTCTGCGCGGCGCGGCTCGGCCTGCACGCGCTGGCGCGTGAGGACGCGCCCAGCGCGCCGCGCGTGGCGGCGGTGGACCTCGAGCTGCGGCGGGCGGGCCTCGCGCTCGACGACCTCGCCGCCTCGCCGCGCGGCCGGCGCTCTCGCGACCGCCTTGAGCTGCTCGACCTGGGCCACCTGGTGGCCGAGGCCGCTGGGACCTGGCGGCCGCTCGCGCATGCCCACGGGACAGACCTCACCGTCGAGCCGCCGGGCGCGCCCGCGTTCGTGCGCGCGGACCCGGCGCGTCTGGCGCAGGCCTGCGGCAACCTCGTCGCCAACGCAGTCGAGCACGGCGCCGCCCCGGTCCGCGTCCGCGTCCGCGAGGTCGGCGGCCGGGTCCGCGTGGAGGTGACCGACGGCGGCCCGGGGCTGCCCGATTCGGTCCTCGAGCTGATCGCCGCGGCGCGTGGCGGGCGTGCCCGCCGTGGTCACGGCCTCGCCATCGCCGCGGGCATCGCCGAGCGTCACGGCGGCCGCCTCGCTTCGGCCCCCACCGCGGTCGGCGCCCGCCTGGTGGTCGAGCTGCCCGCGGCCGGAGGCGTGAAGCTCACGCCGGCCCGTCGCTCCCCCTTTCGCTCGTGAGTCGTCGTCGCCGCGGCTCGCTGCTGCTTGGTCTCGCCCTTGCCCTCGGCGGGCTTGCCGCCTCCGACGTGGCACGCAGGGAGGCAGCGATGCGAGACCAGCTCGCGCCGCTCGTGACGGTGGTCACCGCCGGGCGCGACCTCGCGCCCGGGCGGCCGCTGCGGGCGGCCGATCTCGCACTGCGCCGCATCCCGGCCCGCTACGCGCCGGTGGGCGCTGCGGCGCCGCCCGAGGAGCTCCTGGGTCGGAAGCTCGCGGCCGCCGTGCCGCGCGGTGGCTATCTCGGCGCCGGGCAGATCGCGCGCGAGGACCTGACCGCCGCCGCGCCTGTCCGGCGCGGCGAGCGAGCCGTCGAGGTCGCCGGTCTCGCGCCGCCCGAGCTGATCGGGGCGGGCGCGCGCGTCGATGTGCTCGCCATTCCGGAGCGCGGCGCCGCCCGGCTCGCGCTCGAGGACGTCGAGGTGCTCGGCGTCAAGACGCTCGCGGCCGGCGACGGGGCGTCCAACGCAAGCGCGCCCCGGGTCGCCGCCACCCTGCGGGTCACCATGCGCCAAGCCCTGTTCCTGGCCTCCCTCGAGACGCGCCCGGGCGAGCTGCGCCTGCTGCCGCGCGCCGCGGGGGACCACCGACGGCTGGGCGCGGGATAGGCGCGCCGCCGTGGCCACCGATCCCGTCACGTGCGCCGCCGCCCTCGACGGGCTCGCGGACTCCCTCCGCGAGCGGCTCCTGGCGGGCGCGGGGGAGGGGGGCGCCGACGGCGACGCCCACGACCGCATCCGCGCGCTCGTGGACCGTGAGGCGGGGGTGCTCGACGAGGGCGCCCGCGCCACGCTGGTGGACGCCATCGCCGAGCGCTCTTTCGGGCTCGGGCCGCTCGAGCCGCTGCTCGCGGATCCCGAGGTCGACGAGGTGCTGGTGTGCGGTTGCGCACCGGCCTGGATCGAGCGTGGCGGCCGGCTCGAGCGCACCTCGGAGCGTTTCGGCAGCGAGGCGGAGCTGCGCGACGCCATCGAGCGGATCCTCGCGCCCCTCGGCCGCCGCGTCGACGAGTCCGAGCCGCTGTGCGACGCGCGCCTACCGGACGGCTCGCGCGTCAACGTGGTGATCCCGCCGCTCGCGATCGACGGCCCGGTGCTGACCATCCGGCGCTTCCGCCGCCGCGGCTTCAGTGCCGAGGACCTCGTCGCGAACGGGACGCTGACTCGCCCGCTCGCCGACTTCCTCGGGCGCGCTGTGCGCGGGCGCTGCACGATCCTCGTCTGCGGCGGGACCGGCTCGGGCAAGACGACGACGCTCAACGTGCTGTCGAGCTTCATCGATCCCGGGGAGCGCGTCGTCACCATCGAGGACGCCGCCGAGCTGCGCCTCGACCAGCCGCAGGTCATCCGCCTCGAGGCCCGCCCGCCCAGCCTCGAGGGCCGCGGCGAGGTCACGATCCGCCGCCTCGTGCGCAACGCCCTGCGGATGCGCCCGGACCGCATCGTCGTCGGCGAGGTGCGGGGCTCTGAGGCGCTTGACATGCTCACCGCCCTCTCCACCGGGCACGACGGCTCGCTGTGCACGGTCCACGCCGGCAGTGCGGCTGAGGCGCTGCGCCGCCTCGAGACGCTCACGCTGATGGCCGACGTCGGCCTCCCGCACGCGGCCGTCCGCGAGCAGGTCGCCGACGCCTTCGACCTCGTCGTCTGCCAGGCCCGCGCCGCCGACGGCAGCCGACGGGTGACGGGCGTCTCGGAGGTGGTCCGGGTGGCGGGCGGCGCCGGCGTGCGCGACCTGTACTCGCTGCGCGAGGGGCGCCCCTGCTGGCGCGCTCCGCTCGGCGGCGCGCTGGCCGCGCGGCTCGGGCCGCCGTGACCGCGTGCGCCGCGCTCGCGGCCGGCCG
>DASQFQ010000312.1:0-12782 GCA_035633075.1 Solirubrobacteraceae bacterium | reverse complement strand
GTGTTCATCTCCTCGCGCGGCCCGATGCTGTACCGCTCGGTGCGCCCGGGCGTCGGCGGCCGGCCCTTCGCCTGCTTCAAGTTCCGCACGATGCGCAGCGACGCCGACCAGATGCAGGCCGACATCGAGTCGCTCAACGAGACCTCGGGCGCACTGTTCAAGATCCGCGACGACCCGCGCATGACCCGCGTCGGCCGCTTCCTGCGCCGCTACTCGCTCGACGAGCTGCCGCAGCTGCTCAACGTGCTGGGGGGCCAGATGTCGCTCGTGGGCCCGCGCCCGCTCCCGCAGCGCGACTACGACCAACTCGAGAACTGGCACAAGAAGCGCTACCTCGTGCTGCCGGGGATCACCGGCCTGTGGCAGGTCTCGGGCCGCTCCGAGCTGGACTTCGACGACCTCGTCCGGCTCGACTTCCTCTACCTCGAGCGGTGGTCGGTCGGCCTCGACCTCACGATCCTGGTCAAGACCGTGCCCGCCGTGCTGTTGCGGCGCGGCGCGTTCTAGCGCATGCTCTCCCGCGGCGCGAGCCAACGCACGGGCTGACCTGTCACCCGGGCGATCCGGTGGCAAGCGAGCGGCTCGTACACCTCACAGCGGCACAGCCGCGCCGTCCTCGGGCACGGTCACGTGGTCGTGCAGGGCCTCGGCGTGGATGCGCTCGTGCAGGTCGGCGCGGCGCTCGAGGCAGTGGTTGACCGCCTCGAGGTGGACGGCGACCACGCGAGCCGCCGGGGCGTGGCGCGCGACGGCGACGACGTCGTCGGCGGTCATCGTGATCGGGTCGCCCTGCTCGAAGCGCGCGGCGCCGGCGTTGACGACGACGGCGCCGGGACGGTGGGCGTCCAGCGCCGCGGCGACCTCCTCGCACCAGATCGTGTCCCCCGCGACGTAGAGCGACGGCTCGCCCGCCGCCGAGAGCACGAAGCCCGACACGGGCGCCATCGCCTCGCCGATCTTCCCCGTCCCGTGGCGCGCGCCGGTGCGCACGAGCCGTACGCCCTCCCACTCGAGCTCGTCATCGACCGCCCGCACGTCCGAGAAGCCGCGCTCCCCCAGGGCCGCGGCGTCGGGAGGCTGGCAGAGCACGGGCGTGGCGGAGGGGAGCAGGCGCACCGCGGTGTCGTCGAGGTGGTCGGCGTGCAGGTGGGTGACGAGCACGGCGTCGACGCCCACGACCGCGACCGCAGCGGGCTCGGGTAGCTCGACGAGCGGGTTGCGGCGGTCGTTTGAGGTGTTGGCCACAGGCGGGCGCGCGCCGGCGGCGTCGAGCATCGGGTCCACGAGCAGCCGCCGGCCGGCGATCTCGACCAGCAGCGTGGCGTGACGCAGGAGGCGCAGGCGCATGCGTCCCTGCACGGTATCCCCATTCGGCCCGCACCCGCCCTGACCGGCCATCTGCGCCGCCGACCTGCGGCTGCCGTGTCGCGGTGGAGCTGCCGCGGTGAGCGCGGCTCAGGACGTCAGTGACGCGCGCTCGTAGACCTCCCAGGTCGCCCCCGCCGCGTCCTGCCAGCTCCAGCGCGGTGGCTCGGGCGCGGGCCGCTCGGCGGACTGCGCCGCGCTCATGAGCCCGGCGAAGTCACCCGGCTCCACGAAGGTCGCGTGCTCGCCGACCACCTCGCGCAGGGCGGGCAGGTCGCATGCGACCACCGGGGTGCCGCACGCCAGCGCCTCGATCACGGGCAGCCCGAAGCCCTCGTCCTCGGAGGGGAAGACCAGTGCATGCGCGCCCGTGTAGATCGCGGCCAGGTCGTCGACGGGCACCGAGCCCGTGAGTGTCACCCCCTCGAGCTGGCGCGCCCACTGCCCCGTGTCGCCGACCAGGACGAGCGGCAGCTCGCGCGGCGCGTGGGTCAGAGAGGCCACGCGCTTGCTCGGCTCGGGATGGCGCAGGTCGCCCACCCACAGCAGGTACGCGTCGGGCAGCCGGTAGCGCCGGCGCGCCGCAGCCACCTCGGCCTCGGAGCGGGGGCTGAAGGCGGCCGCCGGCGCTTCGGGGATGACGTGGATGCGCCCGGGGTCCAGGTGCAGCAGCTCCTCGGCGTCGGCGGCCACGACCCGGCTGGGCACGATCAGGCGCGCCGCGCGCTCCAGCGCCAGGAAGCGCATCCGCGCGCGCAGGCCTGCACGCAGGAACTGGCCGGTTCGCTTGAGCGCGACGAGCTCGTGGAGGGTCACCACCATCGGGACCTTGGGCCGCAGCAGCGCGCCGTTGAGCCACGGCGAGTGGAAGAGATCATCCGAGCGCCCGGGCTCGCGGCCCTCGACCATCTCGCCCCCGTGCTCGGCGGCCTCCGCGTGCAGCGCGTCGAGCAGGCAGCGGGCATAGCGGCCGATCCCGCGCGGATCGGCGGCCGGACGGGAGTCGAAGCGCACCCGCAAACCCTTCCCAGCTTCCCCCGGTGACCCCACTGACCGACCATATACCCGCCTGCGCACTAGCCTCCTCGCGGCGTGAAGGCCTACTACGAGGACGTCTGGGAACGCGTGGGAGAGGACCCCGAGCCGTGGGCGTGGCGGTGGCGCCGCGGCCTGCTGCTCGGCGAGGCGCGCTCCGGCGAGCGCGTGCTCGACCTCGGCTGCGGCGCCGGGCGCTTCGTCGCCGCCCTGCGCGACGCGGGGGCAGACCCCGTCGGGGTCGAGATCGCCGAGGCGGCGCTCGCGCGCGCGCGACACAATGTCCCCGACGCCGACCTGCGTCTCGCGCCCGACGGCGGGCCGCTGCCGCTCGAGGACGCCTCGATCGACCTGGCGTGGTGCTCGGAGGTGCTCGAGCACGTGCCCGACACCGCGGGCGTGCTCTCCGAGGTCCGCCGCGTTCTGCGCACGGGCGGGCGGCTGCTGGTCACCACCCCCAGCCACGGCCCGCTCCGCCGGACTCTGATCGCGCTCGCGCGCTTCGACGCGCACTTCGACCCGCTCGGCCAGCACGTGCGCTTCTACTCTCGCGCGTCGCTGTCGGGCGCGCTCGGCGAGTTCGCCTTCGACGACGTGCGCGTGACGGCCACCGGCGGGCCGCCCGGGCTGCGCTCGTCGCTCGTCGCCCGCGCGCGCAAGGCCTCGCTCGTCTAGTTGATTTCAGGGTTGCGCTGGTTCCCGATTCTGACGGTTTCGACCGATCTCTTTCCGGTGCGCCGAGCTCCTCCTCATGCTGGGGGGGCGATCAGTCGATGACTTGGCATGAGCTCGAGAGCGGCCGCCGCGTTCAGGGCTTCCTCCACATGGGTGATCGGCGGTGCGGTCCTGCTCGCGCTGGCCTCGATCGCCGTTGTCACGACACTGCAGCAGCGAGCGAACTCGAGCCGCGACGCGCAGGTCACCTTGGGGAAGGTCGCGCGGGACGTCGACGCCGTTCAGAGCACCCCCTTCGATGCAGACGGACAGGGCGACGGGGCGCAGGCCGCGGTTCGGGAGCAGATGCGCGCGAGCGACCAGCGGATCGAGCGTCGCCTCGCGCAGTTGCGGCGCGACCACCCCTCTTCCCACCTGGTCCCCGCGCTGGCTCCCTACCGGGCGAATGCGGCCACGCTCGAGCTTATCCGCAGGCACGTGGTGCGCGATGAGGACGCCGAGGCCGACGCGCTGGGACCGCTCTCCGGTCGCCTTCAGCGCGCGGTCGGACGGGAGCTCGGGCGAGCAGGCGTCGACTACGAGCGCGACGCGTCGAAGGCGCTGGCGCTGGCGACGTTCGGCTCAGCGGCCATGATCCTGGCGCTCGTCTCGTTGTTCGGGGTCTTCTACCTCCGCTCGCGGAAGGCGCATGCGACCGCCGAGACGCTGGCCGAGCAGAATGCGCGGCTCTTGGTGGAGGACTCTCAGCTCCAGGTCATACAACGCCTGGCGCTCGCCGCCGAGTACCGCGACGACGACACCGGCCAGCACACGCGCCGCGTCGGAGAGATGTCAGCACGGATCGGGGAGGTCCTCGACATGCCCGCGGACCAACTCGTTCTCCTGCGGCAGGCGGCGCCGCTGCACGACGTGGGCAAGATCGGCATCCCGGACTGCATCTTGCTCAAGCCCGGACGACTGACGCCGGACGAGTTCGAGCAGATGAAAGCGCACACGACGCTGGGCGCCGCCATGCTCGCCGGGCGCAAATTCCCCCTCCTGGAGATGGCCGAGCAGATCGCGCTGAGCCACCACGAGCGCTGGGACGGCACCGGCTACCCTGCCGGGCTCTCCGGGCATGCGATTCCGCTCGTCGGGCGCGTCGTCGCCATCGCCGACGTCTTCGATGCACTGACCCACGTTCGCCCCTACAAGGAGGCCTGGACCCTGGTCCAGGCCGTGACCGAGATCCGCGGTCAGGCGGGCCGCCAGTTCGACCCGGAGGTCGTGGACGCGTTCCTGCATGTGCTGCCGGAGCTCGCCGCTTCCGAAGGCGACATGGACAGCGACGTTCCCAGCCTTGGCGTCGCTACGACCGGTCGCCCGGCAAGCCAAGGCCGATGGCACCCGCCAGCGCCGTCTCCTGCGCTGAAACCCATGATCTAGGGCCCCTTGCGCTGGCGCGCCGCCCGCGAGGCCTCGAGGAAGTCCGAGAGCGACTGCGGCGCCTGCGGGTCCAGGAAGTAGGTGGCGCGGAAGGCCGCCACGGCGGCCTTGGGATCGTCGAGCGCGGAGAGCTGGTAGCGGCCGAGCCGGCGCCACGCCTCGGGGTTGGCGGGCTGCAGCCGCACGGCGGCCTCGAGCGAGTCAGCCGCCGCCCGCTCGTGGTTGCGGGCGTCCTCGATGAACGCGAGCTGCCAGAGCGGTTCGACCGACAGCGGGTTGCGCGCGGCCGCGGTGCGCGCACTGGCCGCCGCCGCCGCGTACCGGCCGAGCTGCGCGTCGTCGATCGCCCGGTCCTCGGCGCGCGCGGCGCGCACGGGCTGGATGGCCGCCCAGCTTCCGGCCAGGGCGACGGCGAGCATGGCAACGGCGACCGCTCCCGCCGCCCTTGGCGGCCGGTAGGCCGCCAGTCGCTCGCGCCACGGCCGAACCGGGGCCGGGGGCGTGGCCGGCTCGCGCGGGGCGGCGAGACGCTCGCGCAGCGGCCCGCGGCCGGCGACCCAGGCGGCGCACAGCAGCGCGACGACGGCCGTCCCGGGCACGAACCACGTCCAGTCGATCAGCGAGTGCACCCCGAACACGAGCACGACCGTCGCCATCGTCAGCAGCCCGATGCGCTCGGGGTCGTAGCCGAGCCCGCGGTCGCGCCGGCGCAGGCCGGTCGAACGCATGGCGGTCGCCACCCACGCTCCGGTGGCGAGCAGGGAGAGCCCCAGCCCCAGAAGCCCGAGGTCGGCGAGCGTCTGCACCGCGTAGCCGTGGGCGTGGCGCACCGCGAGCCGGTCTGTGCGGTGCCGGCTGCGAGCCACCACGAACGCACCCGCCCCGGCGCCGACGAGCTTGGTGTCGTCGTAGACCTTCAACGCCTCGTCCCAGTAGCGGGCTCGCACGGAGGACGTCGTGGTCAGGCGGTCCGGGGTGTTGGCCGGCGTCCTGGCGAGCGGGTTTGTCAGCTTGTCCCAGGTGTTTGAGACCTGCCCGTGGACGCCTCCCGGCGCCGCTGCCAGGGCGACGACCAGGATCACGGGCACCGCGACCATCAGGCCGATCAGGCCTCCGGCGGCGATCCGCCGCGCGCGGTGCGGGACGCCGAACCGCGCCACGGCGAAGTTGGCCGCCAGCCCCGCGATCAGCAGCACCACCGCCATCAGCAGCAGCAGGGCGCCGAGGTCGGTGCCGGCGTCGCTGCGCGCCGCCAGCGGAACCCGGTCGGTGGCGAGCGCGTCGCGCGTGAAGGCCCACGCCACCACGGGCGCGGCGGCGAGCGTCGCGGCGATCAGCGGCAGCGCGCTGCGCAGCCGCAGGGGCACGGCCACGAACCAGAAGGCGAGTCCGAACGCCAGGGCGAGCAGGGCGCCGCGCGAGTAGGACAGCATCAGGCAGGCGAACAGCAGGCCGAGGCCCGGCCAGGCCAACGCGTTGGCGGCCAAGTGGCCCGAGCGACGCGCGGCCAGCCACAGCAGGGGCGGGACGCCGAGGGCGGCCATCAGCCCGACGGCGTTCCAGTAGCCGAACGGCTCGCGCAGCCGCGCGAACGTCTCGTCGGGCGCGAGCGCGGCGGGGAAGACCTTGGTCAGCAGCGCCACGCCGCACACGAGCAGGCACCCGAGGATGACGCCGTGCAGGACGGCCGCCCACCGACCCGGCACCATCCGCACGAGCGCGAGCACGCCGGCGAACGCGGCGACGTAGGCGATGGTCCGGTTCGCCTCGAGCCACGACTCGGCGGGCGCCAGCGACCAGACGATGGAGAGCGCGGTGAAGACTGCCAGCGCGGCGAGCGCCAGCAGCGTCAGCGCGCCGTGCAGCCGCCCCTGCGCTCGCCCGGTGAGCAGCGCTCCGGCGGCGAGCGACGCGCCGAGGCACATCAGCCCGACCTCGGTCCAGGTCGTGCGCTCGAGGCGCAGCCCTCCGTCCGCGGCGAGCGCGACCGCGGCGAGCGCGAGGCCGACCGCGAGCGCAAGCGCGCCGTCGGCGCTCACCCGCAGGAGCGGGATCGCGCCGGCGCGCGGTCGCGGCGGAGCGCTAAGCCTTCCGGCGAGCGATGACACGGCGGCGCACGGCGGGGCCGACAGCGGCCAGGGCGCACAGGCCGAGGAGGACGAGGACGGTCAGCAGGGTCGTGGGCAGGCCGCGCCGCGCCGCGACGGCGGTGAAGCCCGAGGCGCCGGGCACGAGACGCTCGCCGTCGACGGCGACCGCCGTCTCCCTGCGCGCGTTCTCCACGGCCTTCTCCTCGTGCTTGTCCGCCGGTGCCGTGATCTTGACGCCGTCGCCGGAGGCCACCCCGCCGGGCGCGTCGATCACGCCGGCGCCGGATCCGTCCGCCCCGCCGCCGCCCGCGCCGCCCGAGCGCCCCGACAGCGAGGCGCGGCCGAGCACGTCGCGGCAGTCGGAGTACTCGTCGATGTCGGTGGGGATGTTCTTGCGCGCATCGCGCAGCTGCGCCGGCGTGTAGTGGCCGGTTATCCGCCCCTCCTGGCACTCGCGGAGGATCTTCTCGCGCGTCCCTGCGCTCGCCGCCGGGGCAGCGAACAGCAGGAACAGCGCGCTGAGGGTCAGCAGCCGAACCATGAAGGCGATCACGCTAGCAACCGCCTTCGGCGACGCGGCTGGCTCCCACGGCGCCGAGGCCGCGCGAGAAGCCCGCCGCCCAGGCGTCGTGCGTGTAGGCCCGCACCGCCTCGCGCGCCGCGCCCCCGAGCCGCCGGCGCAGCGCGGGATCGTCGTGCAGCCGCGTCAGCGCGGCCCCGAGCGCCGCGGCGTCCCCGGCCGGGACGACCAGCCCGGTCTGCTCGTGGCGGACCAGCCCGCCGGCGACGGCGCCGACGGCGTCAGTGGCGATCACGGGGACTCCCTGGTTGAAGGCTTCGTTGACGACAAGCCCCCACGGCTCCCGGAAGTCGCGCGTGGGGATCGACGGTAGGACCACAACGTGACTGCCCGCGTAGAAGTTGCGAACTTGCTCCGGGGTGCGGGGCCCTTCGGCCAGCACCGCGCCGGTGGCGACGGCCCGGGCTCGGATCGGACCGCCGCCGACCAGTACCAGCGCGGCGTTTGGTGCTGACAGGCCCGAGGCGCGCCAGGCTCTGAAAAGCACCTTTATTCCCTTTTCCCCTGCCATTCGGCCGACAAACATGGCCTGGAAGGCCGCGCGCCGAGTTGGTTCGCTGTTTGCGGACCAAAATTCGTTTTCGACGCTCTGGGGAGCCTCGACGACGGTCTGGCCCGCCCCCTTCCCGCGCACGTAGGCCGTGACGTGCGAGCCGTAGGTGACGATCGCATCCGCGCGGCGGTAGAGATGGCGCAGCGGCATGTAGGAGAGGGCGTGCGCCGCGGTCCGCGGATGCGCCCAGATCGTCGCCCACAACACGAACGGCACCCCAGCTCGGCGGGCGCCGAGGTAGGCGCCCGGCAGCGCCACGCGGCCCGAGAGCCCCGCGACGACGGCGCGAAAGCGCCCCGAGGCCGCGAGGCGCGCGAGCTCCCGCTGGCGGGGGCGCAGCACCGGGAACCCCTGCGGGTCCGCGCCCGCCCCCCCGCCGTGGCGCAGCTCGCCGCCGACCAGCGCGAAGCTCACCTCCTCGCGCTCGTGCAGGGCGCGGAAGGCGCCGAGGCGAAACGCCGGCGCGTGGTTGGTCACGAAGAGGACGGGGCGCGGGTCCGGGCTCATCCCAGCGCCTCCCGGTAGGCGGCGACGGTCGCTTGCCCGCAACCGTCCCAGGTGAACGACGCCTCGACCGTCGCGCGCGCCGAAGCGCCCAGCTCGCGCCGCCAGCGCGGCTCGTCGAGCAGCCCGCGCAGCTCGGCAGCCAGCGCCTCGGGGTCGCCCGGCGCCACCAGGCGGATCCCGCCGCCGCAGGCCGCGATCTCCTCCGGGCCCGGCTCGCCGCGGCAGCCGATCGCCGGCACTCCCGCGGCCATGGCCTCGACGTAGGCCACGCCGAAGGCCTCGTCGACGCTGGGCAGGACGAAGACGCTGGCGTCCCGCGCGGCCGCGACCGCCCGGTCGTGCGGGAGCTGCCCGCGCAGCTCCACACGCCCCGCGAGATCGAGGTCCCGCGCGAGGCGCTCGAGCGCCGCCCGCTCGGGCCCGTCGCCGACGACGACCCAGCGCACCGCGGGGTGCGACTCGCGCAGCAGCCACAGCGCGCGCAGGACGTCGGCGTGGCGCTTGCGCGCCACGAGGTGCCCGACGGTCACGAGCCGCGGCTCGCGCGGCTCGCGCGCCGGCGCGGACGGGAGGTCGGTGCCGAGGTGCACCACCCGCGTCGCTCTCGCCCCCAGCGCGCGGCAGCGCCGCTTGATCGCCTCCGAGTTGGCCAGCACGAGCCGCGCCTGCCCCAGCGCCCGCTCGACCGCCCGGCGCCCGGCGGGAGAGGCCTCGGCAACCGACAGCACGTCCCCGCCGTGGACCGAGACGACCAGCGGCTGGGAGAGGCGCGCGCGTCGCACCGCATCACCGGCCGGCGCGGCGTAGTGCGCGTGGACCAGGTCGAAGGGGAACGAGCGCCGCAGCCGCCGCAGCGCCAGCGCCAGCGAGGGTGCCGCCCACGCGCCCCAGGACCCGTACGAGCGCGGGCGCGGGGGGGCGAGGAAGGGGACGTAGCGCACCTCGATCCCGTCGAGCTCGGCGCGCCGCGGCTGCCGCAGCGGCTCGACGAGCTTGCCCGGCGAGCGGCTGCGCAGCGCCGCCTTGGGGGGGATCGGCCGGTGCAGCACGAGCACGCGCACCTCGGCGCCCGCGTCGCGCGCCGCAACCGCCTGGCGGTGCGCCCACACCCCGAGGACGGGGTCCCGGGCGCGCGGGTAGTACTCGGCGACGACCGCGACGCGCACGCTCACTGGAGATCCCGGTACTCGGCGAGCACCTCGGCCGCCTCGTCGCGCGTCACGTACGGCTTCCCGGCGAGGAACGCCGCGGCCTCGGCCATCGCCGCCTCGCGCGGATAGTCCGCCGCGACCGGCCGGGTGTGCCGGATCGGTGTGGCGTCGATCACCCCGATCGGCCAGCCGTGCCGGGCGGCGAGCGCGCCCCAGTGGGCGTCGAGGCCCCAGCCCATCTGCAGATCGGGGAAGGGCAGCAGGGCGTGGAAGGCGTCGGCCCGGATCGCCGTGACGGGACCGATCTCGACCAGGCGCGTGCGGCGGGCGAGCACGCCGGGGCGCCGGCGCGTGATCTCCCATGCGGCGTGCGAGGCGAAGGCATGGGCGGGCTGGGCGAGCCGGAAGTGGTAGCGCTCGGCGAGCGCGATGAAGACGTCGAGGAAGTCCCTCGGCAGGACGATGTCGTCGTCGACGATCACCAGCCAGTCGAAGCCACGCGGTGCCCCGTGCGGCAGCGCGGCGTTGAGGTTGACCCACTTGCCGGCGCGCCCGGTCGGGGGGACCGCGGTGAGCACGACCTCGTGGTGCGAGCGCTCGAGCTCCTGCGCCGCCCGCGCGGCGCGCCGCGCGTTCTCGGGCCGGACGATCGAGACGACGAGGACGCGGCGCCGCGGCGTGCTCCGTGCCGCGCGGGCGAGCGTGCGGCGCCGGCGGAGCGCGGCCGGCGCCGCACGCCGGTCGCGCAGCATGCCGGCCAGCCGGGTGCGACGCCCGAGCGTCCCGGAGCGCCCGCTGAGGTAGTCGGGGTCGTTCAGGCTCGGCGGCACCGGCCGGGGCGCCAGCGCCTCGCGCAGCCGTCCGGCGGTCAGCGCGGTGAGCACGATGCCGTTGCCGCACGCGTAGCGTCCGGTGTGCCACACGCAGCCCGCCAGCGTGCGCAGCTCCCGGGCGACGGAGGGGGCGGTGCCCTTGTGGGCGTCGTAGCGGCGCGCATAGCGGCCGCGGTGCAGCGCCGCTCTCGCCAGCCGCCCGATCCGTGCGTCGGCGCCCGTCCGGCGGTGGTCCACGCCGGCCGCCGCGACATAGAGGATCCGCCCGCCGGAGGCGCGCAGCCGCCGCTGCCAGTCCTCCTCGTCACCCGCCCCGCCGAGGCCGGGATCAAAGCGCCCGACGCGCTCGAGCGCCCGCCGCCGGAGGGTCATGTTCGCCCCCCATACGAGCTCGGCGTCGGTATCGGCGGGCCCGAGGTCGAGCGTCGTGACCGGCGGGGGCTCGCGCCCGCACGCGTGCAGGTTCGTTCCCTCCAGCCGCGCGCGGATCGGCCCGCCGAAGGCCTCGTGGCCTGGATGGTCGCCGGCGGCGCCGGGCAGCGCGGCAAGCCAGCCCGGCCACGCCTCGACGTCGTCGTCCAGGAAGCACAGCAGCTCGCCGCCAGCCGCGTCGACTGCGGCGTTGCGCGCGATGTTAAGCCCGCGCGGCGTGCCGATGGCGAGGTATCGCGCGCCGTGGGCCGCCGCCAGCCGCTCGGTCTCGGGATCGGCGGGGTCGTCCTCGACCACGATCACCTCGGCGCCGTGCTGGGCGGCCTGCGCGGCGATGGACCCGAGTGCGACGGCGAGGTAGTCGCGCCGGCGCCGGGTGGGGATGAGGATGGAGGCCGGAGGGGGCATGGCGGGGCAGGAGCTTAGGCTTGCTGCGCCCGTGATCCTGCTCTTGCACAACCGCTACCGCGTTCCCGGAGGGGAGGAGCGTTCGGTCGAGGACCTCGCGTGGCTCATTCGCGAGCACCTCGGGGAGGACGCCGAGCTGCTCCAGCGCGATTCGGCCGAGCTGTCCGACGGCCGCGCGGCGCGAGGCCTGCTGCGCGGTGGGCTCGACCCGGGCGAGGTGGCGGCCGCGGTCCGCCGCACCCGTGCCCGCGTCGTGCACGCCCACAACGTCAATCCCTCCCTCGGGTGGCGCGCGCTGGCCGCGGCGCGGGACGCGGGCGCCCGCGTCGTGCTGCACCTCCACAACTACCGCCTGGTCTGCGCCGTCGGAACCTGCTTCACGCGCGGCGAGGACTGCATGCGCTGCCACGGGCGCAACACCTCGCCGGGGGTGCGGCTCAACTGCCGCGGCGGCTCGCGCGCGGAGTCGGTGGCCTACGGCGCAGGGCTGGCGCTGTGGCAGCGGCGGGTCGCGGCCGCCACCGACGCCTTCGTGGTGCCGAGCGAGTTCGCGCTTCACCGCCTGCGCGCGCTGGGCGCCCCGATCGACGACCGCGCGAGCGTGATCGGCTCGGTCCAGCGCGTGTTCGCCGAGCGCTCGGGCGCCGCCGCCGGCCGGCACGCTCTCGTGGCCGGCCGGCTGGCCCCCGAGAAGGGGATCGCCGACGCCGTGCTCGCCTGCCGCCAGGCCGGCCTCGCGCTCGTGGTGGCCGGCGACGGGCCCGAGGCTGCCGAGCTGCGGGCGCTCGCCGCCGGCGCCGACGTCCGCTTCACGGGCCGCGTGAGCGCGGAGGAGCTGGCCACGCTGCGCCGCGACGCTGCCGTCGCGATCGTCCCCTCGCGCTACGAGGAGATCCTGCCGCTGGCGGCGCTCGAGGCGATGGGGGACGGTCTGCCGGTGGTGGCCGCGCGCGCCGGCGGCCTGGCCGAGCTCGTGCCCGAGGAGGGCCTCTACCCGCCCGGCGACGTCGGCGCGCTGGCCGGCCGGCTGCGCGAGCGCTGGGGCGACGCGGCGGCCGGGGAGCGCGCGCTCGCGGCGGCCCGCCGGCGCGCGGCCCCCGAGGTGGTCGCCGGCGCGCTGACGAGGGTGTACGACGGCAACCGACCGTAGGCTGCGGCGCGATGCACGCCCTCGTGACCGGCGGCGCCGGCTTCATCGGCTCCAACCTCGTCGACGCCCTGCTCGCTCGAGGTTGGCGCGTCAGCATCATCGACGACCTCTCCACCGGCCGCCGCGAGAACCTCGAGGGTGCCCTCGCCGCGGGCGCCGTTCTGCACGAGGCGAGCGTCGTCGACGCCGCGGCCATGCACAAGCTCCTCGGCGACGCCCGTCCCGACGTGATCTTCCACCTCGCGGCCCAGGTCGACGTCCGCCGCGCGGTGAGCGATCCCGCCCTCGACGCGCGGGTCAACGTCGGCGGCACCGCCGCGGCGCTCGAGGCCGCGCGAGCGGCGGGCGCGCGTCGCCTCGTGCTCGCCTCCACCGGCGGCGCGATCTACGGCGAGGCCGACGTCCTGCCCACCCCGGAGGACGCGCCCGTCGCCCCGCTCTCGCCTTACGGCGCGAGCAAGGCCGCCGCCGAGGCCTACCTCGCGCTCTACCGTCGCCTACACGCCCTCTCCACCGTGAGCCTGCGCCTCGCCAACGTCTACGGCCCGCGCCAGGATCCGCTGGGCGAGGGCGGGGTC
>DASQFQ010000311.1:0-6174 GCA_035633075.1 Solirubrobacteraceae bacterium | reverse complement strand
CACCAATCACGGTCGCGCCGATGCCGATGGCGATCAGCACGACGCTGGCGGCGATTCCGGCATATTTGAAGAAGTTGTTCATGATTCGATCCTTCCTGCGGGTCGTAAGGCTTGGTACGCATCCTCGCGCCCGCACGGGTCCGTGAAATCCGCACTCCCTACGCGAGCTGATCCGCAATCCGGCGCGGAAGCGGCTGCGGGAAACCCGCAGCGCGGAACGACTCGTGCGCTCCGCGCGGAATCACGAGGAGCGGGCAGCTTGCCTTGCGCAGCAGGCTGGTCGAGACGCTGCCGAGCAGGACGCTGTCCACGGGGCCGTAGCCGCGCGAGCCGCAGATGAGCAGGTCCACGGTGTCGGAGAGCCGGGCCAGCTCGTCGTCGGCGTAGCCCTCGACGACCTCTCCGGTCGCCACGATCGCGTCGCCGGCCTCGTCCAGGGCGCGGCGGAGGTCCCGGAGGAGGGCGTCGCGGGAGCTGGTCTCGACGTCTGCGTAGCCCCAGCCGTAGGGGATGGACGCGGTCGCGGCCAGCGGCTCGGCGACGCTGAGTACCCGCATCGTCGCTCCGAGCCGGCCCGCGAGCGCGCACGCGGCGCGCAGCGCGCTCCAACCATCGGGACCCGGCGCGTAGCCGACACCGATGCGGCTCAGGCCCGCGGGCGGGTTGCTCACATGGCCGCGTGGCGCGATCGCCACCGGGCACGACGCGCCGTGCAGGAGCCGCTGGCCGACGCTGCCCGGGAGGAGGCCGCCGAGCCGGCCGCGATGTGAGGACCCGACGACGATGGTGAAAGCGCCTTCGGCCTCCGCGAGCTCCTGGAGTCCGTGCGCGACGGAGAGCGAGGGGATGGTGCGGTACTCCACGTCCGGGACGCCGCCGAGCGGCCCTGCCGCCCAGTCCAGCGCGGCCTGGGCCTCTGCTTCCAGAGCGCGGGCGTAGGCGCCGGAGGCGCCGCGGCGGGGGTCGACGCGGTACACCGAAGCGAGGATCAGCCGAGCGCCCAGCGCGTGCGCGAGCGTACGGGCCAGGGCCAGCGCATCGCGTGCGCGCTCTGAGCGCTCGATCCCGACGATGACCGCCGGGATCGCGTCAAGGGCGGCCCTCGACATGGTCGTTACCGCCGCCCTGCCCCGGCCACCAGGTCGAGCGTCACATCGACGGGCACGTAGCCGGTCTCGATTCGCTCGACGCGCAGGTGCTCGTCGCGGCCGTAGAGGTAGGGCGCCAGGTAGCGGCCGGCGATCTTCGCCGGGGGCCACCACAGCGCCTGCGCTTCCGCGTCGCCCTCGCCCTGTCCGCCGCCGACGCCATGGCGCAGGTAGCGGTCGTCGCCGCCGGTCAGGAGCCTGCCGCGCAGCACCGGCCGAAACGGCTCGGGCACAACGCGCGCCCCGACGGCCGCGGCGATGACCTCGGCGACCGCGTCGGCCTGCTGGGTGGCGAGCCCGCCCTGCTTGATCGGGAACGTCGTGCCGTCGCCGGCCGCATACACACCGTCGAGGCCCGGGACTCGCCCATGGGTGTCCACGGGGATGAATCCGGAGGGATCGGCGGGCACGCCGGGGAGGTCGGGACCGTCGAGGACCGGCAGGCTGACCACGCGAGCTCCGTCGAGCTGCCGGCCGCCCGGGTCGAGCAGCACGTGGCCGTGCTCGACGCTGGGGTAGGTCGAGCCGATGAACTCGATGCCGTGGGCCTCCAGCAGCTCGCCGATCGCCTCGCTGGCCGTCGGGCCGAAGAGGGCGAGCGGCCGCTCCTCGGGCGTGACCAGCGTGAAGCGGACCCGGCCGATGCTCATGCTCCACGCTTGCCGCGCGGTCATCAGCGCGATCTCGTATAGGGGCAGCGTCCAGGCCGTACCGCTCGGGACGACGAAGGCGACGTGGTCGGCGTATCCGCTCTCGATGTCCGCGAGCAGGCCGTGCAGGGCGTCCTCGGAGGGGTCCTGGCCGAAGGTGATGGCGTGCGTGTAAGCCGGGCGCGCTTTGGCCCCGACGGCCAGCACCAGGTGGTCGTAGGTGAGCTCTTCGCCGCTCTGGCAGTCGACGCGGTGCGTCTCGGGATCGACACCCACCACGCTGTCGCGCACGAGCCGTGCGCCGAAGTTCTTCGCGATCTCGGCCAGCTCGTAGCGCCGCGCATGTCCCTCGCCGAAAGGTTCGGCCACGGTCATGGGACGCTCGGTGAAGGCATCCGCGGGCGCGACGAGGGTGATGTCGACGCGGTCGCCGGCGAGGTCGCGCAGCGCGATCAGGGTCTCCAGCGCGGCGACGCCGCCGCCGGCGATGACGACGCGAGGGGTGGTCGTTTCGGTCATGCCAGAACCGTATGCACAGCCGGCGGCGCGGGCATCGGCTGATAGTGCGGATCCGAGCCCGGGAAACTACGGGTTCGCGGCCACGGCTCCCGGCCGCGATACCGTGCGCGCCGATGACCCGCATCGTGATCGCCGACGACCACCGTGTGGTGCGCAGCGGACTGCGCATGGTGCTCGATCGCGAGGAGGACTTCGAGGTCGTCGCCGAGGCGGGCGACGTCGCGGATGCCATGCGCTACGTCCGCGCCCACCGGCCCGACGTGCTCGTCCTGGACCTCAACATGCCGGGCGAGCGGAGCCTGCCGGCCATCCCCCGCTTCCTCGAGGGCTCGCCCGCGACGCGCGTCGTCGTCCTGACTATGCAGGACGACCCGGCCTTCGCTCGCGAGGCCATGCAGGCGGGGGCGAGCGGCTACGTGCTCAAGGAGGCCGCGGACGAGGAGCTCGTCCAGGCCGTACGCGCCGCGGCCTCGGGCGGCACCTTCCTCAACCCGCAGCTGGGCGCGCGCATCGCCGCGCAGCCGCCCACGCCGGCCGGTCCGCCGGACGGACTGACGGAGCGCGAGGTCGAGATCCTCCGGCTCATCGCGCTAGGGCACACCAACGCCGAGATCGCCAAACAGCTCTATCTCAGCGTGCGCACCGTCGAATCCCATCGCGCGCACATCCAGCAGAAGGCCCGGTGCACGAGCCGCGCCGACCTCGTCGCCTACGCGCTGGAGCATGGCCTCGTCACGGCCTCGCCGGGCTAGCGGCTCGCGGACGGGACATCTGCACGGCGAGCCGGCAGCCGGGCGCGGACGATGGTGCCGGTCGGGCCCGACTCGATCTCCAGCTCGCCGTCCGCCAGCGCCACCCGCTCGCGCATGCCGGTAAGCCCGAACCCTTTGCTCGGCGCATCGGGATCGAAGCCGCGGCCGTCGTCGGAGACCGAGAGCTCGATGCGGTTGTCGCGCTCCTTGATGTCGATTCCGATGGTGTGCGCCTGCGCGTGCTTGACCGCGTTCGTGAGCGCCTCCTGCACCAGGCGGTAGAGCGTGCTCTCGAGCTCGGGCATGTGGCGGTCGGCGGCCTCGCCGCGCTCCCAGGCCAGATCGACGTGGCTTTCGACGACGAGCCCGTCGACGCCGGCTGTGCGCTCGGCGAGGCTCTTGATCGCGGCGGCGGGCCCGTAGTCGTCGAGTGCGGCCGGTCGTAGCTCCGTGATCAGGTTGCGGAGGTTGGCGATCTCGTCGGTGACGTTGGCGATCGCCTCGCCGACGGCAGCTCTCAGCTCGCCCTCGTCTTGTCCTCGCACTGCCGAGGAGAGCAGGACGCGCAGGCCGGCGAGGCTCTGGAGCGTCTCGTCGTGTAGCTCGCGCGCCCAGCGCCGGCGCTCCTGCTCGGAGGCCTCGATGCTCTCGCGCAATCGCCCCTCCTCGACCGACCTTCCCGTCGCCACCGCGGTCGCCGCGCTGGCGGCGAAGGCGAGCAGCATGCGCTCGTCCTCGAGGTCGAACTCCGCGTCGGCGCCCCTGCGATCGAACGCGAGCAGCACCCCGACGGCGCGGCCGCGGTAGGCGAGGGGCACGATCAGGGCGCTGTTCGCCTCCAACCCGAGCGGCTCGAGCGAGGAGCGCAATGTCGTGCCCGCGTGGGGATGTCGCTCCGAGTGCTTGGACCGGGCCACCCGCCCCGCGACGCTGGACTCCACCGCCATGCGCCGGCCGTGGGCGTCGGCCGGGACCTCGCCGGCGCCCGCGGCGACGACGAGCTCGTCGCCCTCCTCGAGCAGGATCACCAGCGTGCGCGCGCCCACCAGCGCCCGCGCCCGCTTGACGATCAGCTCGAGGATGCGGTCGAGGTCGGTCTCGCCACCCAGCGCCTGGGCGATCGCCAAGGCCGTGTCGAGGCCGCGCACCGCGCGCTCCAGGTGATCCCGGCGCTCGTCGACCGAGGCATAGAGGCGCGCGTTCTCGATCGCGATCGCCGCCCAGTCGGCGAGGATGACGACGGACTCCTCGTCGGCGTCGTTGAACGGCTCGCCGCTCTCCTTCTCGGTCAGGTAGAGGTTGCCGTAGGCCTCGCCGCGGATGAGGATCGGGACCCCGAGGAAGGTCCCCATCTCCGGGTGCGCCGTGGGGAAGCCGTAGGAGCGAGGATGCTCGCCGATGTGGTCGAGACGAAGCGGCCGCGGCTCCTCGATGAGCAGGCCGAGGATGCCGCGCCCGCGGGGCAGCTCGCCGATCGAGCGGTGCGTGTCGGCATCGATTCCGGTGGTGATGAAGCGATCGAGCTCCCGGCGGGCGTCGTCGAGCACGCCGACCGCCGCGTAGCGCGCCCCGGTGATCTCGCGGGCGACGTCGAGCAGGCCCTGCAGGACCGCCTCGAGATCGAGTTGGGCGATGAGCCCGCGACCGGCCTCTATCAGGCGGCGCAGGCGTTGCTCGTCGAGTACGGGCTCATGCATGCGCCCGCCTAGTTAACACCGCCTGCTGGGCGAGGGGAAACTACGGAGCCCCGGTGCGGGCAAGCGCACGGCGTCTGCGCCGAAGCCCCGATGCCGCGGGCGGGCTGTCCGACGAGCATGGTGGATAGCAATCTCCGCACACCAAGGAACGGGAGAATCGTGTCCACGCTCACCCCCGACGTCGCGCCTGACAGGGCGCCGGAAATCGACTACGAGGCCGCCGAAGGCTTCGACGACGTCGTTCCTGACCGCGTGCGGCGCGAGTGGGGGATCGTCGGCCTGGGCTCTGTGGTCTGGTCACCATCCTGGCCATCCTGCTCGCGATCGTCGCCGTCGCCGACAACGGCGATACGAGAACGGTCCGCACCGCCTCCCCGCCCGCCCCCGTGGCTCCTGCGACGGCCGACAAGCCGGCCCCGACGCTGGCCGAGGCCAAGGGCATCGACTTCGAGAAGTTCACCAAGGTCGATCCGACGCTGCCGCCGGTGCCCGCCGGTGCGGTGAAGAGTTCAAGGTCGACGTCTTCCAGCATTTGACCCAGGTCTCCAAGGATCTCGCGCCGACCGAGGTCTGGAGCTTCGCGGTCAACGGCAAGTACCACCGCGGAACCGGCGTCTCCCCCCCGATGGTCGTGACCGAGGGCGACACGGTGGACTTCACGCTCGTCAACGGCACGTCGAAGGCCATGAAGGTGGATGTGCCGCACTCGCTCGACTTCCACTCCGCGGAGGTCAACCCGGGCAAGCGCTACGCCGACCTCGCGCCCGGCAAGTCGATGCACTACCGCTTCGTCGCCAAGCACCCGGGCGTGTTCATGTACCACTGCGCGACGCAGCCGGTGCTGATGCACACGGGCGCCGGCATGGTCGGCATGTTCGTGGTGAAGCCGAAGAACCTGGCTCTCGTGGACAAGGAGCTGTGGATCACCCAGCAGGATTACTACCTGGGCCAGCCCGGCAAGGATGCCGACATGGCGAAGATGGCGGCCAAGAAGCCGGACGTCATCGCCTTCAACGGCTACGCCAACCAGTACAAGGACAACCCGATCACGGTCGCGAAGGGCGAGCGTGTCCGGATGTACGTCCTCAACGCCGGCCCGAGCATCTGGAGCGCCTTCCACGTGATCGGCACGGTGTTCGACCGGACAGTGGTCGAGGGCGTGCCGGGCCACGACAGCCAGACCATGAACCTGGCCCCCTCACAGGGCACCGGCTGGGGCGAGTTCACGCTCGACGAGGAAGGCGGCTACCCCTTCGTGACCCACGCCTTCGGCGACGCGGTCAAGGGCGCCATCGGCGTCGTGCAGACCGAACATGCCCCGAAGGCGGCCGCAGGGCACGGCGGCTCCGGTGCGCACGGCAGCCAGCCCGCCACCGCCGCCGACGTCAACGTGACCCTCGGCGACATG
>DASQFQ010000310.1:0-2181 GCA_035633075.1 Solirubrobacteraceae bacterium | reverse complement strand
CATCCGCGCCCTGCGCCACGGCGGCAACGCGGTCGACGCGGCCGTGGCCGCGGCCGCCGTGCTGGGCGTGACCGAGCCCTACTCGTGCGGCATCGGCGGCGGTGGCTTCATGGTCATCCGCACGCCCGACGGCAAGGTCACCACGATCGACTCGCGCGAGGAGTCGCCCGCGGCGATGCGGCCCGACTCGTTCTTCGCCGACGGCGAGCCGCTCGACCCGTCGGATGACGATGACTTCGACTCTGCGCGCTACAGCGGCCTGTCCGCCGGAGTGCCCGGCACGGTCGCGGGCTGGGATCGCGCCCTGCGCCGCTACGGCAGCTGGTCGCTCCAGCGCGCGCTGCGCTCGGGCGTCCGCGTGGCTCGCCGCGGCTTCGAGGTCGATGACACATTCGTGTCCCAGACCGAGCCCAACGTCGAATGGTTCGACGACATTCCCTCTACCGCGGCGATCTATCTCGATCCGGACGGCACACCGCGTGACGTCGGCTCGACGCTGCGCAACCGCGACCTCGCCCGCACCTACCAGCTGATCGGCCAGGAAGGCGCCCGCGGCTTCTACCGCGGCGACCTGGCCGCGGCTATGGTCGAAGCGGCGCGCCGTCCCCCGGTGGCGCCCGACGCCGACCACGAGTGGCGCCCCGGCCTGCTCACCGAGAAGGACGTGAAGGGCTACAAGGCGCTCAAGCGCGACCCCACCCGGGTCGGCTACCGCGGACTCGACGTATGGGGCATGGGTCCGCCCTCGAGCGGCGGCTCGACGGTGGGCGAGGCGCTCAACATCCTGGAGGGCTACGACCTCAGCGCCGCCGATCGCACGAGGGCCCTGCACCTCTACCTGGAGGCGTCGCGGCTCGCCTATGCCGATCGCAGCGCCTACATCGCAGATCCGGAGTTCGTCGACGTTCCGCTCCCGGGCCTGCTCTCCCACGACTACGCGGCCGAGCGCAGGGCCCTGATCGATCCGGCGATGGCGGGCACCAGCCCGGCGGCAGCGGGCAACCCGCGGCCGTACTCGTCCACCACCCACCTCGTGGTCTCCGACCGCGCGGGCACGGTCGTGTCCTACACGTTCACGATCGAGTCGACTGGCGGCAACGGCATCGTCGTGCCCGGCTACGGCTTCCTGCTCAACAATGAGCTGACCGACTTCAACTTCGACTCCACCACGCATCCCAACCGGGCGGACGGGAGCAAGCGCCCGCGCTCCTCGATGGCGCCGACGATCGTGACCAAGGACGGCAAGCCGTTCATCGCCGTGGGCTCGCCCGGAGGCTCGACCATCATCACGACGGTCCTGCAGGTTCTGCTCGAACGCCTCGACCTGGGCGCCAGCCTGCCCGAGGCGATCGCCGCTCCCCGTGCCAGCCAGCGCAACAGTGAAACCACAGAAGCGGAGCAGGCCTTCATCGACTCCCCCGAGGGCCAGGCGCTCGAGGCGTCCTACGGCCACGAGTTCGAGGTCCCGGAGTCCGAGGTGATCGGGGCGGTGACGGGGCTCGAGTTCTTGCGCCGCGGCCTCGTAGTCGCCGCCGCCGAGCCCGAACGCCGCGGCGGCGGTAGCGCGGCAGTCGTCCGGCCATAGCGTCCGTGGACCGGCGCGGGGCCGCCCTGGGCTGTCTGGCCACCATCGCCCTGGCCGACAAGATCATCTTCCGGCGCCGGCTCCCATGGATCCTCGTGGGGCTCTTCGACCACCCCGCCCACCTGGCCACCGCGGGTCTGGTGCTGCTCAATCTCGGGCCGCGGCCGCCGGGCTGGGCGGCGGGGTTCATGGCGGGCTCGCTGCTTCCCGACCTCGACCACGTGCCATTGGCGGTCTCGCGCGTGCACCCGAGCATGGACGACCCCCGCCCGGTCACCCATTGCCTGCTCGCGGTCGCACCGGTTGCCGTGCTCGCCGAGGTCAAGCAGGACGAGCGGCTGCGCGGGGCGGCCGCGGGCATGCTCGCTCACTTCGCCCGCGACGTCGGAGTGGGCACCGGCGTGCCGCTGCTGTGGCCGCTCACGCGGCGCTCGTGGCGCGTGCCCTACGCGGTCTACGCCGCCGGCTGCGCTCTGCTGGCGGCTCGCGGGCTGCAAAACCGGTTTGAGCGCGCTAATCTTGTAAACGGCCTATAGCCGTAGCCGTCCCTTCGGAGCCGCGCCCGCACATATTCCGGGCGCCTTGGGGCGGGGTCC
>DASQFQ010000309.1:0-1500 GCA_035633075.1 Solirubrobacteraceae bacterium | reverse complement strand
CGTTCTGCGCCCGTCCTCCGTCGCGGTGATCGGGGCGTCCCGGCGGCCCGGGACGGTCGGCGGGGAGGTCGTGCGCAACCTGCTCGCCGCGGGGTTCTCGGGGCCGCTGCACCTCGTCAACGTGCGCGGCGGAGAGGTGGCCGGGCGGCCGACGGTCCCCACGATCGCCGACGTCGAGGGCGACGTCGAGCTCGCCGTGATCGTCGTGCCGGCGAACGCGGTCCTCGCCGTCGCGCGAGCCTGCGCCGCCAAAGGCGTGCGCGCCCTTGTCGTTCTGACGGGGGGCTTCGCGGACGTCGGTCCTGCGGGGCGTGCGCGCCAGGACGAGCTGCTCGCCGTCTGCCGGGCCGCGGGCATGCGGATGGTAGGCCCCAACTGCCTCGGCGTGGCCAACCCGCGTCCCGAGACTGCCCTCAACGCGACGGTCGCTCCCACCGCGCCCACGCCCGGCGACGTCGGCTTCGCCTCGCAGAGCGGCGGGTTCGGGAGCGCGGCGATCGACGCAGCGGCAGCGCGAGGCATCGGGTTCTCGTCGTTCGTCACGATGGGCGGCAAGGCCGACCTCTCGGGCAACGACTTCCTCGAGTACTGGGAGCAGGACCCCGACACCGCGGTCGTGCTGCTGTACCTGGATTCGTTCGGGAACCCACGCCGGTTCGGTCGGATCGCGCGGCGGATCACCACGGCCAAGCCGATCGTGGCGGTCAAGAGCGCCCGGGCGGCGGCGGCCGGCCGGCGCGCGGCGTCGTCGCACATCGGCGCGCTGCTGGCGGCGGCGGAGGTGACCGTGGACGCGCTGTTCGCGCACGCCGGCGTGCTGCGGGCCGAGACGGTGGGGGAGATGTTCGACGTCGCGGGGCTGCTCGCGCGCCAGCCGCTCCCGCGCGGCGACCGCGTGGCGGTGCTCACCAACGCCGGCGGGCCGGGGGTCGCCTGCGCGGACGCCTGCGAGGCGGCGGGGCTGCGCATCGAGCGGCTCTCGGACGCCACGCGGAAGCAGCTCGCCGAGGGGCTGCGGGCCGAGGTCTCGAGCGGGAACCCGGTGGACATGACCGCGTCGGCGACCGCGGAGCAGTACGAGCGGTCGCTGCGCGTCCTGCTCCACGACGACGCGGTCGACGCGGTCGTGACGATCTTCGTGCGGCCGCTGGCCGCGCGGGCGGCCGAGGTCGCCCGGGGCATCGCCGCCGCGGCGGAAAGGGCCGACCGGCCGGTGCTCGCCGTCTGGCTCGGCGCCGACGCGCCCGCGGCCGCCGACACGGGCACCGTGCCGCGCTTCTCCACGCCCGAGGAGGCGGTACGGGCGCTGGCCCATGCCGTCCAGCACGCGCGTCGCCGGGCGGCCCCGCCCGACCCGCCGTTCGAACCGACCGACGCCGACACCGCCACGGCCGCCACCACCGTCGCCGAGGGCCTGGGGCGCGGGGGAGGCTGGTTGCCTTCCGACGACGTCGAGCGCCTGCTGCACTGCTGGGGCATCCCCGTGGTGGCGAGCCGGCT
>DASQFQ010000308.1:0-7260 GCA_035633075.1 Solirubrobacteraceae bacterium | reverse complement strand
CGCATCGCAGCGTGGGGCGAAGGACTGCGTCGTCTAGAAGACGCTCGCGCGGCCGCCGGCGCTGTCGGGCGCCGCGCGGTGCGGCGCCGGCAGCGACCAGGTCACGGGCGGGGCGTAGAGCCGCCAGGCCAGCGCCAGCGCGAGCGGGACGCTCCAGACCAGGTAGAGCGCCGCCTGGGCGTCGGGGCTGGCGTAGCGCGGCACCCACTCCCAGGTCACCCAGGTGGCCGCCGTGAGCGCCAGCGCGACGACAGGGCCGCGGTCGAAGCGCAGGCCCTCCCAGGCCAGCACGGCGAGGATCGCGGGCAGGACGTAGTAGGCCGTGTTCCACGGGTCGAGTATGCAACGCAGCAGGAACAGCAGCGACAGCAGCAACAGCGGGTCGGCCCGCCGGCGCCAGGCCAGCAGCGTGAGCGGGAGAGCGACGGCGATGATCAGCGGGTGGCTGATCGGCGACAGCCAGGCGGGCGCTAGGCGATAGCCCTCCTTCACGACATTGTCGGAGCCGACGATCAGCTCGTTGGGAGACCCCAGAGCCCACCAGACCTGCCAGGGCTGGAAGATCGTGCCGGTCACCGCGCCCGACGCCGCCCCGGGCTGGACGCTGGGCGCCCCCGCGAGCAGTAGGGGCAGCAGGAGAGCGCCCGCGATCGCCCCGGCCATGGCCAGCGTGCGCACCCGCTGGCCGGGCAGCGCGAGCAGGATCGGGCCGACGGCGAGCACCGCCCAGGCCTTGTTGGCCAGGGCGAGGCCGAGCAGCACGGCGGTCAGGGTTCCCCGGCCGCGCAGCGCGGCGAGCAGGGCGCCCACGCAGAGCGCGCCACCCAGCAGCTCCTCGGGGTGCCCCATGTCGAGCGCCCGCAGCGTGATCGGGTTCCCGGCGCACAGCAGCACGGCGACCGCACACTCGCCGCGGCCCCGGCCGCGCACGGCCAGCTGGGCCGCGAGCACCACCCCGAGGGCGACGCCGGCGAGCAGGCACGGCACGGCGACGGCGCGGAACACGGCGAGCTCGCCGCCGCCGAGGCCGCTCGCGGCCAGCGCGAACGGCGCACGGATGATCAGGGAGCCCCCGTAGGCCGGGCAGAGGGCGAGGAAGCCTCCCACGTCGCCCCGCACCAGCGCCGCCAGGGCGGGCGCCGCCTCGGCCTCGTAGTCCGTCCACACGAAGCCGAGCAGCCCGAGCCACGCCAGGCCGGCGACGGCCACCAGCCCGAGGGCGGTCCAGGGAGCGTGGGCACGCAGTCGTGAGGTCATGGCTTCACTATCGGCCCCTTCGCGACGGGTCCTTAACGACCGAGGCCCGCATCATGCGGGCCTCGGTGGAGGAGCGACGTCGGGTGATCGGGCTCAGGCGGAGCCTGAACCGATCAGAGCGAAGCGGTCTCGCTACCCACCGTGATCGGGCTCAGCCGGAGGCTGAACCGATCAGTTGAGGGAGTACCAGTCAGGCGAGCCGTCGAACGGAGCGCCGGCGCCCGCGAACGGATGCCTCACGCAGGTCCGTGCAGACGTGGACGGGAGGCAGGGATTGAAGGGGTTGACCCGGCCGTAGTCGGTGTCATGGTGCTTCGCGGGCGGCTGGGGCAGGTTGTCCTTGGGGGTGCACTGACCAGCAGAGGGGTCCCAGTCGACCCAACCCGAGGCGGCGTTCCGGCTCAGCTCCTGGATGTTGGGGAAGTCGTCGTGGTCCTGGTCGTCGGCGCCGTCGCGGACCCCGTCACCGTCGCTGTCTGCGTCGCTCAGGCTCGTGCCGGCATACGCCACGTAGTAGGGCAGCTCTAGGCTGTAGCAGCCGGTCCAGTACTCGCGCAGCAGGCGGCCGTGACTCTCGTCGTAGTTGGAGAGGCCGTCGGCATCCTCGTCGCGCTCGTCGTCTGACAGCCAGCCGTTCGAGTCGAAGTCGTAGTTCAGACGCTCGCCGTATACGTAGCTTCCGTTCGCCCCGTTCGACACGCTGCCGTCGAGGTTGGCGTCGCGGATGTCGAACAGCGGGCCGCCCCCGTTGGGCGGGTTCGCGATGAAGACCTGGTCGTAGCCGCCGTCGCCGCTCTCGCTGTTCGGCGTACGAGCCGCCCACGCGAGGAAATCGGCGTGCTTGGCATAGCCGTCCGCGGCCAGCGCGGGCCGGCGACGGCCGTCGGAGCCCCGAGTGAAGTCGGAGTACTGCGTGCCGTCGGAGTAGGTGAGCGGCGATAGCGTGCGTGCCGCGCCCTGCGCGATGGTGTACTTCCACAGCCCCTGCTCCTCGGCGAGGGCCAGGCTGTCGCCGTCGTAGTCGACCTTGTCGTCGGGGAAGAGCGGGTTCGGGTAGGGCCGCTTGCCGGGGTAGGGCAGGTTCTGGTTGGCCTCCTGATACTCGTCGTCGTTGAGATCGCGCGCCGACTGGAACTCGTAGCCGTCCTCGACGGCGTCGCCGTCGCTGTCGCCGTTGCAGAAGTCGGTTCCGATGGCGTTCTCGACGGTGTCGGACAGCAGGTCGTCGTCGCTGTCGGTCTCGTCGCGGTTCAGCAGGCCGTCGCGGTCGCAGTCGAACTCGAAGCGGTCGGCGAGGCCGTCACCGTCGGTGTCGCCGACGCACGGGTTGAGATTGAGGCTCTCCTCGACGGCGTCGGTCAGGCCGTCGTTGTCGTCATCGGCGTCGGTGGCGTTCTTGGTCCCGTCGCCATCGCAGTCGCCGCCGGGCTGGGACTGGACGAAGCCGGGAGGCGCCGCCGCCCTGGGCCCGGACACCACCGGCGAGAGCCGGGTGCGGCTGAAGGACCTGCCGAACTTCTTGGCCAGGACGCGCAGACGGAAGCGGGTGGCCCTCGGGACGCCTGCGGAGAGGGCGAACTGCGACTGCAGCTTGGCCGGGATCATGACCCTGAGCAGCTTGGTGGTGCCGACGTCGGCCTTGACGAAGACGGCCTTGCCGCCGTCGCGCTTGAAGACGACGGAGTTCTTGTTGCGGCCGCGCAGAAAGTTGCGCCCGCGGATCTCGAGGGTCTCGCCGATCGCCACGTTCATCGGCTTCACGGCGGTGATGACCGGGGTCTTGGTCCGCTTCTTCTTCGCCTTGGAGGCGTCGGCGGTGGCGGCGCCCGCTGCAGCGGGGGCGAGGAGGGCGCCGAGGGCGGCCGTCATGGCGGCGCGGCGCAGGAAAGTGGAGATGCGGGTTCGGTTAGCCATCGAAGCTCCGTATCGGCGCGAATCCACCGACCCTTGAATCCTCAGGCCACGACCCTCAACTCCTTCGTCGTCGTGGTGAGAACCTCGCCCCCGTCGCCGGTGACCGCGACCAGATCCTCGATCCGCACCCCGCCCCGGCCCGGCACGTATACACCGGGCTCGACGGTGACGACGTTACCGGCGGCAAGCGGGTCCGTGCCCGTGCGGGCGAGCCGCGGGGCCTCATGGACCTCGAGCCCCACCCCATGGCCCAGCCCGTGGCCGAAGTGCTCTCCGTGGCCCTCCGCGCCGATGAGGTCGCGCGCGACGGCGTCGACCTCCCGGCCGGTCCGCCCGGGCTCGACGGCGTCCAGCGCCGCCTGCTGGGCGCGCAGGACGAGGTCGTAGATCTCCTCGAGGTCGTCAGGGAGCCCGCCCGTCGCCCAGGTCCGCGTGCAGTCGGAGCAGTAGCCGTCGACCCTCGCGCCGATGTCCAGGGTCACGAGCGTGCCCGCGGCGATCTCAACCTCGCGCGGCTCGGCGTGGGGCAGCGCGCCGTTCTCGGCCGAGGCGACGATCGAGGGGAAGCTCGGGTCCTCCGCGCCGAGCCGCCGCATCTCGTGCTCGAGCGCGAGCGCGACATCGCGCTCGGTCCGGCCGACCAGGCCGGCCTCCGCGAGCCACGCGTAGACCTCGTCGGCGAGGGCGGCCGCCGACCTGATCGTCTCGAGCTCGGTGGGATCCTTGAGGGCGCGCTCGGCCTCGATCACCCCACCGGCCGGGACGAGCTCTATGCGATCGGGCAGCACCTCGCGCAGGCGCGCGTGCTGGCGCACGCTGACGTGCTGATCCTCGAAGCCTAGGCGCAGCTCGCCCGCGGGCCACCGGTCGCCGAGCGCCTTCACGAAATCCTGCGGGGCGCGCTCGCGATCGAACCCGCTCACCTCCGCCTTCGCCCGCTCGACGTAGCGGAAGTCGGTCAGAAAGCGGCGCATGTCGGGGCCTACGATCGCCATGGCGTTGCTGCCGGTGAACCCGGTCAAGTAGCGGACGTTCACGACGTCGGTGACGAGCAGGAGGTCGGCCTGCTTCTCGCCGAGCCGGGCGACGACGCGGTCGGCCCGGCTCACAGGGCCTCCCGCAGCCGCTCGAGCGCATCGCGGTAGCCCTCGACGCCCCGGCCGGCGACCGAGGCGAGCACCACGTCGGCCAGGACGGAGACCCGCCGCCAGTCCTCGCGGGCCGAGACGTCGGACAGGTGGACCTCGACGGCGGGCAGGCCTGCGACCTCGACGGCATCGCGCAGCGACCACGCGTAGTGCGTCCACGCGCCCGGGTTGAGCAGTAGGCCGTCGGCGTAGTCGGAGGCCTTGTGGAGCTCCTCGACGTACTCGCCCTCGTGGTTGGTCTGAAAGAAGCGCGCCTCCAGGGCCAGCTCGCGGGCGTAGCCGCCGATCCGCATCTCGAGCCGCTGGAGGCTGAGCCCGCCGTAGACGTCGGCCGGCCGGCGATCGAGGGCGTTCAGGTTGACGCCGTGCATGACCGCCACCCGGTTCCTCATCGTGCCAGCTTCTCCAGAGCCGCCCGGAGCTCGTCCTCGGCCACGGCGCAACCGGTGCGCGGCTCCCCCGGCTCGTCGAGCAGGACGAAGCCCACGCGGCCGCCGCGGCGCTTCTTGTCGCGCTGCACCGCGGCGGTCACCGCCTCGCGGTCGATCCCGGCGTCGAGCCGCGTGGGCAGGCCGTTGGCCGAGAGCAGCTCGGCGACCTCGTCGCGCAGCTCGGGCTGCCCGGACAGCGTGAGCGCGGCCAGCAGCCCGAGGCCGACGGCCTCGCCGTGCCGGTAGCGGGCGTAGCCGGTCGCCGTCTCGACCGCGTGCCCCACGGTGTGGCCGAGGTTGAGCGCCTGGCGCGCGCCGGCGTCGCGCTCGTCCTCGGCCACGATCCGCAGCTTCACGCGCGCGCACGCGAGGACGAGGTCGCGGTCGAAGGCCGGAGCCGGCCGGGCGCGCACGCGCTTCCACAGCTCTCCCCCGGCGATCAGCGCCGTCTTGACGACCTCGGCCCACCCGGCGCCCAGCTCGGCGGGGGGCAACGTGGCGAGGGTCGCCGGGTCGGCGAGCACCGCGGCGGGCTGGTGGTAGGCCCCGACGTAGTTCTTGCCCTCGGGCAGGTCCACCCCGGTCTTGCCCCCGTAGGCCGAGTCGACGAGCCCCACCAGCGTGGTCGGCACCTGCACCACGCGCACCCCGCGTTGGTAGACCGCGGCGCAGAAGCCGGCGAGGTCTCCCACGACGCCGCCCCCGAGGGCGATCACATGGTCGTCGCCGTCCATGCCCGCCGCGGCCAGCGCGCGCAGAACGCGCTCGGCGCCCTGGAGGGTCTTGTGGCGCTCGCCCGGCTCGATGCGGACCTCCAGTTCCGGCGCCGGCAGGCGCCAGGCGTAATGCTCGCCCACCGTGCTGTCGGTGACCAGGAAGCGCCGCCCGTCCAGCGGCCACAGCCGCCCGCCCACGAGCCCGTCGCCGACGTAGACGGGGTAGTCGCCGGCCCACACGAGCTTGGTCTGCGGCGGCGCCTGCGCGAGCGCACGGATCGCGGGCAGCGCGTGACGCACCTCGTCGCGGCGGCCGGCGGGCAGGATGGCGTCTGCCAGCTCGGCGTAGCGGGGCGCGCGCTCGGCGTGCAACGCGACGAAGCGATCGCGGTCGCGCGCCAGCGGGCGACCGCCGCGCGCACGCTGCCAGGCGGTGTCGGCGTCCACGTCGAGCAGCACCACGGTGTGCCGGGCCAGCGCCTCGCGCACACGCTCGGAGCCGACGGCGCCGCCTCCGAGCGAGATCACGGGCGCCGGCGGCGCCTCCAGCAGCTCGCTGACCGCCTCCTCCTCCTGCTCGCGGAACGCGCCCTCGCCGTGGCTGGCGAAGTACTGCTCGATCGATGCGCCCAATCGCTTCTCGAGCAGCGCGTCGGAGTCGACGGCCGCGACGTTGAGCTCGGCCGCGGCGCTGCGGGCCGCCAGCGACTTGCCGGCGCCCATGAAGCCGATGAACACGAGCGCATCGTCGCTGCCGCCGTCTACGGGCGCCTGCGCTTCCATCCGATCCGCTCCTCGTAGGCGGCGAGCGCGGCACGGACGTCGTCGATGTGGTCGCCCCCGAACTTCTCCCGGTGCGCGTCGGCCAGCACCAGCGCCAGCATCGCCTCCCCCACCACGCCCGCCGCCGGCACTGTGCAGGAGTCGGTGCGCTCGCGCAGCGCCTGGGCCGGCTCCCGGGTGGCGATGTCGACGGAGCGCAGCGGCTTGGTCAACGTGGGCAGCGGCTTCATCGCACAGCGCACGACAAGCGGCTCGCCCGTGGTCATGCCGCCTTCCACGCCCCCCGAGCGGTTGGTCTCCCGGTGGTAGCCACGCTCGTCGTCATAGAAGATCTCGTCATGGGCGTCCGAGCCGGGGCGCCCGGCGAGGTCGAACCCGTCGCCGATGCCACATCCCTTCACCGCCTGGATGGAGAGCATGGCCTGACCGATGCGCCCGTCGAGCCGCGCCTGCCAGGTGACGTGCGAGCCGAGGCCAGGCACGAGCCCGAAGGCCCACACCTCGAAGACGCCGCCCAGCGACTCGTTGCGCTTGCGCAGCGCATCGATCTCCTCGACCATCGCCGCGGACGCGTCGCCGTCCAGGCAGCGCACGGGCGAGTCGTCCACCCCGGCGAAGTCCTCGTAGGCCAGGTCGCTGCGCCGGGGCGCGCGGACCGATCCGATCTGCGTGACGTGGGAGACCACCTCGACGCCGAGCGTCCGCAGGAACGCCTTCGCGAGCGCGCCCCCAGCGACGCGGGCGGCCGTCTCGCGCGCGCTCGCGCGCTCGAGGACGTTGCGCACATCGGTGAAGCCGAACTTCTGCGCGCCGGCCAGGTCGGCATGACCGGGGCGCGGCAGGTGCACCTCGGGGACGTCGGCCTCGACCGGCCACGGGTTCATTCGCTCCTCCCAGTTCGCGTAGTCGCGGTTGGCGACCAGGAGCGCGATCGGTCCCCCGAGCGTGTGGCCGTGGCGGACGCCGCCGGTGACCTTTGCGGCATCGCGCTCGATCTTCATCCGCCCGCCG
>DASQFQ010000307.1:0-3231 GCA_035633075.1 Solirubrobacteraceae bacterium | reverse complement strand
GACCGCGACGAGCGCGATCCAGGTCCATGCCGACCAGCCGCGCCGCCGCGAGAGGGCGCCGAGGGCATGGGGGATGACTGCTGCGCCGAGGACGGGCTGAGCAACGCGCGCACCCAGGGCGGCCCGCGCTGCGGCAACGGGGCCATCCGGATCTGCGTCTGCGGTCCCGCTGGCGGTAGCGCAACGGACGACTCGCGCTCGTCTCGCCCGGGCAGGACGTGGCGTGCGCAATGCCCGGCGGAAGCGAGCGTGATCCGACCAGGAACGTCGACTTCTCAGATCGTCCTATGCGCAAGTGCCTTGGATGACTCCCGAGAGTGTCGGAATCGGGCGGGAGCGGAAGTGGCGCTGGTTCAGAGACAATCGCTCGATGCGCGCGGTCGTGGGCGGGGGCTTGCATGATCGCCGTTGAGGGAGCCCAGGCGTATCCTCGCGCGATGCTCAGCGGGCTCAGCGCGCCGATCGACAGTCGGCTGGAAGACCTGATCGTGGCCTGGGCCCGCCGCCAATGGCCGGTATTGCGACTGGTTCCCGCTCTATGGATTCGGCCGGCGGTCGCACCGACGGCAGTGCGACTGCGACGCTTGCTCTCGCGCGGCGTTCTCGCCGCAGCGATGCCTGTCGGCATTATCCTCGCGCTGCTGGCTCTGAAGCCGTAGCAGACCCGCTCCGCTCGATCAGCCTCGCGTTGATCGCTTTGCCCGGTCGAGGGCGAGGCGCACGGAGTCTCGCTACGCGCTGCCGACCAAGCCCGCAGGAAGTCGGACCGTCCGGCCGGACTCGGGGTGCACGTCGGGCGAGGTGCCTGCGTATGCGCACGAGTATGGGACTAGGCGATACGTTCGGGCGCAGAACGAAGAGGTTTCGCCCGCGCCCGGCAGCACTGTTCGAGGTTGAGCGCGCGCGGGATCGCCCACCTCGTTGCCATAGCGGCGGACAGCGTCGGCAGCCCGCTGTGCCGCTCGACCTCCTCGATGGCCGAGAGCGAGGGCATCTGCACGCAGGCGGAGAGCACCAGCGCATCGCAGTCACGCAGGTCAAGGCGCTTCCCGTGCGTCTTGAGGTCCTCCGGATCGAGCGCAGCGACGGCGTGGTTGTCGGACGACCTCAAGGCTGATTGGGTCGCCGACCTCGATCCCGCCATCCTCGATGTGCCCGGCGACGAGCCGCGTGAGCTCCCTTGCGATAGGGCGTGACCATCCCGACCATGCGGGCGCCGAGGGCATGAAGCGCATCGACCAAAGCGCCCCGCCGAGGAGACCACCGGCGCCGGTGCGTGCTCTCGATTCGATCTCGGCCTACACGACCTAGTGACGCTTGGCGCCCTGCGCCGGGATCGCGACCGAGGTGATCTCGCCGATCCCGTAGTGCGCCATCAGCGCCCGGCAGCCGGGCTGGCGGCGGGCGAGCGCCCGCAGCTCAAGGTAAAGCGGCGCAAGCTGCCCATCGACCGCGTCGATCATCTGCAGGGCGTCCTGGATCTGGCGGTGGGCGGCGTCGGGCAACTCGAGCGCCTCCAGCCAGCCGCGGCTCTCGGGCCTGAGCAGGTCCCGCCGGCGCTCGACGCCCGTGGTGGTAGAGCTGCGCCTGGATGCGCTTCTGCCACTCGCAGCGCTCGTCGATCAGCGTGTGCCGCAGCCTCACCCTGGAGCGCAGCTCGAGCATGTGCTCGGGCGGGATCCACGACTTCGGCACCCGCCCCGCCTGCAGCAGCTCGCGCAACCGCCGCGCGTCCTGGCGGTCGGTCTTGGCGCGCTTCTTCGGGCCGCGCAGCGCACTGGTCTCCGCCGGCTCGGCCAGATGCACCTCGGCACCCACCGCCCGCAGCTCCTCGACCATGAAGCGCCAGCCGGTCGTCGCCTCCAGCGCCGCCTCGATCTGCTCTCCGTCCGCCGGCATGCTGGTGGCGGGCTACCTGCGCCAGGCGGTCTACGGCGACGCGCGCAAGCCGCCCGGGGTGTTGTAGCGTCCACAGCGATGGGGGACGAGACGGCAACGGATCTCGGCGGGAACGGCGCCGGCGGGCCTCCGCCCGACCGCAACCTCGCGCTCGAGCTCGTGCGCACGACCGAGTCTGCGGCGCTCTCGTGCGCGCGCTGGATCGGCCGCGGCGACAAGCACGCCGCCGACCAGGCCGCCGTCGACGCGATGCGCACCATGCTCGACACCGTGAGCATGAGCGGGGTCGTCGTGATCGGCGAGGGGGAGAAGGACGAGGCGCCGATGCTCTACAACGGCGAGCAGGTAGGCGACGGCACTGGGCACGAGATGGACGTTGCGGTCGACCCGCTCGAGGGCACCGAGCTGTGCGCGAAGGGTCTCCCGAACGCGATCGCGACGATCGCACTAGCCGAGCGGGGGACCATGTTCGACCCCGGGCCGTGCGTCTACATGATGAAGATGGCCACCTCGCGAGACCTGGCGCACCTGCTCGACCTCGACCGGCCGCTGCCCGAGACGCTCGAGCTGATGGCGCAGGAGAAGGGCACGGGGGTCGGGGACATCGTGGTGATCATGCTCGACCGCCCGCGCCACGAGGAGGCGATGAGGGAGATCAGGGAGGTCGGCGCGCGGATCCGGCTGATCCCGCACGGCGACGTCTCCGCCGCGCTGGTGGCGGTAACGGCGGGCTCTCCGGTGGACCTGCTCTGGGGGATCGGCGGCACCCCGGAGGGCGTGCTCGCGGCGGCGGCGATCCAGTGCATCGGCGGCCAGATCCTGGGTCGGCTGTGGCCGCGCAACGAGGAGGAGCGCCAGGCCGCGATCGACGCCGGCTACGACCTGGACGAGGTGCTCGACAAGGACCGGCTCGTGAGCGGCAGGGACGTCTTCTTCTCCGCAACCGGAGTCACGAGCGGGGAGATGCTCCAGGGGGTGCGCTTCCACGGCAACGAGGGCTACACGGAGTCGATCTCGATGCGCGCGCGCTCGGGAACGGTGCGCACGATCCAGGCGCGCCACAACCGCGCGAGGCTGCGGGTGATCGCGGAGCGGATCTCCTAGCGCCGCCGGGCGCCTCCAGACGCAGCCGAGCGCGACGGTAATGGAGGCGCGCAGCGCCTACTAGGGGCGCGAGGCTGGGCGGCCACGTCGACGTAGACGACGCCCGGCTCCCGACGACCGCTGCGGCTCCGCCGCGGCACCGCGACTCGCATCAGGCGGACCTCGCGGCCAGCTCGGGGTCTTGCGAAGCTCGGCATCGTCGGTCAGCGTCCCGATCAACGGACGCCT
>DASQFQ010000306.1:0-2290 GCA_035633075.1 Solirubrobacteraceae bacterium | reverse complement strand
GCGTGCGCCAGCAGCCGACCACGCGGTAAAACGCGAGCGCCCCCGGTCAAGTTCGCGGCCGACGGCAGCGGCTCTCCAGACCACGGCACTACGGCGCTTGACGCGGAAGGCATCGCCTCGACTCAGGCGGCGGGAAGTATTCCGCGGGAAATCGGTCTTGCAGTTATGGAACGGTTTCCCTCCAGGCGGTCGCCCGTAGTTGTCGTCTGGCGCCGCCGAGGCCGGCCGCCGACACCGAGTCCGACTCAACTTGATTCGTGAGGACCGGCCTGCCGACACGCGTGCGGGACGGTAGGCGTGCGTGCGCCCTGACGGTGAAGAACCAGAGTCTGTGCCGTGCTCAGCTGTCCTTCGCGGTCATGTGGGCGGGGGAGTGGGCGGTCATGGTCGCGCTCGGTGTTGTGGCATTCGAGAACGGCGGTCCGGCTGCGGTTGGCATTGTCGCGGCGCTCCGCATGCTGCCGGGCGCCCTACTCGCGCCGTTCGTTGCGACGGTGGCGGATGCGGTCCGTCGCGAGCGGGTGCTGGTAGGGGTTGGCCTGGTCCGCGCCGGAACGCTCGCCGCCGCGGCGGGGGTGCTCGCCATCGACGGGCCCTTGGTGGCCGTGGGCGCACTGGTCGCGCTGGCCACGGTCGCGCAGACCCTGTACCGGCCCGCGCATTCGGCACTCCTGCCTGCGCTCTGCGCCGGCCCTGAGGAGTTGACAAGCGCGAACGTCGTACGGGGGCTGCTGGATTCGCTGGCCACCCTGACCGGTCCGCTCGCCGCCGCGGTCGGGCTGAGCGCCGCCGGGCCCGCGGTCGTGTTCGCCGCGTGCGCGGGGTGCTCCCTGGGGGCGGGCGCCTTGGTCGTCGGGCTGGCCTATGAGGCACCGTTCCGAGCAGCTTCAGTGAAGATCAAGGGCCGCACAGCGCTGGACGGCCTCAAGACGATCATGGCCGATCGCGATCTGCTGCTCATCACGGGCTTGACGACCGCACAGACCTTCACGCGTGGCGCGCTCAGCGTGATGTCGGTCATCGTCGCTGTCAGCCTGCTGGACACCGGCGCGCCAGGGGTCGGCATCCTGAATGGCGCGGTGGGCGCGGGGGCCGTTGTCGGCTCGTTCCTGGCCTTCCTGCTCGTCCGGCCGGGCCGACTGGCGACGTGGCTTGGAATCGGCGTCATGCTGTGGGGCCTCCCGCTCGCCGGGGTCGGGGCGCTGCCCCATGAGGCAGCGGCGATCGCGCTGCTCGCGATCGTCGGGATCGGCAACGCACTAGTCGACGTTGGGGCCTTCACGCTGCCGGCGCGACTCGCGGACGAAACCGTGATGGCGCGGGTGTTCGCGGCCTTCGAGGGAATCCTGACGCTCGGTGTGGTGGCCGGGGCGGCCGTGGCGCCCGTGGTGATCGAGCTGCTGGGGATCCGCGGAGCGCTCGTGACACTGGGTTTCGTCGGACCCGTGGCAGCCGCCGCGGCTTGGCCGGCGTTGCGGCGGCTCGACCTGCGCATGCTGGGGCGCGACGCCGACATTCGGTTGCTGCGGCTGGTCCCCCTGCTCGAGCCGCTCCCACAGGCAACGATGCAGCAATTGTCCGCCACCCTGGAACGCGAAACCGTGACCGCCGGCGCGTCGGTCTTCGAGCAGGGAGCGATCGGCGCGCGGGTGTACGTCGTCGAGTTCGGATCGGCCGAGGTCGTCCGCAACGGCCTGGTCGTGGCGACCTTGGAGCGCGGAGATTGCTTCGGCGAGATCGCGCTCCTTCGAAACTGTGCCCGGACCGCAACCGTCCGTGCGGCTGCGGCTGCGCCGCTCGGCGTGGCCAGCCTGTCCGGCGCCGTTGTCGTCGGCGTGGTCACCGGCTGTAGCGCCAGCGCGGCCGCGGGCGCGAAGGCCGTCACGTCACGCCTGCGCATGCTCACCGGCCCGGCGTCGCTGTCCCCGTGATGAAAGCGTCGACACCCCGAAACGGCGGCGCGCCCGTGGCCACCGCGCATCCGCGGAGCACGGCGCGGCCGGATGTTGCGAGCGCTGGCCGTATGGGTAGGGTCGTGCCCCTGCCACCCGGGGACGGGTCCGGGAAGGACAATTCTCGGACATCTCCGCCTCGAGCTCACGATAAGTGATGGCGCGCCGCCCGGCCGAGCACTCATGCTTTGCCACCGGAGCGGGCGTCTGAGCCGAAGCGCCTGCTCGCAGCTGGGCTGGACTCCCGGTCGTCGTCGTAGGCAGAAGCAAGCGGCGGTCAGCCGAGATGCCTGCTTGCACGCGGATGCAGGCGTGGCGGTTGCGGCCACTGTGGTGCG
>DASQFQ010000305.1:0-14155 GCA_035633075.1 Solirubrobacteraceae bacterium | reverse complement strand
GCCATGCTCGTCCTGACACGCAAGTCCAACCAGTCGATCATGATCGGCGATGACATCGAGGTGTCGGTGCTGTCGATCATGGGCGAGAAGGTGCGGATCGGCATCCAGGCGCCCCGGGACATCCCGGTGTTCCGCAAGGAGATCTACCTCGAGATCCAGCAGGAGAACGCCGCGGTGAGAGCCTCGGCGCGGGCCGAGGTGGACGACGCGCTGAAGAGGCTCTCGGCGAAGCCAGAGTAAGCGTCGCCGGAGGCGAGCTCGAAGCGCCTCGCGCGGCAGAAGGCCGCGAGGGGTCGGGAGGCGACCGGCGGAGTAACCCACGCGTGTGAGTGGAGAATGTGCGAGGTGATCTGATCGCCTCGATCTAGCGAGCGGTCACCACGCGCCATCGGCCCGCGCGAGCGATCTGTCTCGTCGCGATGTCGCGCGGGATCGCGGGCCGCGGCCCCGCCAGGCGCGGGGGGGCGCGGAAGAGAACTGCGGGCGTCGACCAGTTGGGCTTGCGTCGTGACGAGGACCACGTGGGCCGTACGCGACGAAGGGGCTGATCGAGCTTCCACGCCAATGCGGTGTGCAGAAACGGGTTGATGACCGCGCTGCCGAGCATGGCGACTCGATCGGGTCCTCCAGCGCGCACGACTGCATCGCCGAGTTCGTCGTTCTGGCTCTCTTGTTCGGCGGCGAGTGAGATCAGTCGATAGTCGGCTCGCGCGGGTGAGAATCCAAACAACACAAACGCAAGTACCGCAGCACCCAAGGCCATGTGCCGAATCCGTTGGTGAGGCAGCCGCGAGATCATGGTCACAAGGGCTATGGCGGCGACCACGCACATGATCGCGGCGGCCAAGGCGAGGTAGCGCCGCCGCCCGGCGTAGCCCACTTCGGCCATGGTCGCGACGACCATGATCCATCCCAGCGCGAGTCCAGCAAGCCACATCACAGCTCGATCAGTCCCGTCGCCGCGTCGTCGACCGACGGCGCGCCATATGGCGACACCCAGGGCGACGAGAAAGAGCACCACCACGGGGAGGATCACTGCGTCTCCGGCGCGCTCCACCACGGTGACCGCCGGCGCCGAGCTCTTTGCAGCGCTGCCTTGCGGCGCGGTGGTTGCGACCTTGCTCGCTTCTAGCGGATTCCCGGAGCCAAGCAGGTCAGTCGTAAGCCACGATGCGGGTGTGACCGCGACGAGCGCGATGACTCGAAAGCGGGCTCTCGTGGAAGAGAAGCGGCCGTCGGCGATGGCTAGGAAACATCCGTAGATCGCGCCGAAAATCCACACCTCCGGGCGCAGAAGCCCTGCAAACGCGACTAGCGTGAGCACGACGAGCCGACGTTGGGCCAAGTGCTGGTCGATCGCCGCGAGTGCGAGCGCGATAAGCAGGGGCTCCGAATAGCCCCGCAGCGCGGTGACAAAGAAGTCCGCGCTGAGAGCGAGCGCAGCAGCAGCAACAACGCCGGCGAGACGGCTGCCGGCGATCCGCGAGGCTACTCGGTAGGCGAGGAGCAGCGCGGCGAACGCCGCCGCTCGCGAAAATCCAAGCCAGATCGCGGGAGCGACATCCTCAAGCGGCGTGAACGGCGCGATGAGGATGACTGGGAGGGGCTTCCACGAGGGGCCGCCCTCGGTATCGAGAGAGAAGTGGAGTACCTCTCGGCCCCAGACAAGCCACGCCCATGAGTCATAGCCCATGCCGGAGGGCACACCCAGGCTCAACCCCCCGAGAGCAAGGCACATCCCGACGCCGACGGCGAGCGACGACTCGCTGCGTACGAGGACCCGGGAAGCGGCACGCACGGCGCGGGACCCTAAAGCCGAGCGGTTGCGCGGGCTGCGCCGCCCGAAGGGCCGGCACGACCGCATCGCGCCCGCCCGAGGAGGCGGCTCGTCTGCTGGCGACGCTGCCGGGCTTCGAGCGTGCCGTCCCAGGACAGGTCAACCGGCGCCGGTGTAACGACCGCGCCGTGCTGTGACCACGTAGCGCTCGACGTCCTCGGCGTAGGTACTGGTGACCGGCGCGAGCCCGGCGGCGCGCAGATCGCCCTCGAGCGTTCGGTGGGTGAACGGCCAGAACGGCAGCCGCTCGGAGCGGGTCGTCACGCCGCCCGCCTCGTCGATCACGGCCACCGCGATCTCGAAGAGATGCGTCTCCTCCCACGCGTCCGGGATCGTCCATGCGTGGACGACCAGCCCCTCGCTGCCGTCTCGCTCCGCGAGACGGTCGGCCACGAGCAGGCCCGGCCGCTCGTCGCGCAGGCGCTCCCAGTTGCGCGAGGTGACGACGACCAGCCCACCCTCGCAGAGCACGCCGCCCATGGCCGCGAGGGCAGCGCGACGGCCTGCCTGCCCGGTGGCGTGCGTCAGTGAATTGCCCACGCAGAAGACGGCGTCGAACGCCTCCCCCCAGCCCTGGCGGGTCAGGTTCTCCCACTCGCACGTCGTTGCCTCCAGCGCGGCGCCGTGGCGGGCGGCGAGGGTGCGTATACGCTCGATCATCGCGCCGTTCGCGTCCGAGGCGGCCACGTCGAAGCCCCGCAGCGCCAGCCCGACCGCGAGCTGGCCGATGCCCGCCGCGCAGTCGAGCACCCGCGCTCCCGGGCGGAGCTCGTCGACCACGTCACTGAACGCTGCGACGCAGCCCTCGGGCGTCAGCAGCGCGTCGGGCATGAGCCATTCGTAGACCCGGCGAGCGTGTCGTACGGCTCGTTCGTCATCGCGCGCGACAGCTTGACGCGCAGACTCGCCAGCGGCCGCCCGGGGGCATACCGTCCGAGCTGTGGCTCGACGTCCCCGACCGCATGGGCGCTTTCTCGCCGGCGAGGTGGGGGAGCTGGCCGGCGTGTCCGGTACCACGATCGGCCAGTGGGCGCGGTGGGGCTACATCCGCTCCTCGCAGTCCGAAGGCGAGCCGCGGGTCTACAGCGTCGAGGACATCGCAGAGGCGGCGGTGGTCAGCGAGCTGCTGGGTCGCGGCGTGCGCCACGCCGACATTCGCCGAGCGGTCGACCGGCTCGACGGCTACGGGACGTGGCCGTTGAGCGACGCCCCGCTGGGCACGATCGCCGACGGCGGCCGGCCGCGGATCGTGCTGCACGAGCCCGACGGCGTCTACGAGCTGGCGAACCGCGGGTGGCAGCTCACGGCCGCGCCCCCGCGCGTGGACGAGGTCCGGGTGCGCCTGCGGCGGGCGCCGGGCTGAGACCGCTACGCTCGGGACGATGACGCGCCGGCCCTCTCTGCTGCTGCTGGGCTCGCTGGGCTGTGCGGTTCTGGCGGCCGCGTTGTGGGTCGTGTGCTTCCACGTACCCGTGGCCTCGAGGCTCGACAGCGCCGTCGTGGACGGCTTCCACGGCCTCGAGCGCCCGCGGACGGTGGGTCCCGCCACGGTAGTCGTCGGCGTGGTGGACCCCTGGCCGTTCGCGCTGCTCGCCTGCGCCCTGATCGCCGTCGCGGTGGCTCGCGGCCGCGCTCGCCTCGCCCTCGCGGTCGGCGCGCTCCTCGTGGGGGCCAATGTGACCACCCTAGCCGTGAAGTCCCTGCTCGTCGGGCTGGACGCCGCGCACGCGCCCGCGTCGGACCCGATCGGGGTCGCCTCGTGGCCGAGCGGGCACACCACCGCAGCGATGTCGCTCGTGCTCTGCCTGGTGCTGGTCGTCCCGGCGCGCCGGCGGCCGCTCGTGGGCGCCGCCGGCGGGCTCGCCGTCGTCGGCGTCGTCTTCTCGATCCTGGTGCGCAACTGGCACTACCCGAGCGACGTGATCGGCGGCTTCCTCGTGGCGGCCGGGTGGGGCCTGGCGGTGCTCGCGGGGCTGAGCCGCAGCCCGGTGCAGGAGACGACGCCCCGCGGCGTCGGGCTCGTCTGGCCGGTCGCGGCGGTCGGCGCGGCGCTGGCTGCGCTCGCCGCCGCCGTGCTCACGCATCCCGACGGGGCGTTGGCCTACGCGCAGGCCCACACCGCCTTCATCGCGGGCGCAGCGGCCGTCGCCGTCGCGGGGCTCGCGGTCGCCGCCGGCGTCGCGGCGCTCGCCCGCGGTTAGTGTTGCGCTCCTGCGGAGAGCCTGCGATAGCTACTTGCTCGACAGCTTCCGCGCCGCGCGTCCGACTGGCGAGCCGTCGACCGCCTCACCCATCGTCCCGATCGCGTTCGCGAGGGAGTGGCCGGCGCGCCCGAGGGCCGAGCTGTCGGCCGGCTGGATCGCCCCCTCCGGGTCGGCGGCGAGGGCCATGACCGCGGCTCGCGCGTCCGTCTCGACGGCGCGCAGGCGCGTTTCCCACGCCTCGTGGAAGGCCGCGAGCGGCGCGTCGCCGCGCTGCGCGGCCAGCGCGCGCAGGTAGGCGAGCAGGATCAGGACGTGCTCGGCGTCGAGCAGCGCGAGCCGCAGGGCTTGGTTGCGCTCGAGCACCAGGTCGGCGGCGGTGTTGCGCGCGCCGGCGAGCCTGCCGCCGACGCCCTGGGCGGCCGGGAAGCCGTGCAGGCCGTAGGCGCTGGTCCGCCCGGCGAGCTCCTCGAGCAGCGCGCGGGCCACCTCGGCGCCGCCGCGCAGGGGCGCCGCCGGGGCGCCCTCGAGCCGCCGGGCCAGCTTGGTCCAGTGCGCGGCGAGCTGGCGGCTCGTCGCGTACAGCTCACGCAGCGCGCGATGCTCGGCGGGGTGGAGGCCCGGCTCGATGATCGCGTTGCTACTGATAGCGGCCTGGCTCCCACACCGGCTCCTCGCCGCCGTTGGCGCCGCGCGAGAGGATGAAGAGCAGGTCGGAGAGGCGGTTGAGGTAGCGCACGCACTCCCGGTTGACCTCGTCGCCACACTCGATCGTGCGCCGCTCGGCGCGGCGGCAGACCGTCCGGCACACGTGCAGCTGCGCTGCGGCGGGCGTGCCTCCCGGGAGCACGAAGGACTTCAGTGGTTCGAGCGTCGCGTTGACCTCGTCACAGGCCGCCTCGAGCCACGCCGTCTGCTCGGTGCGCATCCGCAGCCTCGAGCGGTCGCCCCCGTGGGGGACCGAGATGTCGGCGCCCACGTCGAAGAGATCGTTCTGCACCCGGCGCAACCACCCCGCGTAGGGCTCGGGGAGGTCGGGCAGCCCGAGCGCCACGCCGAGCTGCGCGTTGAGCTCGTCGACCGTCCCGTAGGCCTCGATGCGCGGGTGGGTCTTGGGCACCCGGCTCATGTCGCCGAGGTGCGTCTCGCCGTCGTCGCCGAGGCGGGTGTAGATGCGTGTGAGGTTGACGGTCATGGGCTGCGTCTGACGGTAACATCCCGCACCGTCAAGGTCGGTGGACAGGGAAGCCGGTGAGAATCCGGCGTGGACCCGCCACTGTGACCGGGGAAGCCATCGCACGCGGCGCGCCGCCGCCGCAGCCACTGGCCCGTCACGCGGGGGCCGGGAAGGCGCGAGAGGTCGGCCCGGAAGCCAGGAGACCTCCCTCCGACCGCAAGCCGACAAGCCCTCGTGGAAAGGGGTGGCTCCATGAAGAAGATCCTTCCCGGCCTCATGGCCGGCTTTGCGCTCGCCGCGGCGCCCGCCGCGGCGACGCCGGTCACTGTGGACCTCCGGATCGAGGGTCCCAGCCGAACCTTGTTCGAGGCTCCGGTGACCACCGACGTGCGCACCTTCAAGTTCTCCGACGACGCCACGGACCACCGCTGCGACGGCACGGCCGCCGAGAACCAGGGCCCGAGCACAGTGCCCGTGCCGACCCGCGGCGCCGCCGTCGCGGAAGCGGCCGAGCGGACGCCGTTCAACATCCGCGGCCAGTGGTTCGGCTCCCTGGGCAGTCCGTCGTTCAGCGAGATCGCCGGCGAGAGCGTCGAGTTCGACCCGGCGACGAACCGCTTCCTGGTCGAGTACAACAACGCGCAGGCCGCCAGCGTCGGGTCCTGCGGCGATCCGATACAGGCTGGCGACGACGTCCTCTTCGCCTACGGCGACGGGACCGAGCAGCTGCTCGCGCTGACAGGCCCCGGCTCGGCGCGGCCGGGTGAGACCGCGACGGTCAAGGTCGCCGACGCCGGCAACGGCTCGGCGGTGGGGGGCGCGGCGGTCGACGGCCGCGTCACCGGCGCCGATGGCGCCGCCGTCGTCGGTCCGTTCACCCAGCGCGGCAACCAGGATCTCAAGGCCACGAAGTCCGGCACGATCCGCTCCAACCGCCTGCGCGTGTGCGTGAGCGACGGGCAGGACGGGTTCTGCGGCACGACGGCTCCCGGCTCGACGGGGACGACCGGGACGCCGGGCAGCGGGCGCGACTCCACCCCGCCCACGACGCTGCTCGCGCTGCGTGACGGCGCGACGTTCTCGAGCCGTCGCGCCCCGCGGCTGCTGCGGGGGAGCGTGAGTCCCGATCCTTCGGGCCTGCGCACGGTCAAGCTGCGGCTCGCGCGGCGGGTGGGCGGGCGTTGCTCGTACTTCAGCGGTCGCCGGGAGCGGCTCGTGGGCACGCGCTGCGGGCGGGCGTTCTGGTTCGCCATCGGCGATCGGGTGGACTGGTCCTACCTGCTGCCCGCGCGGCTTCCGGCCGGCTCCTACGTGCTTGAGGCCAAGGCGATCGATGCTGCCTTCAACCGGGGCGCGCCCGCGCGCGTGCGCTTCCGCGTCAAGTGATGAGGCCCGCCCTCGCCCTTGCTTTCGGCCTCGTCCTCGCCGCGCCCGCGGGCGCCGGCGCGGCCGAGGTGCGGGTGATGGTCGTCGGCGAGGAGCGCGTGCTGCGCGAGCCGGCGAGCGTCACCTTGCGCGCGCGCAGCGTGCGCGCGAGCAACCGGCGCTGCGCGGCGGGGGCGGCGACGCCGCTGTCCGCGCTGGCGGGGACCGGGCTGCGCCTGCGCCTGCGCGACTACGGCTCGTGCGGGCGCTCGGCGCGTGACGCGGGCGGACTGTTCGTCACCCAGGTCGGCGCCGAGCGCAACCGCGGCCATGACGGGTGGGTCTACAAGATCGGACACCGCACGGGCACCGCGGGCGCGGCGGACCCGGCGGGCTCCTTTGGTACCGGCCGCCGGCTGCGCGACGGCGAGAGCGTGCTGTGGTTCTGGTGCGTGCAGGACCGCCGCCAGAACTGCCAGCGCACGCTCGAGGCGGTGCCCGAGCGCACGCGGGTGGCGCCGGGCGCGGCGCTTCGGGTCACGGTCCGCAGCTACGACGATTTCGGCGGCGGCCTCGCCGCGGCCGGCGCGACGGTGCGGCTTGGCACGGCCGAGGCGGTCGCGGGCGCCGACGGGGCGGCGACGCTGACCGCGCCCACCGCACCGGGGCGCGCGTCGCTGGTCGCGAGCGGCGCGGGCGCGGTTCGTGCCTCCCCGCTCCGGGTGACGGTCGGATGAGGCGGCTGGCGGCCCTCCTGCTCGCCGCCGCGGCGCTCGCGGGCTGCGGCCTGGGCTCGGGCGAGGATCAGCCCGGAGGCGTCTCGCTGATGGTCTCGCGCAACTTCGGGGCCGAGCGCCTGGGACTCGCCGAGGAGGGCAAGGTCGCGGGCGGCGAGACGGTCATGCGCCTGCTGCAGCGACGCTTCGACGTCCAGACGCGCTACGGCGGCGGCTTCGTGCAGGAGATCGAGGGCGTCGGCGGCGGCCGCCGCAGCGGCCGCCCGGTCGACTGGTTCTACTACGTCAACGGCATCGAGGCCGAGCAGGGCGCGGCGGGACGCAGGCTCAGGGCCGGCGACCGCGTCTGGTGGGATCACCACGACTGGGGCGCCGCCATGCGCGTGCCGGCGGTCGTGGGCTCGTTCCCCGAGCCGTTCATGTCCGGCAGCGACGGCAAGCGCCTCCCCGTCCGAGTCGACTGCGCCGCCGACAGCCGCCGCGCCTGCGAGGAGGTGCGCAAGCGGCTGGAGCTCGCGGGCGTGAAGGGGAGCGGGACGGCGACGATCGGTCAGCAGGCCGGCCCCGGGGTGGCGCGGATCGTCGTCGGGCGCTGGGCGGACGTCCGACGCGACCCCGCCGCGCAGCGGATCGAGCGCGGGCCCGCCGTGTCCGGGGTGTTCGCGCGTTTCGACCCCGCGGGGCGGCGGCTCGCTCTCCTCGAGCCGCGCGGCAACGTGGTGCGCACGCTCGGAGGCGGGGCGGGGCTCGTCGCCGCCACGCGCTTCGGGGACCAGCAGCCGACCTGGGTGGTGACGGGTACCGACGACGTGGGCGTCGCGGCCGCGGCCGCCGCGGTCGACGAGGACCGCCTACTCGACCACTTCGCGCTGGCGGTGGAGAACGGGCGCGGCGTGCCCCTGCCGCCGCCGGCGAGCGCGAACCCGTGAGCTACCGCCGCCGCTTCAGCCCGCTGCACGCTGCCCGCGCCGTGGTCGGCTCGGCCTACTGCGTGGTGCTCGCGGCCGTCGCGCTGTCCTTCGAGCACCCGCTGCTGCTCCTCGCGGTGCTTGGCGCCGTGCTGGCCGCCGCCGGGGCTGCGGGAGTGGGCGTTGCGGTGGTGCGTGCCGTGTGCTGGTCGCTGCCCTTCGCGCTGGTGATCGCCCTCGTCAACGTGCTGGTGGTCCGCGACGGCGTCACCGTGATCGCCCGCTTGGGCGAGCTGCCGCCGCTGGGCCAGCTCGACGTGACGCTCGAGGCCACGGCCTACGGCGGTGTGCTCGGGCTGCGCGCGGTCGTCGTCATCGCCTGCTTCGCACTGCACTCCGCGGCGGTCGATCCAGACGACCTCCTGCGCGCTTTCCGGCGCCTGTCCTTCCGCTCGGCGCTGACCGCGGCGCTCGCCACGCGGCTGGTGCCAGTGCTCGCGCGCGACGCGCGGCGGCTGCACGACGCTCAGCGCTGCTGCCCCGGCCGGCCCGCCTCCCGGATCGCGATCGTGCGCGCGGTCACCGCCGGCGCACTGGACCGGGCGGTGGACGTGGCCGCGACGCTCGAGGTCCGCGGCTACGGCGGCGCCCGCCGGCCGCCGCGGCGCGTGCGGCCATGGTCTCGCCACGACCTCGGCTTCGCGGCCTCCGCGCTCGCGCTGGCCGCGCTCGCGGTCGGGGAGGTCGCCGTCGGTTGGGATCCCTACGAGGCCTACCCGCGGACGGACGTCCCGATCGACGCGGCCGTGCTCGCAGTCGGTGTGGCGATCGTCCTGTGCGCGATGGCGCCGTTCGCCGAGCGGCGAGGGGTGGGGGGATGAGCGGCGTCCTGGTCCTCGAGCGCGTCACCTACTCCTATCCCGGGGCCGCGCGCCCCGCGCTGCTCAACGTCACGCTGGCGATCGAGCCCGGCGAGTTCGTCGTCCTCGCCGGGACCTCGGGCTCCGGCAAGTCCACCCTGGTGCGCGCGGCCGCCGGGCTGGTCCCGCACTTCCACGGCGGCGAGTTCGCCGGGCGGCTCTCGGCCGGCGGCCTCGACACCCGCGAGCACGGTCCGGCAGACCTCGCCGCGGTCGCGGGCTCGCTCTTCCAGGATCCCGAGACCCAGGTGGTGATGGGCACCGTGCACGCCGAGCTGGCGTTCCCGCTCGAGAACCGCGGCTGGAGTGCCGCGGCGGTCGCCCGCGGGGTCGAGGAGGCGGCGCTCGCGCTGGGGGTCGGCGGGCTGCTGGACCGCTCGACGCACGAGCTGTCGGGCGGCGAGCTGCAGCGGGTGGCGCTGGGCGCCGCGCTCGCGGGGCGCCCGCGGCTGCTGCTGCTCGACGAGCCGACCTCCCAGCTCGATCCGGTGGCCGGCGACGAGCTGCTCGGCGTCCTGCGCCGTGTCAACGAGGAGTGGGGGACCGCCGTCGTGCTCGCCGAGCACCGGCTGGAGCGCTGCCTGGGCGCCGCGGATCGCGTGATCGCCCTCGACGGCGGCGCGGTGGCCTGCGACGCCGATCCGCGCGGCTTCCTCGCGCAGGCGCCGCCCGAGCTGCAGACGCCGGGCGCGCGGCTGTTCGCCCGCGCCGGCCTGCGCCCGCCGCCGGTGGCGGTCAAGGACGCGCGGGCGGCGCTGCGCGCCTGCGGCCTGCTGCCCGAAGAGCCCCCCCCGCCCGCGCCGGAGCGCCCCGCGCGCCGCCGCCGCGCGCCGGGACAGAGCCTGCGTCTCGACGGCGTCTGGCACGAGATCCAGCGAGGCCCCGCCGTCCTGCGGAGCGTCGACCTCGCGCTCGAGCCCGGGGAGCGGGTGGCGTTGATGGGCCGCAACGGCGCCGGAAAATCGACCCTGCTGCGGCTCGCCGCCGGGCTCGCCGAGCCGACGCGCGGGCGGCTGGCGCGCGGCGGCCGCATCTCCCTGCTCATGCAGCACCCCGGCGACTACCTCCTGGCCGAGCGGGTGGGGGACGAGCTGCCCGAAGCGGCGCTCGCGGCCGCCGGGCTCGGCCGGCTTGCCGAGCGCCACCCGCGCGACCTCTCCGGGGGGGAGCGCCAGCGCCTGGCGCTGGCGATCGTCCTGCACCGAGGCGAAGCCGGCGGCGAGGCCCGGACGGGCGAGACAGGTCCCTCCGCGGTGGTCTGCCTCGACGAGCCGACCCGCGGCATGGATCGCGCGCACAAGGACGCGCTCGCGGGGACGCTGGGCGACCTGGCGGCGGGGGGCACGGCGGTGCTGGTCGCCACCCACGACGCGGAGTTCGCCGCGACCTGGGCGCAGCGGACGGTGCTGCTCGGCGACGGCCGCGTGGTCGCCGACGCCCCCACCTCCGAGGTGCTCGGCGGCGGCTGGTACTTCGCAACCCAGACCGCCCGGATCCTCGGCGGGGCGGGCGGGGCGCTGCTCCCCGAGCAGGGGGCGGCGCTGCTGAGCGCGCGCGAGTCGGCCCCGGCGGTGGCGCCATGAGCTGGCTCGCCGCCTCCTTCGCCGTCCTCGGGCTCGCGCTGGTGGCGGGCTTCGCGTGGTACGAGCGCTCGCATCCCAGCGCGCGCGTGCTCGCGCTCGTCGCCACCCTCGCCGCGCTCGCGGCGCTCGGCCGCATCGCCTTCGCGCCGCTGCCCAACGTCAAGCCGACCACCGACATCGTGCTGCTCGCGGGTTATGCCGTGGGCGGCGCGCCGGGCTTCGCGGTCGGCGCCGTGGCGGCGCTGGCCTCCAACGTGTTCTTCGGCCAGGGCCCGTGGACCCCGTGGCAGATGTGCGCGTGGGGCGGCGTGGGGATCGGGGGCGCGCTGCTCGCCCGCGTGGCGGGGCGGGAGCTCGGGCGCGTCGCGCTCGCGGCGGCGTGCGGGCTGGCCGGCGCCGCCTACGGCGCGGTGATGAACGTCCACCTGTGGGTCATCTACTCCGGCGACCATGCGCTCGCCAAGCTGGGCTCCTTCTTCGCGACCTCGTTCGCCTTCGACCTCGCCCACGTGGTCGGTAACGTCCTCTTCTGCCTCGCCTTCGGGCCGGCGCTCGTGCGCGCGCTCACTCGCTTCCGGCGGCGCTTCGACGTCACGTGGCGCCCCGCGCCGGCGCTAGCCGCCGGGCTGCTCGCCGCCGTCTGCCTCGGCGCGGCGGCGACACCGCCGGGAGCGGGAGCGGCGGTGCCCGCGCCCGCCGTCGCCTACCTCGAGCGCGCGCAGAACGCCGACGGCGGCTTCGGCCCGGCGCCGGGGCGGGCCTCCACGGACCTCCACACCGGCTGGGCGGCCCTCGGGCTGGCCGCCGCGGGCCGCAACCCGGCCGACGTGCGCCGCGGCGGTCGCAGCGTGCTCGCCTACGTGCAGGCGCATGCTCGCGGGATCACGCGCAGCGACGACATCGGCGAGCTCACCCGCTCGATCCTCGTCCTGGCCTCGGCGGGCGCCTCGACGCGCGCGAGCGGGCGCGACCTCGTGGCCGCGCTGCTCGCAAGGCGCCGCCGCGACGGCTCCTTCGCGGGTCGCGTGAACACCACCGCCTTCGCGGCGATGGCCCTGCGCGCCGCCGGGCGCTCCACGCGCGACCCCGTGGTGCGCGCCGCCGGGCGCTGGATCGCCGGACAGGCCAATCCCGACGGCGGCTACAACTTCGCCGGCCGCGGTGGCGGCTCGGGCATCGATGACAGCGGTGCGGCGATTCAGGGCCTCGTGGCCGCCGGCCGCGCAGGCACGCCGACCGTCCGTCGCGCCGCCTCCTTCCTCGTGCGGCGCCAGGGCGCCGACGGCGGCTTCCCCCTGCAGCCGGGCGGGCCGTCCAACGCGCAGTCGACCGCGTGGGCCGTCCAGGGCCTGCTCGCCGGCGGTCGCGACCCGGCCGGCATGCGCCGCGGCGGGCGCAACCCGCTCGCCTACCTGGAGTCGCTGGTCACAGCCGGCGGGGCCGTGCGGTACTCGCGTACCAGCGCCCAGACACCCGCCTGGGTCACCGCCCAGGCGCTGACGGCGCTCGCCCGCAGGCCGTTCCCGCTCTCGCCGGTGCCGCGCTCGACGCCTCCCCGGCGCGTCCGCCGCGCGGCGACGCCCGCTCCCCGCGCCCCGGCGACGTCTCGTCGCGCTGCGCGGGCGAAGCAGCGCTCCGCCGCCCCCCCGCCCACGGTCGCGCTCGTGCCGGCCGACCTGCCGGCCCGTGCGCGCAGCGCGGGCTTCCTGGCCGCCGTGTTCGTGGACTCCTTCTCCTAGCGCAGGAGCCTACGGCGGGTCAGCGGCGCCTCGGGGCCTGGCGGGGCGATACGACTAGATGCCGGGCGGCGGGGTGCTGGAGCCGTTGGCGGCCACCGCGGGCGCCTCGGTGCTCCCCACCGCGCCGGCCAGCATGCGCTGCATCTCCACGGCCGGATCGGCGGCCTGGACGTCCAGGGCCGGGTACTCGCGGCGAACGGACAGCAGGCGCTCGGCTCCGAAGCGGAAGACCGTCACGCCAAAGCAGGAGACCTCGAGACCGTGACGGCGGGTGAGCCAATCGACCGTGCCGAGCAGCTGCGCGTCGAAGGCCGCGGCCACGAGCACGATCTGGGGGGAGTCGCCGGGCACGGCGGCCAGCAGCGACGCGTGGATCGCGGCCAGGGAGGCGGCGTCCAGGGCGGCGACGGCCGCGGCGGCGCCGAGTGCCCGCGAGAGCTGGCTCTGGCCGGTGTCAGCGGCGACCTGCACGATGACCGCGCGGCCGGCCTGCTCGTCGAAGGCGAGGACGTCGAGGCCCGCGACGGGCTCGGAGGCGACGAACCGCAGGCTCGGCTGGCCGAGCTCGCCGGCGAAGGCCTCCCATGAGGAGCCGACCAGTGCGAGCATCTCGGCGCGGTCGGGGCTCACCTCGGTGACGAACCCGCCAGCAGGCGGGGCCACCAGCGTCTTGGACGTCTCGTCGATGCGCAGCACTTGGTCATTCCTCCGGTCGGGCGGTCTTGCGTTCCTCATCGGCCAAATCCCCCGGAAGCTGAAGGGTTCGCCGCAATCCTGCGCAGTAGCCTCAACGCGGTGTCGCTCGACGAGCTGATCCGCACGCGCCGCACCTGCAAGGCCTATGCTGCCGAGCCGGTCGATCGCGCCACGCTCGAGGAGCTCTTCGAGCTGGCCCGCTGGGCGCCGAACCACAACCTGACCAACCCCTGGCGTTTCCGCGTGCTCGGTCCGGACGCGCTGGCCGCCCTGAAGGCGGCCGCCGGGCCCGACTCCGCGGCCAAGCTCGACCGCGCGCCGACCCTCGTCCTCGCCTCCGCCGCCCAGGGCGGGACAGACCCGGTCCAGGACGAGGAGGACCTGGCCGCCGCCGCGGCTGCGACCTTCATCGTCCTGCTCGCCGCGCACGCACGCGGCCTGGCCGGCTACTGGCGCACACCCGGCGTGCTGCGCACCCCCGAGGGCCGGACCGCCTGCGGGGTGCGCGAGGGCGAGCACGTGCTCGGGCTCATTCACCTCGGGCACCCGCGGGGACCCGAGAGGACCGCTCCCGAGCGCGCCCCGCTGGACGCCTTCCGCGCCTACCTGGACTGAGAGCCTGTCTCAAGAATCCCGTATGTCGGATACCGTCCGTGGACGGCTTCCCCCCTGCCTCGGCCTGCGGCCTCGTCACCGGCTTCGCCTCGGCCACCCGAACCCTCGGAAATCCCACCAGGATTCCCTTTCGGATTCGTGCGGCGCCCGGCTCGGTCCACGACTGGTCCCGACGCACGGTCCTGTTTTGAGACAGACTCTGTGACTGCGCCGTGATCCCCCGCTCCGACGCCGTTGCCGCCCTCGCCGCCGAGCCCTTCGACGTGCTCGTGATCGGCGGCGGCATCACCGGGGCCGGTGTGGCGCTCGACGCCGCGACGCGCGGCTACTCCGTCGCGCTGGTGGAGAAGGACGACTACGCGGCGGGAACCTCCTCG
>DASQFQ010000304.1:0-15182 GCA_035633075.1 Solirubrobacteraceae bacterium | reverse complement strand
GGCCCCGCCACGTGAGCTCCCGGCATAAGCGCGGTGCGAGCGTAGACCGGGGTCTCGACCACGGCGCCGGCCTCGCCGAGCGCGCTGCGGCGGCTGCCCTCCGGCACTCCTGCGGCCGTCGGGCGTGGCGTGGGCGGGTCGGCGGCGTCCGCGCGCTCGATGCGGCCGACGGCGTTCACGCGCACGTTGACGACCTCGACCGGCTCGTCCTCGGCGCGGAAGCCGTAGAGCTCCTCGTGCCGGGCGTGGAACGCCTGCACCGCTCGAATGAGCCGCTCGCCACCGGTCCCCGCGGGCAGCGGGACGTCGACGCTCGACTGCTGGCCGCGATAGCGCAGATCGACTGCCGGCGTCAGGACCCGCCGCTCAGGGTCGACGCGCTCTTCCGCGAGCTCCTCGTGCGCTACCCGCTCGAGGTCGGCCAGCGTGCGCCCGACGCGCGGCCACGAGGACGGGTCTGCCGGCGCGAGGACGGTCGCGACGTAGTCGTGCGTGACGTCGGTGACGACCAGACCCACCGCTGAGTGGCACCCGGGCACGGCCGGCACCACGACGGTCGGGATCCCGGCGTCGGCCGCGATGTCGACCGCGTGCATCGGCCCGGCGCCGCCGAAGGCGACGAGGCCGAAGTCGCGTGGGTCGTGGCCGCGTCCCACCGAGACCGCGTGGACGGCGCCGGCCATCGCGGCGTTGACGATCCGCCGGATGCCGATCGCCGCCTCGTGGGCGGACAGCCGCAGCTTCGCCCCGAGGCGCTCGCACGCCCGGACGGCCGCGTCCCGGTCCAGCGCAACCTCGCCGCCGAGCAGCTGCCCCGCGCCGAGGATGCCCAGCGCCAGGTTGGCGTCGGTGACGGTCGCCTCCTCGCCGCCGCGTCCGTAGCACACGGGTCCGGGGACTGCCCCCGCGCTGCGCGGACCGACGCGGAACTGTCCGCCGGCGTCCACCCACCCGATGCTTCCGCCGCCGGCCCCGATCGTGAGGATGTCGATGGCCGGCACCCCGACGGGGACGTCGGCGAAGGTGCGCCCGCGCGCGATCGCCGGCTCGTTGCCGGGAAGCAGGCAGGCGTCGAAGCTCGTCCCGCCCATGTCCGCCGTGATGCTGTGCGCCAGCCCGGCCTGCTCGGCCGCCACCCGACCCGCCACCACCCCGCCGCTCGGCCCGGAGAGCAGCAGCGTCACCGGATTGCCGGCGGCGCGCTCGGCCGAGGTGAGGCCGCCGTTGGACTGCATGACCCAGAACGGAAGCCCGAGCCGCCAGCCGTCCAGTGCACCGCGCAGCGCCGTCAGGTAGCCGCTGACGACCGGCACGAGATAGGCGTTGAGCGCCGTCGTGCTTCCGCGCTCGTACTCGCGGAACTCCCGCAGCACGTCGGAGGAGAGTGAGACCTGCACAGCGGGTGCGGTCTGGGCGAAGACGTCGCGGACGCGGCGCTCGTGTTCGGGGTTGGCGTGCGCGTGCATGAGGCAGACCGCCGCGCTGTCGATGCCGCGGGCGACGAGGAGCTGCGCCGCGCGGCGGACGCTGTCCTCGTCCACCGGCGTCACCACGGCGCCGGTGTGGTCGATCCGCTCGTCGATCTCGAGGCGGTCGCGCCGGCGCACGAGCGGCCCCGGCACGCGTAGGCGCAGCTGGTAGAGCTCGGACGGCGGCCGCGTGAGGCGGCCGATCTCAAGGACGTCCCGGAACCCTCGCGTGCAGAGCATCGCGATCCGCGGCCCGGAGCGCTCGAGGCACGCGTTCGTGGCCACGGTCGTGCCGTGCACCAGGTGGCGCGCGGCGCCGTCGGCGACGGCGTCGCTCAGCTTCGAGACCGCGGCGACCACGCCGCGCTCGGCGTGGGGGTGCGTGGACGAGCCCTTCGCGCTCTGCACCGCACCGGTCTGCTCATTCCAGACGACGGCGTCCGTGAAGGTGCCGCCGACATCCACGCCGACGCGCTTCACGGTCGGCTCCCGCCGGGCTCGGCCGTCGGCGCCGGGACCGCGACGCCGTCGGTCAGCGCCCGCGCGACGTAGGCCTCGCGCAGCTCGCGCGTGACCGGCCCGGGCGCCGCCAGGCGCATGCCGTCCACGGTGCCCAGCGCGGCGAGGCCGTCCAGCGACGACGTGACGAAGGCCTCCTCGGCACACAGCAGGTCGTAGGGCGTGAAGGGCTCCTCGCGGCAGTCGTGCCCCAGCCGGCGCGCGGTCTCGATGACGTGACGGCGGGTGATCCCTTCGAGCGCGCTCGTCGCGGGCGGCGTTCGCAGGCGCCCCTGACGCAGGCAGAACACGTTCATCGCGTGCCCCTCGCTCACGTGGCCGCGCTCGTCGCAGAGGATCGCGACGTCGGCTCCGCGGGCGCGGGCGTCGAGAAAGGCGAGGATCGAGGGGAGGTAGTTGTTGCTCTTGATCCGCGGGTCAACGGCGTGCGGATCAGCGCGCCGCTGGCGCGTCACCGCCGCGTCGAGCACGTGGATGGCGCCGGTGAACGCGACTGCGCGCTCCGAGCGCTGCGGGATGATGGTCAGCCGGGCCGGCCCGAGGCGATCGGACCAGCTCACCCCGAGCGGGCCCGCGCCGCGGCTGATGATCGGGCGCAGGTAGCCTGACGGGCTCTGGGCCATGCCGTTGCGCACCGCCGCCTCCAGTAGCAGCGCCCGCAGCTCCTCGGCGCCGACCGGCGGCGTGATGCGCAGCGCCCGGGCGCTCATCAACAGCCGCTCGACGTGCTCGTCGAGGTGCAGCACGCGGCCCATGCAGACGGCGATCCCCTCGAAGCAGGCGTCACCGTAGAGGAACCCGTGGTCGCTGACCGGGACCCGGGCGCGCTCTTCTGCGACCCATTCGCCGTCGACGAAGTACAACATCCGGTGCGCCGCTAGCCGAGGCGGACGGCGATGCCCTCCAGGCCGGTGCCCGCGCACGGGAAGCGCCGCATCACCTCGGGATCGTGGCCGGGCACCCAGGTCCCCTCGGGGCCGGCGAGCTCCCGCACGCGATCGAACGCGTCGTACATCCGGGCCAGCGAATGCACGATGTAGAACGGGCGGTCCTGCTCGAGATGGGCGTACAGATGGGCGGCGTCCGAGGCGAGCACCAGCGTGCCGCCGGCGGTGTTGACGCGCACGACCTGCAGCCCGGCCGAGTGGCCGCCGGTGCGATGGACCGTCACGCCGGGCGCCGGCTGGGCGTCGCCGCCGACCTGGCGCACGCGGCCCTCGAAGTTCGCGCGCACGACGCCGACGACGTCCTCGGGCGTCACGACCTCGCGGAAGCCCGCGCGCCACGCGTGCCTCCCGGTCCAGAAGCGAACCTCCTCGTCCTGCACCCACAGCGTCGCGCGGGGCAGGGCGTGGACGTGGCCGGCGTGGTCGTAGTGCAGGTGCGTGAGGATCGTCTCGCGGACGTCCCCGAGCTCGATGCCCACGCGGCGCAGCACGTCCGGGACCGGCTCGACGATCGTGCGCCCGCGCGCCCGCGCCTCCTCTTCTGTGAAGCCGGCGTCGACGAGGATCGCGCGGTCGCCCGAGCGCAACACCCACATGAAGAAGTCCAGCGGCGCCGGATCGTCGTGCGGGTCGTTGCCGTAGAAGTGCTCGCCGAGCCGTCCCTCCCGGGTGGCATAGCGGACCGCGATGACCTCCCAGGTGGGAACGGGGCCCGGCGGGCTGCCGACCGCGGGCGCCGCGACGACCGTCGAATCGTGCCCCTCGCGGTGCACTGAGCTAGGACCGCTTGCCAGCCACGTCGACCGTCGGCTCCAACGGCTCGGCGCCGACCACCTCGGCCCACGCCTCGAATCCCTCCTGGAAGGCCACGACGCCCGCTTCGGGCATCACGATCTCGATGGCCTCGAGGATCTCCTGCGGCTCGAGGCCGAGCTCGAGCGCCACGCGGATGTGCCCCTGGACGTGCGCCCTGGGGGCACGAAGCGCGATCAGCGAGACGATGAAGAGCAGCTCCTTGGTCTTGCGGTCCAGGAGCCGCTCCTTCAGGTACGCGGCCCCCACGAGGTCGTTGGTCGCCCGCGCGAACTCGAAGTCCGCGCCGACGAGCAGCTTGTGGTACTCGAGCACGTACCCGCGCTGGCGCACCATGTCGTCGAGGTATTCCTGCGCTTGCTCACGGCTCATCGATGCTCGTCCTCCGTCGTGGGGATGCTGTTCCAGTCGGGCCGCAGCCCGGCGTCGCGCACGACGAGGTCCGCGACACGGGTGTGGTCGGCGTCGGACGCGCCGCGTGCGGCGAGTCCCGTCCAGACCGCGAGGGCGACCGCGTTCACCGGCGTGGCAACGCGGTGCGCGGCGGCCGTCTCCTGCGCGATGTGCAGGTCCTTGAGGTACTGCCCGATCGTGAACCCCGCGGAGAAGCGCCCGGTGAGCACATGGCCGGCCAACTTGACGCGCGAGGCGTGGGAGGCGCCCGAGCCGCCGTTGATGCAGTCGATCAGGCGGTCGGGGGCCAATCCCGCGCGCATGCCGAGCGCCAGGGCCTCCGCGGCGGCGGCGAGGTTCGTCGCCGACAGCATGTTGTTGACGGTCTTGGCGACATCCCCATCCCCGGGGCGGTCCCCCACGTGGACCAGCTCTTCACCGAGGTGCTCGAGCACCGGCCGGGCGCGCTCCACGCGGTCGGCGGGGCCGCCGAGCATCACGGTGAGCGTGCCGGCGCGTGCGCCGGCGGGGCCGCCGCTCACCGGGGCGTCGAGGAGCTCGGCGCCGGCTTCCTCGGCCGCGCCGGCCAGCTCCTTTGTCACGTCCGGAGACGAGCTGGTCATCTCGAGCCAGAGGGCGCCCGGCCGCAGTCCGGTCAGGATCCCGTCGTCCCCCGTCGCGGCCGACCTGACGGTGGCCGAATTCGGCAGCATCGTGATCACCACGTCCGCGCCGCAGGCCGCGTCGGCAGGCGTCACCGCGGGGATTGCGCCGGACTCCGCGGCCGCCCGGCGGGCCGACTCCGCGGCGTCGAAGGCTCGCACCGGGAGCCTCGCGACGAGCAGCCGCTCAGCCATGGGAAGCCCCATCCTGCCGCAACCGACGATCGCGACGGTCGGAGCGTTGGCACGTGGCGCGTGGCTTTCGGTTACCCCGATCTCCCCCTCCTGCGCCGAACACTATCGCGTGACGGTACGTCGCGTCTAGTAATTCGCCCCCCGCCGCGGAGACGGGCGACCGAGCGCCGCTCAGCGGCCGGAGACGGCGCGGTCGCGCAGCACGAACTTCTGGATCTTTCCGGTCCCCGTCTTCGGCAGGTCGTCGACGACCACGATCCTGCGCGGGATCTTGAAGCGCGCCAGGCGCTCGCCGGCGAACCGGCACAGCTCCTCGGGGTCGGGCACACCGCCGGCGGCCGCCGTGACGAAGGCCACGGGGACCTCGCCCCAGCGCTCGTCGGGGGCGCCGACCACAGCCGCCTCGGACACCGCGGGATGCGCGACAAGCGCCTGCTCGACCTCGATCGTCGCGATGTTCTCGCCGCCGGAGATCACCACGTCCTTGAGCCGGTCGCGCAGCTCGACGTACCCGTCCGGGTGCACCACGCCGAGATCCCCCGAGTGGAACCAGCCGCCCGCGAAGGCGCGCCGGGTGCCCTCGGGATCCCGGTAGTACCCGGCCATGACGTTGTCCCCGCGCATGGCGACCTCGCCCATCGTGACGCCGTCCCGCGGCACGTCGCGCATGTGCTCGTCGACGACCCGCAGCGGTTCGCTCACCACCGTCGAGACGCCCTGGCGGGCCCGCAGGCGCGCCTGGACCTCGTGGGTCTCGGCATCCCAATCGGGGTTCCATGCGCACACGCCGATCGGTCCGTAGGTCTCGGTGAGGCCGTAGAGGTGGGTGATGTCGAGGTTGAGCGCCGAAGCGTCCCCGAGAAGCGCCGGCGAGGGCGGCGCGCCGCCGACGAACACGCGGACCGGCTGCGGACACGGCGCGGCAGCGGGGGACTCGAGCAGCATGGTGATCACCGTCGGCGCCGCGCAGAAGTGCGTAACGCCCTCGCCGAGCAGCAGCGGCCACACGGCCGCGGGATCGACCTGCGCGAGACAGACGTGACGGCCGCCCGTCGCCGTGACCGCCCACATGTACGCCCAGCCGTGGCAGTGGAACATCGGCAGCGTCCACAGGTAGGCGCTCCGAGGGCCGAGGCCAGCCTCAGCGATGACGCCGAGGCTGTGCAGGTACGCCCCGCGGTGGCGGTACATCACGCCCTTGGGGCGACCGGTCGTTCCGGACGTGTAGTTGATCGACAGCAGCGCACGCTCGTCGGGCACCAGCAAGTCGGCCGGGCGGGCGCCCGCGAGGAGGTCCGCGTACTCCGAGTCGTCCCCACCCCCGTCGTCGCCCGCCTCGACCCACACGACGCGCGGCGCCGCGGCCATGCGCTCGAGCGCGGCGCCCAGCTCCTCCTCGAGCGGCCGGTACGCGACGACGGCACGCGCGCCCGAGTGCTCGAGCACGTACGCGTAGTCGTCGGCGGTGAGGCGCGTGTTGAGCGGGACGAGCACGCCGCCGGCCCCGGGGACGGCGTAGTGCAGCTCGAGCATCGGCGCAACGTTGGGCAGCAGCATCGCGACGCGGTCGCCGTCCCCGATGCCCAGCTCGTCCCGCAGCGCCCCGGCCATCCGGCGGACGCGATCGTGCAGCTCGGCGTACGTCCAGGCGCGCGGTCCGGCCTGGACCGCCGGCCGCGCCGCCCACACGTCGGCGCTGCGCCGCAGGAACCGCAGCGGCGTCAGCGATGCGCTCGCGACCTCGGCGGCGAGCGCATCGACCTCCGGCTCCTGCTCGAGCACCTCTCCGTCCCCCAAGCCTCGACCGCCCGGGACGCTACTGGACGGCGACCCGTCCCGCTCTGGCAGGATCCGCACGATGCCGCCCCCGACCGGCGCGTCGACCAGCGCGTTGGCCGCCGTCTTCTTCGACTTCGCCGGGGTGCTGACCTCGAGCCTGTTCGATTCGTTCTCCGCATTCTGCGCGGAAGCCGGCCTGCCGCACGACGCCGCCGCGCGCTCCATGGCCGAGGACCCGGCCGCCACCGCCGCGCTGGCGGCGTTCGAGCGCGGCGAGAGCTCCCGCATTGACTGCGAGCGCGCACTCGCCGCGTCGCTGTTGGCGCGGCACGCGCCGGCGTTCGTGCGCCCCGACGGCCTGGTGGGGCGGCTCACCGCGGGCCTGCGCCCCGATCCCGAGATGCTCGGGCTGGTCGAGCGCACGCGGGCGGTCGTCGTGGCGCTGGTCTCGAACTCGTGGGCATCCTGCACCGCACGCCCGCCGAGACCGCTGCAGTGCTCGCCGAGGCGCTCGGGGACCAGTGGGCCGCTCAGTAGCGCCGAAGCGGCCGGCGGCCGCCGGCGAGGAACCATGGCCGCGCGGCGAGACGCGCATGCGCATCCGGTGCGGACTCAGCGCAGGGACCCCTTCCGGTCCAGGCGGGTGCGGAGCACCCACAGCTCGTGGTCGGTCGGCGCCGGCGTGGTCGGGACGTCGCCGTCGACGACGATCTCGAACCCGGTTGCCTCGCGCACCTCCTCCGGCGTGACGCCGGCATGCAGCGACTTGAGTCGGGCGCGGCGCGTGGCCGGATCGAAGTCGAAGACGCAGCGCGGCGTGATGATCGACGTCGGACCGTTGTCCTCGAGCCCCAGCTTCGCCCGGAAGTCCGGCGAGCCGTCGCCCCAGCCGAGCGCCGAGACGTACTGGCAGGCCGGGACGAGGACACGCGGCGAATGGCTCGTCGTGACCAGGTGCCAGCGCCCGTTCATGAGCGTCGCGTTGCAGGTGCCGATCCCACCGGGCCCGCGGAACCGCAGTCGCCGAGGGTCGTCACCGACGCCGATGAGGTTCGAGTTGCCGTGCTGGTCGATCTGGATGCCGCCGGCGTAGAAGACGCCGTTGCGGCGGAAGCGCTGGTCCGCGAGGAGCCGGTCGTGCGGATAGTAGGCCTCCGCCCACTGCATCGCCCGCACGTCGGTGATGAACGCGTAATCGTCGATGACCGGCTCGTCGTGGAGGTAGGCCTTGGTCATCCCGAGCATCACGGTCATGTTCGGGCCGTGGGTCAGATGGGCCAGCAGCGCGCCGGCGCGCGGCACCGGGAGGTTCGCCCCGACCTCCACCCACTCGCCGTCGCGCAGGTCGCGCGCGATCACCGTGGCCATGATCTCCAGGGGCGTCGGCGGCAGCGCCATGACATCGCCGTTCATCGCGTCCTCCTCGCCGGGGCGGTCATGGTGCGAACTCCGGGAGGGCGACCAGCCGCCGCACGCCGACCTGCTCGAGGTAGGCGACGTGGTCCTCCGGCCCGTACACGTAGCGCTCGAAGTAGTCGTCCAGGCGGCCCCGGGAGCCGGTCTTGAGCCACTCCCCTGCGGCGCTGGCGTACTCGGTGATGTGCTCGGCGTCCGGGCCGTGGAACCCGGGCGAGCCGAACGGGTGCGCGCCATAGGGCAGGCGCGCGACGCCGTCGGCGCCGGGGATCGAGGTCGCCAGGGGGTTCGCGCGAATCTGCTGGTTGGAGACGATCTGCTCAACCTGGACGAACGTGGCGTCCGCGGCGGCATGGATCGCCCGATCCCCGTAGCCGGAGCCGTTGTGCTGGACGTTCCCGTACGGGTCGCTCACCGCCGCGTGCAGGAGGGCGATGTCGATCTCGATGGCGGGCACCGCGATCAGCAGCTCGTCGTTGACGGGGTCGCGGAACTCCCGCAGCTCCGGGTTCAGGCGGGGGTAGGAGGTGCCGACCCCAGCGCGCCACGGGTTGAACGGCAGACGCTGGGCGGCGGCGCGCAGGCCGGCGTAGTAGTGCGCCTCGTCGAGCTCCCATATGGCGAGCTCGCCGTTCTGGGCGGCGCGGCGGAAGGCGGGCCCGATCGACGCCAGGCCTTCGGCCCCGATGTACGGGGAGATCACCTTGCGCACGCATCCGGACGCGATCAGCATGTCGAGCTCGAGGCCCGACGACGCGGCGCCGACGACCGTCAGGTCCTTGATCCCGTGGCGGATGATCTGGCGCACCCACGCCATCGGGTGGGCCGCGTTGATGAACCCGCCGATCGCGATCGTGATGCCCGGGCGGATCCGGTCCACCGGGTCCTGCTCGCCGACCACCACCGGTCGGCGCGCCGGCGCGCCCGCAGGCTCGGGCTGCGGCGTCCCCCTTTCGGCCGTCAGAGGGACCGCGTCCCCTCGGTCATGCGCACGGTTTCCCACCTCCGAGATCCGGCCGGCCGCGGAATGCGCTGAGCGAACGCCGCGGGTGCCACCAGCGTAAGCATACACGGCGTTTCGAATTAGATCGCACGGACGCCGCCGCCCGCTAGACGCCCTCGACGGCCGGCACCGACTCTGCGAGCGGATTGGCGCACCCGTCGAACAGCAGGTCGATCAACCGGTTGGCGAACGTCGTGTCGAGCGGCGCGTGGCGCGAGAGCAACCGGTGGTAGATCGGGCCGTAGATCGCGTCCAGGACCACCTCCAGGTCGAGGTCCGGGCGCAGCTCGCCGCGATCGATCCCGCGCTGCAGGATCGCCTTGCCGAGGGCGCGCCGGGGCGCCAGAAAGCGGCTGCGGATCGCCTCCTCGAGCGCGGCGTCGTTCTGCGCCTCGGCGATCAGGCTGGCGATGATCGGCCCCGTGGCGGTGTGCGTCCACAGCACGACCAGCGCGAGAACCCCTTGGCGGACGTCCTCCCGGGTCGAGCCGGTGTCGGGGAAGGGGACGCCCGGCGCGTGGTCGATGAGGAACGCGTCGATCGCGAGCGCCGACTTGTTCGGCCACCACCGGTAGATCGTCGCCTTGCTCACGCCCGCCTCGGCGGCGATGAGGTCGACGGTGAGGTCCGTGAAGCGCCCGGACCGCAGGAGGTCAGCGGTCGTCCGGAGGATCCGGCGCGTCTTCTCGTCGCTGCGCGGGCGCCCGCGCTGGACGGCTTGGCGGCCGGCGTCCGCGCCCGGGTCCGAGGCTCTGCGCACGGCGCACAGCGTACCCGCGCCCCGGGCGACGGCAGGCGCCTTGACATTTTCAATACGCCGCGTATGGTTTCGTCCGGTGAGGACGCGCCGCACGAGGGGGAGGCGGACCGCACGCACGTCGCAGCGCGGCTCCGCCGTGCGCACCCGGCGCCGCTTCGGGGGCGGACCGGCGTGAGCGTCGCGGGCGGCCGATCCACCGATCAGTGCGCGATGGTCGACGCGCTCGACGCGCTTTGCCGCGCACACGTGACGCCCGACTACGTCAAGCGCTGCGACGCCGCGGAGTCCTATCCCCGCGAGGCGATGGCCGCGCTCGCGGAGGCGGGCTGGGGCGGGCTGCCGGTCGACGAGTGGCACGGCGGCGCGGGCGGCAGCGCCACGGACCTCGTCGTCGTGCATGAGACGCTCGCCCGCCACTCGCTGGCGGTTGCCCAGGCCTACTACTCGCTCTGGGTTCTCGGCGCGGAACTGCTCGGCCGCGTGGGAACGCAGGCGCAGCGCGCGGAATGGCTTCCGCGGCTCGCGGCCGGCGAGGCCAACATCGCCTTCGCGCTCACCGAGCCCGGGTCCGGGTCCGACGCCGCGGCGCTGCGCACGCGCGCAGTCCGCGAGGACGGCTGCTACCGGGTCAACGGCCAGAAGGTGTTCATCACGGGGGCGGCGGTCGCGGACCGCATCGTCACGGCGGTGCGGACGACGCCGTCGGAGCGCCGCCAGGACGGGCTCTCGCTGCTGTTGATCGACCCGCGCAGCGAGGGCGTAACCGTCCGGCCGCTGTCCAAGCTCGGGCTCAAGGCGATCGACCTCTGCGAGGTCTTCTTCGACGATGTGTCGGTCCCCGCCGAGGACCTCATCGGCGAGCCGGACGACGGCTGGCACACCCTGTCGCTCGGGCTTGCGAAGGAGCGCCTGCTGCTCGGGGCGATCTGCGTCGGCGCGATGCGCGACGTCCTCACGCAGGCGACCGCGCACGCGAAGGAGCGCGAGGCCTTCGGACACCCGATCGGACAGTTTCAGATGGTCGCCGAGAAGCTCGTTCGCATGCGGGTGGCCGCCGACGCCGCGGAGCTGCTGGTCATGCGTGCCGCGGAGCTCCTCGACGCGGGACAACCGGCAGATGTCGAGGCGTCGACGGCGAAGCTCTTCGCCACGGAGGCCTACGTCTCGGCGACCCGGGCGGGCACCCAGGTGTTCGGCGGATACGGCTTCACGAACGACTACCCGGTCGCGCGGCATTACCGCGACGCCAAGTACCTGGAGATCGGCGGCGGCACGTCCGAGATGCAGATCGTGATCATCGCTCGCTCCATGGGGCTGAGGTGCTGAGCGGCGTCGTCCTGCGCTTCGACGATGGGGAGGCGGCTCGATGAGCGAGTTCACCGGCAGGACCGCGATGGTCACCGGCGCCGCGGGCGGCATCGGCTCGGCGACCGCGCTGGAGTTCCGCTGGTTCCGCCTGGACTACCGGCAGGCGCACACCGAGCGCTGGGACGTCGGGCGATGATCCCGAAGGACCCGCCGGCCCTCCGGACGCTCGGCGCGATGCTCGCGCGCAACGCCGAGCGCGACGGCGACCACCCGTTCATCCTCGACGAGCGCGGTGAGCTCACGCGGGCGGGGGCGTATGACCTGGCGCGGGGCATGGGCGGCGCGTTCGCCGCGCTCGGTGTCGAGAAGGGCGATCCGGTCGTCGTGATGCTCGACAACCGGCGCGAGTTCATCGCGAGCTGGTTCGGCCTCGCCCTCGCTGGAGCGCTCGAGGTGCCGGCCAACCCGGACTACGTGGGTGACCGCCTGCTGCACCTCTTCAACCACTCGCGCGCGGCGACGGCCGTGGTCGAAGCCGACCACCTGCCGCGGATCGACGAGGTTGCCGACCGGCTGCCGGAGCTGCGTCGCGTCATCGTCGTGGGCGACGGCCGCAGCGAGCGATTCGAGACGATCGCGTTCGAGGACCTCGACGTCGACCCCGCCGCGGCGCCGGACCGCTCGATCCGCTTCTCGGACCCCGTGGCGGTCATGTACACCTCTGGCTCGACGGGCCCGGCGAAGGGCGCCCTGCTGCCGCACGGACAGCACTACATCAACGGCTGGCAGCCCGCGAGCGTGTTCGACCTCTGCGAGGACGACCGCATATACCTCTGCCTACCCCTGCACCACAACATGGCGCAGGGGTACGGGATCTGGCCGGCGATCGTCTTCGGCGCGTCGGTCCGCCTCGCCCGCCGCTTCGATCGAGCGACCTTCTGGGACGACGTGCGCGACTCGGGGTCGACGATCCTGACCTTCGTGGGCGCGATGCTCGTGCTGCTGGCCAAGCAGACGGGAGGCGACGATGAGAACCCGCTGCGGCTCGGGTTCGGCGTGCCCATCCCGGCGCACCTCCACGAGGACTTCGAGCGCCGCTTCGGCCTCGAGCTCGTCCACGGGTACGGCTCGACGGAGGCCACGATCGTCGCGTGGAACCACGGCCCGGATCGTAAGGTCGGGGCCGCCGGCCGGATCCTCGACGACTTCGACGTCCGCCTCGTCGACGAGGACGACATGCCCGTGCCCCGCGGCGAGCTCGGTGAGATCTGCATCCGGCCCGCCGAGCCCTATTCGACCTGCCTGGGCTACCACCGCGACGGCGAGCGCACTGCGCGCGCCTTCCGGAACCTGTGGCTCCACACCGGCGACCGCGGCCGCATGGACGAAGACGGGCTGCTCTGGTTCGCCGACCGCATCGACGACGTGATCCGGCGCGCCGGCGAGTTCGTCAGCTCCTCGGAGGTCGAGCACGCCGTGCTCTCCCATCCCGAGGTCACGCTGGCGGCCGCCTACGGCGTGAAGTCCGACTTCATCGAGCAGGAGGTCATGGTGTCCGTCGTCCGCCAACCCGGGTCCGCGCTGACGGCCGCCGAGCTGTGGGCGTGGTGCCGCGAGCGGCTGCCGGAGTTCGCCGTCCCGCGCTACGTCGCCTTCCTGCGGGAGCTGCCCATGACACCCACCGGGAAGATCGAGAAGTACCGGCTGCGCGAGCGCGCCGTGACGCCGGACACCGAGGACTTCCGCGCGCAGCGAGAGGTGAGCCAGTGACCGAGTTCCAGACCGTCGTCAGCGACGCACAGGCGGGCCGCGTGCTCATCCGTGGGTATTCCCACGAGGAGATCATCGGACGCCTGTCGTACGCCGAGGCGACGTATCTCACGCTCGTCGGGGAGCTGCCGTCGCCTGAGCGGGCGCGCCTCGTAGACGCGATCCTCACCAGCCTGCTCGACCACGGGTTCGTGGCCTCGACGATCACCGCTGCCCGGTACATCGCCTCGGGCAACCCGCAGTTCGTCCCTGCGGTGGCGGGCGGGCTGCTCGCGGCCGGCAAGAACACGCTGTCGCCGCAGCACGCGTTCGAGCTCATCGGCCACGCGCTGCAGCTGCGCGCCGAGCGTGGGCTCTCGGTCGATGCCGCGGCCCGCGCGGTCGTCGAGGAGCTGCAGGCGGCCGGTCGCCGCGTGCCGGGTTTCGGCCATCCGATCCACCGCGAGGGCGACTTCCGCGCGACGGTCCTGTTCGAGCTGGCCGACGAGCTGGGGCTCGCCGGCGAGGCCACCTCGATGTACCGCGCGATCCACCGCGCGTTCGCGGAGATCACCGGCAAGGCCGGGATCCCGATCAACATCGACGGGTGCCTGGCCTGCCTCGGCATGGACCTCGGGCTGAGCGCCGACCAGACCGTCGCCCTCGCGTTGCTCGCCGTGCTGCCGGGGCTCATGGCGCACGTGATCGAGGAGATCGAGACGGGCAAGCCGCTTCGCCATATCCAGGACGGCGCCTACGTCGGCGAGCCGGAGCGCTCCCTGCCCGAGCGTGACACGACACCAAGGGGGACCGCGTGAACACAGTCAGTGTGGTCGGGATGCCCGTGCCGGAGGTCGCGACGCCGTGAGGTTCGGCGTCCACGTGCCGCAGTGGGGCCCCGGTGCCACCCGTGACGGCGTGCTGTCGGTGGCCCGCTGCGCCGAGGACGCCGGCCTGGACTCCGTGTGGGTGGCCGATCACATCGTCCACCCACACGAGTCGGTCAGCACGTATCCGTACAGGGCGGACGGCCTCCCGTTTCGGCGCGAGGAGGGATTCCTCGAGGCGTTCGCGCTGCTCTCCGTGATCGCCGGCGCGACGAGCCGCGTCCAGCTCGGGACGAGCGTTCTGGTCATGCCGATGCGCGAGCCGCTCCTGACGGCCAAGACCGTCGCGACCCTCGACGTGCTGTCCGGCGGGAGAACGATCCTCGCGATGGGCGCCGGCTGGTGGGAGGAGGAGTTCGACGCGCTCGGCGTCCAGTTCCGCCGGCGCGGGAAGCGCTTCGATGAGCAGCTGCGCATCATGCGCGCGCTCTGGTCGGAGGGGGAGCTGGGCCACGATGGCGACGCCTTCTCGTTCCCCGCCTTGACCTGCCGCCCGCTACCCGTGCAACAGGGCGGACCGCCGATCCTCATCGGTGGGATGGGACCCGCCGCCTGGCGCCGCACCGCCCGCCTGGGGGACGGCTGGCATGCTGTCGGCGCGAACTCCGAGGCGCTCGAGCACGGGCACGCGGAGATCCACCGGCTCGCCGCGGAGGCGGGTCGAGATCCCGCGGCCATCACCATCAGCACGTCGACCGGGCTCGTTCCCGACGCCGAACGGCTGACCGCCCGGATGCACCGCCTCGCGCGCACGGGCGTGACCCACGCAGTGTTCAACGTCGCCGACAACACCGCGCGCGGGATCTGCTCGGCGATCGAGCGCTTCGCGGAGGATGTCCTCCCCGCGCTGCGCCGCGACCTGCCGGACGACCAGCGACCCAGGATCCCGGAGAAGACGACATGACGCTGCCCCCGCCGCGCGAGCGGTACGTGTACGTGGTGCGGTCCGAGTTCGCCGAGGAGGCGCGGGAGGCGGATTGGAACCGCTGGTACGACGAGGTGCACGTCCCCGAGCTGCTGACCGTACCTGGGTTCCATTCTGCGACGCGATTCCAGGAGCGTGGCGCCCCACGCCGCTACCTGGCGCTCTACGAGGTCGACGGACCCGAGGTCTTCGAGACGGAGCGCTACCGCGAGGTCAGCGGCTGGGGCGTGTGGGAGCCCCACATCGTCAAGTGGACGCGTGCCCTGTACAAGCACGAGCCGCTCTAGGAGCCACACCGTGACCGACCCGCTCCAACAGGTCGACTGCGCCGTCGTCGGAGGCGGGATGTCCGGCATG